>DATJMR010000151.1:0-18869 GCA_035508595.1 Dyella sp.
ATATCTCGTTTTCTCTCCAGTAATGGCTCGCCAGCCGCGGCAACATACTGTTACCCATGGCTAGGGAAATGCCGCCATGGCTGGAGATTGCAACACCCCGCCGGCCGGGAATTGTGGATTTCGCTGCGGCATTCTTCGCCACCCTTGTGCCAACGGTTGTCGGCCTGATCTGGGTGGAAACACTCGACGCGCGCAATCTATCGCTATTGTTCTTGATCGCCATTCTTTACGTTGGCGTCCGACACGGCATGTGGCCCGCGATCTTCGCGGCGCTGCTGGCTTTCTTTTCCTATAATTTCTTCATCGTATCGCCACGGTTTGCGCTGACGATCGCACCGGGCGACATCCTGGCGTTCACGACGTTTCTGATCGGCGCACTGCTCGTCGGCGGACTCGCAGGACGCCTGAGCGATCGCGCGCGCGAAGCGAAGCTTGGACTGCGCCGAATCACATCGCTATTTGAGGCGAGTCGCGACTTGTCGGGTGCGATAGAGGCTAAAGCAGCGGCGGAGCGTCTGCTGTGTCATCTGGAAAGCGCTGGATGCCAGGCGGCGATATGGATTGTGGATGCAGACCATCTGCTGATGTGCGCTTGCTCATCTCGTCTCCCTATCGATTGCATCGGCCCGGAGGACGTGCGCTTCTTGGATCCTGGCTGGGTCGACGACATCGGCGCAGCACGCAAACGGCTACGCATGCAAACCGGTGACCGGGTGCTTGGCGGGGTAGTGATCTGGCCAATACCCAATGAGCCGGTTGGACTGCCTGACCAGCATTGGATCCGGACCTTGCTCGAACTTGGGGCCGTGGCCATCGATCGAGCCAGGCTCATGGCCGAGATCGCGGATACGCGCATCATTGCGGAGAAGGAGGGGTTGCGCACAGCGCTTCTTTCCTCGCTATCACACGACTTGCGGACGCCGATAGCAACGATCCTCGCCTCGGCCACCTCAATGCAGGAGCATGATGGCAATTTCGATGCGGCCACACGCTTGGACCTGCTCGGCACGATCCAAGATCAGTCCGAACGCCTGAACCGATACGTGCTTAACCTGCTGGAGATGACACGCCTGGAATCCGGTGCCCTGCAATTGAACTGCGCATTGATCGACCCGGGTGAGGCGATGGCGTCATCCCTGAAGCATCTGGAGCGTCAACTTGGCGGGCATCGGTTGGTGCGCGTTTTCGACAATGCCGGTCAGCGCATTTATGTGGATCCTCTGCTAATCGAACAGGCACTGGTGAACGTGATCGAAAACGCGATTGAGCACGCACCGCCCGATTCAACGATCATGGTGAAGATCAAACCCAACGGCGCGCACCTCTTGCTCAGTGTCGAAGATGAAGGGTTTGGCATATCCGCTGGCGATATCGATCGAGTATTCGACAAGTTTTTCAGTGGCCGTAGCGATCGGCATCGGGCATCGGGTGTCGGATTGGGTTTGTCGGTGACGCGCGGGTTGATCGAGTCGTTCGGCGGCACAGTCCAGGCGGTTAGCCCTGTTGCAAACGATCGGGGCACACGGATCGATATTCGTCTGCCTGCTCATCCCGCGTTGGAGACCACCGAATGAATGACGGCGTACCGAGCGTCCTTGTGGTCGATGACGAACCTTCGATTCAGCGGGTGCTTAAACCTTCGTTGACGGCGGCCGGGTATCAGGTGTCGGTATGCGGCACCGGCAGCGATGCGTTGACTCAGATAGCGCATACGATCCCCGATGTCATCTTGCTCGACCTGGGTCTGCCCGATATGGACGGTAAAGACGTGATTGTTTCTCTGCGGAGTTGGACGTTTGCTCCCATCATCGTGCTGTCCGCGCGTAATGACGAAAACGAGCGCATCGCCGCTCTGGACGTGGGCGCCGACGACTATGTGATCAAGCCGTTCCACATGGGCGAATTGCAAGCGCGCGTACGCGCCGCGCTGCGCTATCGCCAACGGCGCCAGGCGGAACCCACGACATTTTCGGCGGGTGGGCTGTATATCAACTTTGCTCAACGCAGCGTCACGCTTTTAGGTCAGCCGGTAAAACTTACGCGCAAGGAATACGACCTGTTGCGCACACTTGCCCAGCACGCCGGTCAAGTGGTTACGCACAAGCAACTGCTGGCCGCCGGCTGGGGCGCCGCCGTCACGGACACGCAGTTCGTGCGCGTCTACATCGGCCAGTTGCGGCAGAAAATCGAAGAAGATCCCAGTACGCCGCGTTTGGTCATCACCGAGTCGGGTGTCGGTTATCGGTTGATCGGCGAGTGATGTGGTGCTTTCAGCGACCGCGAGAGCGCCAAACGGAAGACGCAATACCCATCACCAAGTTTGTGGCGGATGGGCGGCTTTCGGTTTCGTGAAAGCCCTTGATGAGAGGGGGGTATAAACATGTCGCAATTCAATGCGACGATCGGTCGACTCCATTTGGAGGTGGTGTATTCCGAGATTGAGCGTTGGATCTCCTGGAACTGCGTGATCCGCCGTGCGGATCAGTTGCTGGGGTCTCTGGGCGGAACAGCCGCCCTGGGCGAACAGCAAAGCGTTCAGGAGGCGGTAGAACAGGCTGTCGGTGTCGCGATACGTGCCGCGTATCCTTTGGGCTGAGCCCTGACCAGATCACTTCAAACCGAATGGAACTTAATCTCAACGCGTTCGCCTTCTTGTTGATTGTGACTGCCGTGGTTGCGATCGTGGCCACACGACTTCGCTTGCCCTATAGCGTAGGTCTGGTGCTTGCGGGCGTCGCACTGGCTTCGTTGCCGCTTCACGCGAACTTTCCCATCACGCAGCGTTTGTTGTTTTTGGTGTTGCTGCCGCCGCTGGTGTTCGAGACGGCCTATCACATGTCATGGCGCGCATTGCGACGCGATCTCCCGATGGTTCTTATCTTGGCTACCGTGGGCGTAGCCATCGCCGCTTTGATCACGGCCGCGGGTATGCATTGGTTAGTAAAGTGGAGCTGGATCAGCGCTCTGGCGTTTGGCATGCTGATCGCTGCGACCGATCCGGTTTCGGTGATCGCGGCCTTCAAGGAAGCAAAGGTCGGCGGTCGGCTGGAGTTGCTGTTGGTGGCTGAAAGCTTGTTCAACGATGGCACCGCCGCCGTCGGATTCAGCGTGGTGCTCCTGCACGCCAGCGGACAAGACCTGGGGCATTTCGGTGCGTTCGGCGCCACCGTTGTCGTTATCATGGGCTCGGTGCTTTGCGGCCTGTTGGTGAGTGGTGCGGCGTTGCTGTTGGCCAAACACACTCCGGATCATTTGCTCCACGTGACGTTGGCCACGGTCGCTGCGTATGGCTCCTTCCTGCTCGCCGAAAATTTTCAGCTTTCGGGCGTCCTGGCAACCCTTGTGAGCGGCCTGGCCTGTGGAAACATCGGGGTCTTGAGCGCGCTGACGCCAAGAGGGAATGAGGCGATAAGTGCGGTCTTCGAGTTCATGGCGTTCGTCGCCAACTCGCTTGTTTTCTTGTTTATCGGTGTGCAATGCGCGGCGCACCCGTTTTGGACGTTGCTCATGCCAGTTGTCGTGGCCATTGTGTTGGTGGTGCTTGGCCGCGCTGCTACGGTCTACGGCATTTGCGCGTTGTTCACTCCAAGCCCATGGCAAGTCGAGCGTTGGCATCAGCACATGTTGGTTTGGGGCGGCCTGCGCGGCGCGTTGGCACTGGCATTGGCACTGGGGCTGCCCACGACCTTTCCCGATCGCGACGAGATCATTGCGATCGCTTTTGCGGTCGTGGCTTTCTCTATTTTTGTGCAGGGAACGACGATGATGCCACTGCTACGGCATCGACCCGGTTCGTCTGACAACCAAAAGACTTTGCGGCAACCGTACAACGAGTAGAGATCCATCGTGACCGACATGACACTCTATGCGCCACTTAACACCCTCAAGCTCGTAGCACCGGGTTTATGGGTTGTTGACGGGCCGTTAGTGAGCCTGGATGCGCCGCTGGGATTGAGCGTATCGTTTCCCACCCGGATGACTGTGGTACAGCTCTCTGGCGGAGGCCTATGGTGCCATTCGCCCACAGCACCCGATCCTGAGCTATTTGCCGCGCTCGATCGGCTCGGGCCCGTGGAGCACTTGGTGTCCCCGAACAAACTGCACTATGCCCACATCGCCGCATGGAAGCACCGATACCCGCGTGCCATGGCGTGGGCTTCGCCGGGTGTCCGAGAACGAGCTGCAAGTCAACGTGCACAGGTCGACTTCGACGCAGATCTTGCTGACGACCCACCGCACGCCTGGGCAGACGATCTGGATCAACTACGCTTTCGCGGAAGTTCGGCCATGCAAGAGTTCGTCTTCTTTCATTGCGCCAGCCGCACCCTGATCTTGACCGATCTGATTGAAAACTTCGAAGCGGCGAAGCTGCCTCGGTTCTTGCGTTGGATGGGGCGGCTGGGCGGGGTGTTGGATCCCGATGGCAAGACTCCGCTCGATTGGCGCGTGACTTTTCAGAAAGCCGATGCACGCTTCTGTCTGGCCCAGATGTTGGCATGGCACCCGCAACAGATCGTCCTCGCGCATGGCCGTTGCTATACGCAGAACGCCGAAATGGAATTGCGCAGAGCCTTTCGTTGGCTCAGCCGAGGAAAGAATCGGTAGGATTTTGCGACTATGCGCACATCCTTGCGTCGCATGGTGCGTCGGAGCACATTCTCGCGATCTGCAATAATGGAGCAATGACCCGCCCCTTGATCGCTTCCTCGAACCCGCGCTTGCAAGCGCTCCTTGGCCATACGTTTTTCGCGCCGCATCAGTGGCGTCGCCGCATCGCCCTCTGGGTTGGCGCCGTCGTGGTTGCGTTGGCCTCCATTTTGTTTGCCAAAACGAGCGATTGGGCCTATCGGTTGTTTCAACACATCCTAAGCTACGGCACCTGGATTCCGTTGTTACTGACTCCGGCGGTATTTGGATTGCTCGCGTGGGTCACCGAAGGGCGCCTTCGTGCCACGCGCGGCAGTGGTATCCCGCAAGTGATCGCTACCTTGCACATTGAGGACGAAACTTTCCGCGCACGAATGTTGGCGTTGCCAATCGCGGTCGGCAAGATGCTTTTGACGCTGATCGCTTTGGCAGTAGGTGCTTCCATCGGTCGCGAAGGCCCCACCGTGCACGTTGGTGCGGGCCTTTTTTACTCGCTAGGCCGACGATTCGGATTCTCGGATCCCAAAGCCGCTTCGCGTTTCATTCTCGCCGGTGGCGCGTGCGGTATCGCGGCGGCATTCAATACGCCACTGGCTGGCGTCGTCTTTGCCATTGAGGAATTGGCAGGCACCTTCGAGCACCGATTCAGCGGCTTGTTGCTGACGGCCGTCATCGTGGGCGGCGTAGTGTCGCTCGGCATCCTGGGCAACTATGCGTATTTCGGTGTGGTGCAGGCCAACCTGCCGTTGGGTCACGCTTGGCTGGCGGTGTTGGCAACCGGCTTGATCTGTGGGTTGCTGGGTGGCTTGTTTGCACGGCTGATTCTACTCAGCCAGCACGGTCCGCTGGCGCTCCTGGGCCGTCTTCGCGCTCATGCACCGGTAGTGTTTGCGGCCAGCTGCGGTTTGATCATGGCTATCATAGGCGTGCTGTCCCACAACACGGTGTATGGCACTGGCTACGATCAAGCGCGCGCTTTCGTGCAGGAATCCGCGGTCACGCCAGGGCAGACGTTCGGTATTGCCAAGTTGTTCGCCAATGTCGTCTCTTACTGGGCTGGCATTCCCGGCGGTATCTTTTCGCCAGCTTTGGCGGTGGGTGCCGGTTTAGGTCACAACATTGCGCATTTCCTGCCGAGCGTGCCTGCAGCATCCGTGGTGCTTCTGGGAATGAGTGCTTATCTGTCCGGCGTAACAGGGGCGCCGCTGACATCGGCCGTGATCGCCATGGAGCTGACCGACAATCAGGACATGGTGATTCCCATCATGGCCGCATGTTTGTTAGCCCGCGCAGCCGCTTCGCTTTTCAGCCCGACACCCGTCTACAAAGATTTCGCCGAGCGCATGGTGCAGGATTTTGAACGGCAACAGCAGGCCGACAGTGAAGCCACCGAAAATGCCCCTGCTGCATCACATGTAGGAGCCACCAGCGCATTCGGGGAGCCCACGGCTCCCATCGATGATGTCGACGAAAAGAGCTAAGCGCCGTGTATCGGAGCATGACCACGGCAAGGATTTGGCATGTCCATGATATCCGCCGTTTGATTTTCGCGCGGGTAAACCACACGTTCACGGGATCAACAGTGAGAAATCCACCGATCATCGCCGGTTGCATGGCCCACTAAAAGAGAGGCATCGTGAAATTCACGCGATGCCCATGATCGTGGGAAGGACAATAAACTCGGCAGTTGCCATAACGCCGAACATGCCCACTGCGATGCTGCGAGTGAAGCTATAACAATCATCATGGCCACGCCATGCTTAGATTTTTATAAGGAGTACGCATGAAATCAAATATCAAAGCCGGGTCCAGCGAGCATAAGGCGCTTTTCTGCAAGCAGTTTATGGATACCTACCAGGACTACGATCCGAACACGCTGCCCTGGCCAACGCTGAGCGATTCCGATTTGGAACGTCTGCGCGGCGTGCCGTTCTGGCAAGAGGTGTATCACACCGAGCGCCGCGCAGGTGCGATCGTGGATGCTTTCACACCGCATGTTGCCGATCCGATCGTTCGCGAGGCAATCGCGTTGCAGGGCTTTGAAGAACGCCGACATGCGGATCTGATCCGCGTGATGATCGAACGATACGGCATCGATGCAACCGCGCAGCCGTTGGAGACTTTGCCGGACGATCTGGAAACCGCATTTATCGATTTCGGCTTCGGCGAATGCCTCGATTCGTTTTTGGGGTTTGGCGCATTCAAAACGGCGCGGCAATCGGAATTCTTGCCTGACGGCCTGTTCGACATCTTCGACATGCTGATGTTCGAGGAAACACGGCACATCGTGTTCTTCATCAACTACATGGCATGGCGCGAAAAGCAGCGCGGATTGGGGCCCCTAAGGCGTGCGCTGAAGTCACTACGCTTCTACGGACGCGCGGGCGGTCGACTCATGGGCATGGTCAAGCGCGGGCAGGAATCCAACGACGGCAAGGACTTTGCGGTGACTCAGACGAGCATATTCCTGGAGGATTTCTCGTTTCAACGGTTCGTCGAAGACTGTTACCGAGAGAATGCCCGTCGCATGAGTGCGTTCGATCCTGATCTCATGCAGCCTCGTTTATTGCCCTCCATGGCCGGCATGGCACTGCGCGGCATGAAAGCATGGGACGCTGCGCGCTCACCTTGGCGAAAATCCAAACCCGCCGCACGAGAAGCCGCCTAGGCCAGCGTATCCGGATCGAGCGTAAATGCGATCCGGCGTGCCAAACGGCGCTGCAGCAGTGGATAACTTGACGGCTGCCACGGCGCGCTTTCAGCCCTACGAAGGGTGGGGCCGAACGATCAGCCGGTGTTATCGCGGGCAGCGCAGTTTGCACCTTGCGCCACGAGGGATACAAACCGTTGTCCACGCAATCGTGGGCTCACACGCTACTCGGTATCCGCGAATGCTTTTCGAGCTGCCTCGATGGCGGTATTGGCGCAGGGCCAGCCTGCATAAAACGCCAGATGCGTTATAAGTTCGATCAACTCTTCCTTCGTCACGCCGTTCTGCAGCGCGTACTTCAAATGAAACGGCAACTCATTGAAACGATATAGCGCCACCAGCGTGGCGACCGTAATAAGGCTGCGGTCGCGCTTGGGGAGTTCGGTGCGTTCCCACACTTGTCCGAACAAGACTTGGCGGGTGTAGTCGTTGAGCGCAGGCGCGATATCGGCGTACGGACCTGCATTGGGCTTGTTGTCGCGATTCATCGCATTGCTCCTTGAGCGGAAAGATATTGTTCGTCGGTAACGTGTTCCATCCAATCGACAGCCGCGCCATCGAGGGACTCCTGAACGGCAATGTGCGTCATCGAAGTCGTTGGCGTTGCGCCGTGCCAATGACGATGCCCGGGTGGACACCAGATCACATCGCCGGCGCGGAGCACTTCCACCGCACTGCCTTCGCACTGCGTCCAGCCGCAACCGGCCGTTACGATCAAAATCTGGCCCAACGGGTGAGTGTGCCATGCCGAGCGAGCGCCCGGTTCGAAAGTCACACTGGCGCAACCGACGCGCGCGGGTGCCGGCGCGTTGAAGAACGGATCGATACGCACGTTGCCGGTAAACCACTCGGCCGGCCCTTTTATCGAGGGCTGCGTACCACTGCGAATGAAATGCATACATGTTCTCCAGAGAAAACAGAACGTCCCCAGTGACACGTCACGATCGATGACCGATTAGATCAAAGCGAAGAATGACGCATCCAACTTAAAGTTAAACAGGTAGCCCGCCGCTCGATCTTTCCGCTGAGCATCTTCATGGCTGCAATAGCGCCTTGATCGCGCGACGTTCGTCCATGGCCTTATAGCCCTCGGCAACCTGTTCGAGCGGGACAACGAGGTCGAATACCGCCGAGGGATCGATCTTTTGATCGAGTATGAGATCGATCAAGTCAGGCAGATAACGGCGCACGGGCGCCGGTCCGCCTTCCAGATGAATATGGGAGAAGAACAGCGACTGGCCTTCGATCTCCACACCGTGCGGCACGCCGACAAAGGACATATGGCCACCTTTGCGCGTAACGCGCATCGCTTGATGTATCGATTCGCCGGTGCCCACACATTCGAGCACGCTGTCGGCGCCGATGCCGCGAGTCATCTGGAGGATCTTCGCCACGCCTTCCTCACCGCGCTCTGCCACGATGTCGGTGGCACCCAAAGCACGCGCCAATGTTTGCCTCGCAGGATTGCGGCTCATGACAATAATGCGTTCGGCACCCATCTGTTTTGCCGATAGCGTGGCCAGCAAGCCAACCGCGCCATCGCCCACAACCACGGCGGTGACACCCGGTTTCACGTTGGCCGCGTCGGCGGCGTACCAGCCGGTGCCCAGTACATCGGAGGAGGCGAGCAGGCTAGGGATCATCGAAGCGTCTGGCGCTTCGCGCGTGGGGACCAAGGTGCCATCGGCATGCGCAACGCGCAGATAGGGCGACTGTGCCTGGCCGACGAATTCGCGCTGCACGCAGGAGGATTGGTAGCCGATGCGGCACGTAGGGCATGTGTTGTCCGACGTGGCAAAGGAGCCCACGACGAACTGTCCCTTCTTGATCGCCGTGACGGCACTGCCCACATCCTCGACGTAACCGCAATACTCATGGCCCATACGTGTGGGGCCGCTGTTCTGCGAGATGCCGCGGTAGGGCCACAGGTCCGAGCCACATACGCAGGTGGCGACGATGCGAATGATCGCGTCGGTAGGCTTTTCGATCTTTGGCTCCGGAACATCTTCAAAACGTATATCGCCTGGGCCATGCAATACGGTGCCTTTCATGAGTGATCTCCTTCGGATGTCTTCAACATGCTTGCGTGGTTCGGCGCGAATCCCTCACTGATGTGCCAGTCCGCTGCGATCGGCGAAGGCAGCTAGCGCCAGCGCGACCACGCCGCCCCATGCCGGAGGCGCATCGATGAAACCGGATTCGTGGGTTGAGAAGTTGGGCTCATAAAAATAAAGAAGGTATGACTACTGACAGAGCCGGGCGCCGAGCGACCCGCGTGTGCCGGCTTACTGGAAGTCGCTGCCAAAGAGCGCCGTCAACGCGGCCGAAGAATCAGATCGACCCGAGCTGGAAGGCCAGCGTTGCCGGCACCCGTTATGAAAACGGGATTCTTGGGTCGGCTGGCCGGTACCTGATGCTCGCCATGGTTCGAGGACATTGGGCACGTCGTTTTCATGCCAGGCATTCTTGCGGGCGCGCGAGCCATTGACTAGCTAATGAAAGCTTAAAAATGATATTAGCCAGACTAATGAATAATCATGAGGACGGATTATGGCCAAGCGCAATCTCAACGACTTGCTCGCCTTCGTCACGGTGGTGCGGGAGGGCAGCTTCACGCGGGCGGCCGCCGTCATGGGGGTCACCCAATCGGCACTCAGCCAGACGATCCGTGCACTGGAAGAGCGCCTCAATATTCGTCTGCTGACCAGAACCACGCGTAGCGTTTCCCCGACCGATGCGGGCGAGCGTCTGGCGCAAGCCATCGGGCAGCGCTTCGAAGAGATCGAAGCCGAGTTGGACGCGCTGACGGCCATACGCGACCAACCTGCCGGCACCGTGCGCATCACCTGTGCCGACCATGTATTGCGCACGACGATCTGGCCCAAGCTGGCACCGTTGCTGCGCGATTATCCCGACATCAACGTCGAGTTCGATGTGAGCTACGCGCTGCGCGACATCGTCGCGGATCGCTTCGATGCCGGCGTGCGATTGGGCGAAGCCGTGCACAAGGACATGATCGCCGTACCGATCGGACCGAAAGTGCGAATGGCTGCCGTCGCTTCGCCTGCCTACTTTGCAAAGCATTCGCCGCCGAAAACGCCTGGGGATTTAATGCAGCATCGTTGCATCAATCAGCGGCAGGGTGGCGGCGGTCTCTATGCGTGGGAATTCGAACGCCGCGGACGCGAACTCGAAGTCCGCGTCGAGGGACAGGTGACAATCAATACGACACCGCACATTGTCGAAACCGCACTCGATGGAATGGGCATTGCCTTCCTGCCTGAAGGGGAATTTGCGCCGCACATGGAAGAAGGCCGCCTGGTGCGCGTGTTGGAGGACTGGTGTCCGCCGTTTCCCGGCTTCCATCTCTACTATCCCAGTCGCCGGCACCCGTCGCCGGCGTTCTCGCTGGTCCTGAACGCGCTACGGGTTCGCAACAACGGCTAGGGTTGTATCGCTGTTGTTGGAAAGCTTTGTTTCTGAATCGGGCAGACTTTGCTCTACGACTTACTGCGCGTGGTCAGATGAAGTGATCTGCAGATCACTGTGCTGCTTGTCTCTTGAACACCGGCAACGGAACGGAGTTTCTCAATGAGCTGTCCGAGGTGTTCCGGGTCTTTACATGCAACGCGCAACCTTACGTCGAACAATCCAGTGACCGATGCGGCGTCTTGCACGGCATCGATGCGGCAAAGCGCTTTTTCGAAAGTCTCCATGCTTGCGCCCGGTAGCAGTTTCAGATCGATAAAGGCTTGAAGCGCCAATCCCATGGCTTCGGGTGATATCTGCGCCGTGAAGCCTGTGATAACGCCGCGTTCCCGCAGTCGCGCCACGCGTTCGGCCGTGGCGTTAGGACTCAAACTCGCAAGCACTCCTAACTCGCGAAAGCTTATGCGGCCCTGTGTACGCAGCGCGCCGAGTATTTTGCGGTCGATATCGTCGACGACGGCACTTTTCATTAGTTTCCCCCGTATGATTCGCTAATTTTAGATTAAAAACACAAATCTAGCCGTATATCAATATTTTGATATGTGAAGTGGATATTCTACCGAGAATAACGTCGTTACTGAGGTGAATGGATGCAACGCTTCTGGCTGCTCGGCTGTTTGCTCCCGATTTCCCTGGCTTTCGCCCAATCCCCGCCCGCCGCCGTCAAACCTGCTATCACGCGAAATGTGGTCCGGGCACTTGTCGGCGCGCTCGATGACTACGTGTTTCCGGACAAGGCGAAAGTGATGCAGGCCTACCTAAAGGCCCACGAAGCCGAGTACGTGCGGATCGACAACGCACAAACCTTGGCGCTGCGGCTGACGGACGATTTGAGAACCATTGGAAACGACAAGCACTTCAGGGTTCACTACTCACCCCTTGCCGAGGCCGAAAGCGCAGCCGATCCGGACCAATCCGAAATCATTCGAGAGCATGAAACCGAAGAAGCCGATGCAATGGGCATTCACAGCGTTTCGCGTTTACCCGGCAATATCGGCTATTTCAAGCTGTCCTACTTTTCCAACGATCCGGAATCAACCGACATCGTGGCCGCAGCAATGTGGTTACTGCACGGCAGCGACGCCATCATCATTGACCTGCGGCATAACCAAGGCGGAAGCACCGCTATGCTGGATGATCTGCTGGCTTATTTTTTTACAGACCAGCAGGCGCTGAGGTCTGTCAGCGAACGATCCCACGGCAAGGTTAGCGTAGAGAACGGTTACACAAGTCTTTACACGCCGGCGCCGCGTTTTATCGGCAAACCCCTTTTTGTACTGACCGATAGCCGCACCTTTTCCGCCGGCGAGGAATGCGCGTACGACCTGAAAGTTTTGAAGCGTGCGACGCTCGTTGGCGAAACGACGGCAGGTGGCGCCAATCCGGGATTTGATCATGCGCTCGGCAACCATTTCGAAGTATTCATTCCCACCAAGCTCGTCTCCAACCCCGTTACAAAGTCGAACTGGGAAGGAGTAGGTGTCGCACCCGATGTATCCGTCTCGGGCGCGACGGCCCTCGAAACGGCGTACGCCCTGGCACTGAAAACCGCCACTCCGCATGTCGCGGACCCGGATCTGGAGAAGGTGCGCGCTGCAGCGATCGCCGACCCGAAAGGCGCACTCAGAAAGGCCGGCTTCGCCGTTCAGCCATAAGACGATTTATCGACCCGTGCACGCTTTGGCGCGAGGCGGACATTCAACGCTAGGTTGAAGGGCCGCGTAGCGGATATTTGCAACCGATGGGCGCCTGACCGTATCAGTTATTTCGTTTTACTGCGTTTGCGCGCCATCTCGGTGCAATAGAAATCAGGGAGAGGAAGGGGGCTATGGCCAAAAATATCGTCTATCGCTTGTTGTTGTGTGGCGTGATGTGTTTCGGATGGGGTAGGGCGGCTCAGGCGGACACAAGTTGTGAGGCAAGCTTCAAGACGCAGGGGAGTGTTCAGGCCGGTCTGAAGTTTCTTGCGGACCAACACATACCGGGCCTGAAGCCCATGCAGGCGATACAGCTGCTTAGCGACAACCTTAAGGGCCAAGGGCTCGAAATATATTCGACGTTTCCAAACAATCAGACGGCGACCTTGGATGCCGGCCCGTCCAGGGTGCTGGGAAATCCAAAGTACATTTCTCACTACATCGCCGATCAGTCGGGTCAGCATGTTTTGGTCATCAGTTATGTCCAGCCGGGACTTGCTGCCGATCCAGCCGATGCGAAGAAGAAATTGTGCGCGGTGCTCGAATCCGTCGCCAGCTCCTTGCGAAGCGACTCAGACTTCAGCCGAACCGCACCGCCGGGTGATCAGGCCAATGGCGTGGCATCGCCTTCAGGTTCCGCGGGAGGGAGAACCGATGCGTCGTCGGAAGCGCAGGGAATGAATGTTCTAAAGCCCTCGGAGGTGTTCGACGAGGCCTCCGCAAAAGCGGCTCTGCAACCCGGCCATTCCACCATTACAGGAACGGCCTGCGTAAGACATACCTCTCACGGTGAGGGTGGCGCTTTGGCCTTGGCGTCCAATCAAAAAATACTTCTGTTTCCCGATTCGCCCTATCTCGAAGATTTTGTGAAGCTTGTGCATGGCGCGAAGCAAGGCCGCGACAAAGTAGATGCCGACCCGCGTTTCATGGCCGCAACCATGACGGCAACGACGAACAGCAAAGGCCAGTTTCAATTCGCTCAGATGAAACCGGGCAAGTATTACCTCTTCACCACCATGTCCGGCAACATCGACAACGCGGAGCTAAATGTCAGCAAGGAATATGCCGATGGCGGCCAAACGATAGTCCAAACCACATCGATTGATCACTACACCACGAGCTTCGGCGACATCCTCGACAAGTTTGTCACCGTGGGTGACGGGCAAACGATAAACATCACGCTAACCGGCCACCCCAATTTGATGAAGATGTTGATACATCCCAACGACAACGGCGGCTATGCCGGAGTGTTTGGGTGCAGGCAGAACAACGCGCTTTATTAGGCTTGATGATCAACTCGATCTTGCTAGACCGATGCGGCTCCCGGCCGCATCGGTCGGGGCAGGGCATGGGAATGTTCTGGCGGCAGCGCAAGGATCATGTGCGCGTTCCGACCCGAAACCGGCGTCAAGTGCGAGGGAGGTGATGGCCTCGAGAAGGTCGTCAATCAACGCCAGAAGTCGCACCGCGTAACCCGATCAGCCGCTCCCGATCCGCTAGCATACGCCGACATCCTTTCGGAGCTTTGCGCATGAAAGCGAAATCCCTTCGCCTGACCTGTTGCCTGCTGGCCGCGTGCGGCGCCATTGCCGTTGGCGGTTGCAACAACGCCACGCCGCCAGCATCGAACACGGCCACGCCTGCGGCCTCCACCGCTCTGGCGCGCGCCGCGACGGCGGCGGCGATTCCCGTGGCAAAGGCGGATGTGGTCGCCGCGAATGTCGACCGTTCGGTGAGTCCCGGCGACGATTTCTTCAGCTATGCCAACGGTGCGTGGCTCAAGAAAAACACCATCCCCGCCTCCGAAGCCACCTGGGGTATCGGCGAGCTGGTGCAAGAGGATCTGTATGCGAAGCTGCGCAAAATCAGCGAGGACGCCGCCGCGAAGAAGGATGCTGCGCCGGGCAGTGACGAGCAAAAGATCGGTGATTTCTGGAGCGTGGCGATGGATGATGACCTGGCCGAGCGCCGAGGCCTGGCGCAGCTGAAACCCGAGCTCGACCGCATCGATGCCATCAAGGACGTGCCCGGCGCCATCGACGAAACCTTCGCGCTGCAGCCGTTGGGCGTCGACGCCTTGTTCGACTTCGACGTGCAGCAGGACGAGAAGCAGAGTGACGTGATGGCGGTTCATCTCAGTCAGGGCGGCCTCGGCTTGCCCGATCGCGACTACTACTTCAATACCGAAGCCGGCGTAGCCAAGGTGCGTGCGGCCTATGTCGTGCATCTGCAGCGCATGTTCAAGCTGTTGGGCGAGGGCGATGCCGCGGCAAACGCCAGCGCCAGCGCGGTGATGACCTTCGAGACCGCACTGGCCAAAGTGTCGCGTCCGCTGGCGGACCTGCGCGACCCACAGAAAAACTACAACAAGATGGCGCCCGCCGACCTCAGCCGCCATTACACGCCCGGCATTGCGTGGAGCCGGCAGTTGCAGGCGTGGAAGCTGGATCCGTCTTACGTCATCGTCGGCCAGCCCGAGTTCTTCAGCGGGCTGCAGAAGCTGCTCGCCCAGACGCCGGTGCCGGTGCTGCGCGACTACCTGCGCGTGCATCTCCTCGACGCGTACGCCTCAACGCTCAGCAAACCCTTCGACGACGAGCATTTCGATTTCTACGGGCGCGTGCTCACCGGTCAGCAGGAGCAGCAGCCGCGCTGGAAGCGTGCGCTGCGCGCGGAGAACCGCGCGACCGGCATGATCCTCGGCCGCATCTATGTGCAGAACTATTTTCCCGAGAAGACCAAACAGCGCTACAACGCCCTGGTCGAAGCGATCCGCACCGCCTACGGCGAACGCATCAAGAAGCTGGACTGGATGAGCCCTGCCACCAAGGCCAAGGCGCTGGAGAAACTCGCCGCGGTAACCAAAAAGGTGGGCTATCCGGACAAGTGGAAAGACTATTCCGCGCTGCAGATCGGCCGCGACTCTTGGGTGCAGAACGAGATGAATGCGCGGCGCTGGACCTTCAACGACCATGTGTCAAAGTTCGGCAAGCCGGTCGACCGTAGCGAATGGGGCATGACGCCGCAGACCTACAACGCCTACTACAACCCATCGAACAACGAGATCGTGCTTCCGGCCGCGCAGTTCATGATCCCCGGCTTCACCGACGATCAAGTGGATGACGCCGTTGTGTACGGCTACGCTGCCGCCTCGACCATCGGCCATGAGATCACCCACGGCTTCGACGATCAGGGTCGCCAGTTCGACGCCAAGGGCAACCTTGCCGACTGGTGGACAAATGAAGACGCGCAGAAGTTTACCCAGCGCGCCAACGTGCTGGTGAAACAGTTCGATGCCTACGAACCGCTGCCCGGCCTGCACATCAACGGCAGCGCCAGCCTCGGCGAGAACATGGCCGACCTGGGCGGCGTCCTGATCGGACTGGATGCGTTCAAGCAGACCGAGGAATACAAATCGGGCGTCAAAATCGCCGGCTACACGCCGCTGCAGCGCTTTTTCCTCGGCTACGCGCTGTCGTGGATTTTCGAGGAACGCGAGGGCATGCTGCGCGACCAGTTGCTCAGCGACGTGCACGCCCCGGCCAAGTGGCGTGTAAACGGGCCGCTATCGAACATCCCGGACTTCTACGAAGCCTTCGATGTCAAACCCGGTCAACCGATGTGGCGCGACGCCAAGGATCGCGTGCAGGTCTGGTAACCCTCTCAAACCTCGTCGCCCTGCTGCCGTCTGTAGATGTGGCGCAGGGCCACGGTAGGTACACTGGGCCATCGTAAGGTCCGCTTTGAATGACTTGAAAAATACCAATGTATGAAAGTAGCCACTCTGAGAAAACACACCGAATACGTACCCGAACTGGCGAAAATCTATTTCGATACGTGGGGCTATATAGACCCGGAAGAAACACTGACCGAGATCGAAGCGCGTTTGGTTGATATCTACGCGTCGCCGGCGGATGCGGATGTCATGCCTAAAACGCTTATTGCGATTGAATCGGGCTCCCTGCTTGGGGCCGCAACGCTGCAGGAAAAGACTCGCCTTTTTCCGGATATTGCCCGGACACCATGGCTTGCAGGCGTATACGTCAAGCCCGAGCACCGATCTCGTGGCATCGCCTCATTGCTCATCCGCGCGATCGAAAACGCCGCTTCAACGGCGGGCAACAAAACACTGCACCTTTGCACGCACGACCACGAGGCGTATTACGCAAGGTTAGGCTACGAGACCATTGAAACCAGGGATTTTCGTGGGGAGAAGACCTTCGTCATGGCCAAGGCTCTGACGTAGGCAGTGTCCGCTTTCGAGCGGCTGAATCCGCAAACCAAAACGAACATTGAAAAATGGATCGACTAAGGATGAGGGAGCTATGAAGAATCCAGTGGCGTTTCTCAGTTGGACATGTGCTGTCCTGTTAGTCGCTGGCCTCATCACATATTTTTACGGGATACCAATGCTTTCTGAGAGGGTCGATGCCTGCCATTACGCCAGAACCAGATCATTTGGATGCATCTCCTCCTTCGGAACATTTATGACGTTTTTATGCTCCGGAGTTGCGTTAGCTATTGGTGGATTTTGGGGGCGGTTTGGCCGCTAAGGTAATGTCCGCTTCCGACCGGCGGAATCCGCGCCCCAAAGCGGACATGGCTCGCAGCGATGAATTTAGATATGAGGAAGGATATGTTTAAGTTGATGATCGTAGCGATCACCACCATGTGTGTGTCATTTATGGCGATCGGCCAAGACTCATCGGCCTTTGCGCCTGGATGGGATCCTTCAGAATTTCAGCTCAGCACGGATGGCCCTTGTAGCTTTGAGCTCACCAAGGTATCTGCACTGCTGGAGCTGCGTGATTCCGGCAAAAGCAGAGAAGAAGCTTCTAACGCGTTGCCGCCGGAAAACGGTGCTTCTGCACCAATCCTGAAATCCATTTTGAACGACCTCTACGAAAATCCGACCGTTTCGCACTTCCCCTATTTTGTGTATCGCAATATCACTTGCATGCGTCGCCACTTGGGAAGATCCACTCCACCAAATTTAGCAGCGGTGGCTCCGCAGATCTTGGCATGCCAGAGTAAGTTCGGGGTACAGGCATCAGATCATTTGATTAGTTGCATCCAGCATGCTGTCACCGGTGAAGCTCGATAATAGGCCTGATAGCAACCTGAGGCTGATGTCCGCGTTCGAACCAAAGCGGTCGTAGAAGTTGGAAAATCTGTTATCGCTGAGGGACGGCGATAGGGGTGGCTTCTGTGAAGAGCTTGTGGCGATCGATCTATGGGGTGTTGTTTGCGCTGAGTTTGCTCGGCGGAGCTGGCTTGTTCGGGAAAGCCGATCTCTCGAAAACAAATACCGACTGGTATGCCATCTACGCCTGCCTGCTGACTAGCCTGATGTTCCCGTCTTTGTTGCTGTGGCAAGCACATTCAAACAAGCTGACGCCGGTCCAAGCTCCGTCATTTGAGAGAGGTGTTTCCGGGTGGTGGCGTCGCGATCCACTTCAATGGGTAAGAATTTGCAGCATGCTTTGCTTTGGATCGTTCGTCGGAAATCTACTCGCCTTACAGAGCGAGAGTAACCGCCAATCCCTAATGATGGCCTACGTACTCGGGAGCTTCGCTCTTGGTTTTGGCATCGGTGAATGGGTCTGTAGGCGAGCGTTCGCCAGGTTCATATCGGCGCGTTTAGAGCCTTGAAGTTACAATTCCGCTTTCGACCGAGGCTGTGTGAAAACACAAATGAGCGCATCGGCGAGCAACGAATCGGCGCGGCACGCATCGACAAAGTGCGGAGAAGATGATCAAGCCACGATCGCTTGCATCAACGCCCTAACACCGATGATGTTCATGACTCGCTTCATGTTGTAGGCCAGCACATGCAAGCTCATCTCGGTGGCCACCATGGGCAAGGTTCGCATCAAAAAGTGTGTGGATCCCATCCATGCCTTCAAAGTTCCGAAGACATGCTCGACGGTTTGACGTCGCACGCGCATGGCGTCAGGGTAGCGATCCAATCGTCGCTGCATCGTGTCCAGTACGGCTTCGTGTTCCCAGCGACGAATGCGCCGATACCGGGCCGTCGTGCATGCGCTGTGGATTGGGCACGTTGGACAGGCCGATGACCAGTAGACATATGCCGTCGTGCCGTCCTCGGTGGTGGTCATGCGCCGCGTTGCTTCGTTCTTCGCAGGACAAACATAGCTGTCCCGCGCGGCGTCGTAGCGAAAGTCGCGCTTATCGAAGCGCCCTGCGGCCGCGCTCGTGGACGTTTGCGAGCGAGGCACCAGCGGCGTGATGCCGCGTTGTTCACAGGCGAGAATTTCTTCGCCCTTGTAATACCCACGATCGGCAATGGCTGTGAGGTGTTCTTC
>DATJMR010000152.1:0-22423 GCA_035508595.1 Dyella sp.
ATCGAAATAATCCTTGGTGAATTGTGGGTTTTCGGTAACCACCATCTTGTCGCGCAGCGCATCGATGCGTGGGTCGGCAGCCACGTCGTCGTTGTAATCGTCGGCGGCAAGGCGGCCGAAGATCAGCGGCACGGCCACCATGTACTGGATGCAGTGGTCGCGATCGGCGTAGTTGGCCAGCGGACCGGTCTTGTCGATGATGCGGCAACCGGCTTCCTGCGTTTCGATCACTACCTTCTCGATGCTATCGACCTTGCCGGCAACCTGCGCATGCAACTTCATGGCGCACTCCACGGCCGTTTGCGCATGGAATTCCGCCGGGAAGCTGATCTTGAACAGCACGTTCTCCATCACATAGCTGCCGAACGGACGCTCGAATTCGAACGCCTTGCCCTTGAACGCCACGTCGTAATAACCCCAAGTTTTGGCCGAAAGCGCCGACGGATAATCCACGACCCCGCGATAAACCGCGTTGATCGCATGCGTTACCGCGCGCCGGCATGCATCGCCGGCCGCCCAGCTCTTGCGCGGCCCGGCGTTGGGCGCATGGCGATAGGTGCGAAGTGCGCCATTGTCGATCCAGCTGTGGGATACCGCGGTGATGATCTGCTCCTTGGTGCCGCCCAGCATGGCCGTGGCGACGGCGGTGGAAGCCAGACGCACCAGGATGACGTGATCCTGCCCCACGCGATTGAAGCTATTGAGTAGCGCGTAGCAGCCCTGGATCTCGTGTGCCTTGATGGCGTATGCGAGCACATCGCGCACGGTCAGTGGCTTGCCGCCTTCGCGCTCGGCCTGCCGGCCGAGGTAATCGGCGACAGCAAGGATCGCACCCAGATTGTCGGACGGATGACCCCATTCGGCCGCCAGCCACGTGTCGTTGAAGTCGAGCCAACGAATCTGCGTGCCGATAGCGAAGGCTGCCTGCACCGGATCCAGCTCGTGGCTGGTCCCTGGCACGCGTGCGCCGCCCGGCAACGTGGCGCCGGGAACGATCGGGCCCAGGTGTTTCACGCATTCGGGAAACTTCATCGCCATCATCGCAGTGGCCAGCGAATCGAGCAGCATGTAGCGCGCGGTGTCGTATGCCTCGGCCGAGTCGATCTGATAGTCGGCGACGTATTTGGCGATGTCGACCATGGGTTGATCGGGGTCGGGACGCTTGGCCGAACGGATGTCGTGCGCACTCATGGGGAGGTCTCGCGGTTAAGGGAAACGGATATTGTAGCCGGCTGCCGTGTTGAAGAGGTGGCGGGCATGGCCGCGCTGCCCTCACGGCTTTTTGCGGCCGAAACTTGACCCCATTGCCACCCATTGCGGAAAATCCGGATTCATCCCAAAGGGGAGTAGTTCCGGATGCGGCGTCTCGCATCCGCGCGGCAGTCGTCATCACGAGCGACGCATCGCTCCGGTTGCCGCGGTGGCCCTGGCCAAGAACGGGACTTTTGCGGTGGTAACGGGCCCGCGCGCGTCCGTTGTCATCGCTTGAGTCCGGCGCGCAAGGAATCCCCATGACCTTCCCCACGCATCTGCTCGCCGACTTGCTGACCATTGTCCTGATGGACCTGGTTCTCGCCGGCGACAACGCCATCGTGATCGCGCTCGCTGCGCGCAACCTGTCTCGTGATGTGCAAAAACGCGCGGTGCTATGGGGCACCGTCGGTGCCATCGGGGTACGCATCGCGCTAACGGTACTGGTTGTGTATCTGCTTGAGCTGCCAGGTCTGATGTTGATCGGCGGGTTGCTGTTGATACCTATCGCGTGGAAATTGCTCAAGCCCGAGCATGACGAACACTCAACCGTCGCGCCCGGCGCCAACTTTTGGATAGCGCTGCGCACGATTGTGATCGCCGATGTGTTGATGGGATTGGACAACGTGCTCGCCATCGCGGGTGCCGCGAAGGGTCATATGGGGCTGGTAGCGATCGGCCTGTTGATCAGCATTCCGATCGTCGTGTGGGGATCGACCTTGATCCTCAAATGGATCGATCGCTTTCCCGTCATCGTTTACGCCGGCGCTGGTGCGATTGCGTGGACCGCAGGCCGCATGATCAGCCATGAACCTGTCTGGCGCGCGTGGTTCGATGCACACGGCTGGATGAAGCACATGTTGGAATTGGGCCTGGTGCTACTCGTCTGCGGCGGGCGCTACCTGTTCAATCGCCGCGCAAGGGCGTGAGCGCGGCGTACCGAACCGCGCTCAGAAACGCAGACGCACGAACACCGAAGGCCCATCCATGCGCATCGCCAACTCATCGTTGTCATAGCGATGCCGCTGATGGATGTCGATACGTGTGTAGTGGTACTCCGCGCCAAAACCCACGTTACGCCATGGAAACCATTCCATGCCCAGTGCGGCATCGTAAATGTGCCCGCCGAGGTGGCTGCCGTTTTTCTTGACGCCCGATGCATTCACGTACATGCGCAGATCGTTGCTGAAAGCATGCCGCCAACCGAGCTGAAGCTCCGGTGCCCAGGCGCTTTGCGTCGTATAGGCAGAAGCGTAGGTAGAAACCTGCCCCAGCAATGGACCGGTTAGAGCCGCCTGCCCGCTGATGCCGGCGTGGACTCGGTAATACGCCGCGCCAGCGCCGATGCCGAACACATCGCTTGCGTGGCCGAACCACCACTTGTAAGCGGCGCTGCCGAAATCGAAGTTGATGCGCCCGGTCACCGATGCGGAAGCATCGTACGTATTCCCATTGAAGCCGATGGCCGTGCCGAGCGTCTTGGTGCGCGACTGATCGATGCGGTAGTAATCGAACGAAAAGCCTTGGCTCTCCCCTAAAAGAAAGTCGAAACGTACGTGCGGAACCACCTGGTGCGATGGAAAGCCTAGATCGCGTTGAAGATTGATCCTGCCTTTGACGTTGGGATTGTTGAGCCCGGCACTGAGCGTCGTGCTGGTATCGGCCTCGTAACCGCCCACCCATAAACTAAACCGATCGAGCGCGGGAGAGACATTGGTGTCGGTGTTGTCTGCGAACGCCGTGCCACTACCCATCACAAGCGAACTCAGCAGGTATCGGCAAACAAGATTTGAAGCAACCAAGCGCATGACGAATACTCCCATGGCCCCGAGCGAAAAGAGCCCGAGACGCAGATGCGTTCTCAAAGAGATCAGGAGTGTTCGATACTAGACATCGCAAGCGTGTACGTGCCGTACAATGCACGGCATTTTTTTGCACACGAATAGTGCGATCGCAAACATGCACCCGCATGCGCGCCTCGTTCGACGATGCGCGCAATCGCAGTGGAAAAAAATCAGAACATCATCGGCACGCGAACAATGACCGTCGCGTCCGGAGTGTCGCGCGTCACGCCGACGCCCAGCGTAACATTCAAGGTTTCCTTATCGTTGAAGCGATACGAGCCGCCGATCAACAACGACCCAAGCCACACCTTGGTCGAGCCCGGCAGCTTGACGCCCGACTCACGCGTGTCTCCGACAAATGTCTGGTCGTAACCGATACTGAGCGACGCTTTGTCGTTCAGCGCCATGCCCATGCCGACGCTGATATCGGCCTCGTTGCCCGCCTTTACGTTGCCCAGAAACTGTTTGCCGCCCAGCAAGATGTTTTCATACACATTGTGGCGTTCGACGTTATACAGATAACTGAGATTGCCGAAGAACACTACCGGATCCGATGGCAGCAACCATGTCACGCCCGGCTGCAACGTGTAGAAGCCGGAGCCTGTCGGCTGCTGAATAGGCAAACCCGTGCCCGTGAGATTTTGCACGCAGCGCGTCACACAGTCGGTGACCACCTCGAAAGGATCTTTGCCCGTGCGGGATTTGAAGCGGAACCAGCCGATGTAGTAAGGCTTGTCCGCGCCACCGTTGTTGATCTGGTATCGAAGGGTCGCTTCGATATCGCCAAGCCCCTTGCCACTGGAACTGAAAACATTGTCTTCGGCAGAGCCCGTCAATACTTCGCGGCTTACGGTATCCGTGTGCGTGTCGACGTATGGAATGCGTACCTCCAACTCCATGCGATTGGTGATGCCATAACGGGCCGTAAGGATCGCCGTCTGCGTCGTGCTTCGCACCTGACGCACATCGATCAGGCCGATGAGAATGGCGGGAATGACGGTATAACCCACCAATGCCACGCGATCGGCAGTCGAATAGCCGAATTGATACGTCGGCTCGACGATGATTTTGTTTTTCGGCGTCAGTACGCCCGGTTGCTGGAAAATCGGCGCCACTTCGGGAGGCCGCGAGCTCTCCGCCGGTGCCTGGCCGACCGGTGTCGTCGGCGTTGTCGTTCCCTGTTGCTGTGCCGCCTGCGCATCGGCATAGCTGTCCGGCGATGGCATGGGCGATGCCGTGGCATTCGCACCACCCGCCGCGATATTGCCGCCGCGCTGGCGATCCAGCACATCCATGCCCACGGCGTGACGCAATGCCCGGTAATCCGCCTCTTGCTGCGCAAGCTGACGTTGCAGCGCTTCGATTTGATTGCGCATGGTCTCGATACGTTCACCCTGCTGCACCAACCGCTGTCGGATGGCGGGCGAGGAGCTGTCGTCTTGACTGGACGATGCGGCGCTGGAGGCATCTTGCGCGGCGACGGCACCGCAGAAAGCCATAAGGCTTGCGCAGCCCGTTGCGTAAAGCCATGGCTTGGCCCCGCATGCGCCTTTAGAGCGCCGTTCCATCTTGTTCATTCTGTTCTCCCCGTAAGAACGATGACCCGCCACGCGTCCCCGTTAATGCGCCAACGCCTGGATCTGGGCGGCCTGCAAGCTTTGCTGCATGCCTGAGGCGCGCATGGCATTGAGCGTATTGATGGCTACATTGAGCGTGGTGAGACTGGTGATGATTTGGTTGTCCACCGTGTTTTGAATGATCGTCGCTGCATTCGGCTGGATCATGGGCGACGCGCCAAGACCGCTGCTGACAAGTACGGCAGCAGGCGAGGTGCCCGGAATCGTTGTGGACGAACCCCCAACGCTAGGGATAACCAAACCGCCCTGCGCCGCGGAAAAATTCGAAAGGTTGGATGCGGCATTGTTCAACGCACTTTGCTGCGGATTTGATTTCGCACCCGTTTGTGTCGCCGAAGACGGATTGGAGCTGTTGCCCGGCCCCACTTGCACGTCGATCGTGCTCAGCGCACCAGCCAATGCCATGGCCTGCTGCGCCGTGATGTGTGCGATATCGGGGATGTTGACGCTGGTGTAAGTCACCAGATTGCCGTCCACATAAATCGCCCGCTCGATGCCAAACGAAACATCCACGCCATTGCCCAAGTCGAAGCCGCCACGTACGGCGTCCAGACGTTCGGACGACACAGGCGTGCCAAGTCCATCGATGGAATCCGGTTGCGGAGCCTCGGTGCTTTCATGCGCATGCGCTGCCGCAGCGGATCCAAAGAGACCGAGAAGTCCCATGATTTGTAGGGGAAGACGAGAGCGGTTCATAAGTCGCCTCATATGTCGCCGGGTCCATATTTGGGCATCGTGATGGTGTCCAGCCCGCGCCGGTCGACGCCCACCCCCAGGGGCGCGAGCGGCGCATTGCGCCAATCGCTATCGGTGTTGAAGTGCGCAAGTTCGCGCTTGTTGTGGATGACAAACACCAATCCGTTTTTCCACAACTGATCAAATCGATCTTGCGGAATCGCTCGGGTACCGCGTGCGGGATCGCCAACCAGCACTCGCCCGTAACGGATACCCTTGACGACCACGAAATGGTGATACCCGCGGTCTTCGATCAAAACGATCGCGGGCAGGTTCGCCTTCTCCAGTTGAGCAAGCGAAGCATGAAAACCGTCGGCTTGAAAACCGATACTTGCCAGATATTGCTTGATATCCAGCAGCGAAAAACCTTCTTTGTTGATCTTCTGGCGATCGCCATGGATGTACATCTGCTCGAATACGACTTGCTCGTTGACCGGGTAGTCGTATTGGTACGTGAGCAATGTGGCGACAGCGGCCGAGCCGCAACTGAAGTCGTATTTCTGGTGAATGGTGTTGCGGTACTTCACTTCCTTCAGCGTGGCGATCTGCAAGCGGTAGGTTTGCCCCGCATTGTCGTTGAGCGCCATCGTGGCGGCACGCGAACCGTGCGTTGGCACGAGCGCCACCAGAAAGACGGCAAGCGCTGGCAGCAGAAGCTTCATGGCTTCATCTGCACATTGACGATCACGCCAGTTTGAATCAGCACGTTATTGCCGGTGTTTTGAACCACCGTCGGCATGCCGGTCGAACCCGAAAACGAATCGCCCGAAATCAAATTGCTGCCTGTGGTGACTTGCGTGGCGGAGTTGCCGGTGACAGTGCCGGTGAGCGACTGCATGTTCTGCACCAGACCGCCGCCACTGAAATGCTGCAGCGTGCCGGCGCTTACCGCCTGACCGAAACCGTCCACGGTCGCCGGCTGTGTTGCCGGTGGACTACTTCTGTTCTGAGCGCCGGGCGTGCTTCCCGGCGGGTTCGCCGCAAGCGCCACTCCTGATACGCACAGCAATACCAAACCTACCGCAGGTCTTGAACGAGCCATGACACTACTCCAATCGTGTTTGGCGCATCGCTTACGACCGTGTGTCGGTCGGCAGCAAACGCTGCCGACCGACGCGTACGGCATGGCGGAGCGATGCGTGCCCCGCCATGTCGATCAGTCGCACATCAATGACCGCCCACGTTCAGGTTGGCTTGGACCGTCACACCCTGCTGAATCAACGCCGCTGCGCCGCTGTTCTGCGCAATGGTGGTGATACCCGCCGCGGCTGCCGCGGTGCTATCCATCGCATTGGACATATCGAAGCTGCCGGCATCGGCCATGGTGGTTCCGCCGTTGCCACCGTTACCGCCCGTGCCACCCATGCCGCCGTTTCCACCGGCATTGGCTACGTTGCCGCTGGTGCCGCCCATGGACGAGGCGGAACCCGACGTCGATGTCGAAGCACCTGCCGTGTTGGTACCGCCCGTGGCCGTACCGCCATTTCCACCTGTTGCGACAGCGACTGGATTATGTTTACCGGTGCTTGCCGTGGCGTCGCCGCCGTTACTTTCCGCACCGGCACCTGCTGCGCCACTAAATGAGCCGGCATCACCGCTACTTGCGCCCGATCCGCCTGCGTGACCGCTATGCGCATAAGCGTCGCCACCCGATCCGCCTCTGCCGGCTTTTCCGCCGCGTCCGCCGTTGGCATTACCGTTATCGGTTGCGCTGTTGCCGATACCCCATACCGAGACGTCGGATACTGAGCCATCGAGCGTCGTCTTGGCGACTGCTTTGCTTACATTGAAGGCATCGCTGACGGACGACACGGCCGTAGCGCCGTTGTTGGCGGCCGAGGTACCCATGCCGTCGCTGTAGACATCGCCACTGTTGTTGCGATCGTCACCACTGGTGGTGACACTCTTGGAGTGAGTACTGGAATTGCTGTGCGTACTGTAGTTATTGCCCTGGTTGGAATTGTCGTTGAAGGAGTTGTGGTAGCTCTGAGCCATAGCCGGGAGAGCAAGTCCCATGCCTAGCGTCAATGCCGTGAAAAGTAGAGTCTTGCGCATATGTATTCCTCCCGGAACGGATGCGATTTACCCCCCTGCTTTTTGCTTGTGCAGCTCTTGGGTATAGCAAACCGCATGCCATCGGTACATATGCAAGACAGCATCTGCTACGGCTATAAAAATCAATACATTGCGCTCGTCGCGTCAGCGCCACGCCATTAACGATTCGTCAGGAAGTGCAACACGAATGGAACAATGTTGATTTGCGCATTTATTTATTCGCGCGCGCAGCACGCATTTGCGCTAAAAAAACAGCGTGTTACATCGCATCGACAACAAAGAGGAAAAATGTATCGTCGATGCAACACTCGTGACTCGTTTGATGAACTTTTCATGCAAGGTTTAAGCAAGCGATAAAAAAAGGGGCTTGAAGCCCCTTTTTTTATAACCGCGGCGCAATCAACGCTTTTCGATCGGCGTATAAGTGCGATCTTCCGGCCCGATGTAGTTGGCGCTTGGGCGAATGATCTTGCCGTCTTCCCGCTGTTCGATGACATGCGCACTCCAGCCGGATGTCCGCGCAATCACAAACAACGGCGTGAACATGGCGGTTGGCACACCCATCATGTGATAAGCGCTCGCCGAATACCAATCGAGGTTCGGGAACATTTTCTTCAGATCCCACATCAGCTTTTCGATGCGCTCGGAGACGTCGAACAACGTCGGATTGCCGCCCTCCGCGCAAAGTTTGCGTGAAATTTCCTTGATGATGACGTTGCGCGGATCGGACACCGTGTACACCGGGTGGCCGAAACCGATGATAATTTCCTTGCGTTCCACGCGTGCGCGAATATCCGCCTCGGCATCGGCCGCATTGCGATACCGCGCAATAATGTCCATGGCAACTTCATTCGCGCCGCCGTGTTTGGGGCCGCGCAGCGCGCCGATGGCACCGGTGATCGCCGAATACATATCCGAACCGGTTCCGGCGATGACGCGCGCCGTGAAGGTGGACGCATTGAATTCATGTTCCGCGTACAACACCAGCGAACGATCCAGAGATTGGGCATGCAGATCGCTCGGCTTCTTGCCGTGCAGCAAATGAAGGAAGTGCGCCGCAACCGATTCGTCTTCCGTTTCCGTTTCGATGCGCTTGCCGTTGTGGCTGAAGTGGTACCAATACAACAGCATCGAGCCAAAACTGGCCATCAGGCGGTCGGCGATGTCACGCGCGCCGGTGGGATTGTGGTCTTCTTTCTCCGGAAGCACGGTACCCAACACGGAGCAACCGGTGCGCATCACGTCCATGGGGTGCGTCGATGCGGGTAGCAATTCCAGCGCACTCTTCACTGGAGCAGGCAATCCACGCAGGCGCTTGAGCTTGGCGCGATAAGCATTCAATTCGGCCCAGTTCGGCAGCACGCCGTGCACCAGCAGATACGCCACTTCTTCGAAGCAGCCCTTGGCAGCCAGGTCGTGAATGTCGTAGCCGCGATAATGCAGGTCGTTGCCACTGCGGCCGACCGTGCACAGTGCGGTGTTGCCCGCCGTCACGCCCGAAAGGGCAACGGATTTCTTCGGCTTGGGGGCGGTTGCGGATTGCTCGCTCATCGGTAGTGCTCCAGGTGCGAAACATCGATCATGGTCGCTGGAAAAGTGCGACCTGCAGAAACGGTGGAATTACTTTTTTCCGGCGAAAAGCGTGTCGAGCTTCTTTTCGTAATCGTGATAGCCGATGCGGTCGTAGAGTTCTTCGCGCGTTTGCATCATATCGATCACATTGCGTTGATGACCGTCACGACGAATGGCCTCGTACACCGTTTCGGCTGCCTTGTTCATGGCGCGGAATGCCGACAACGGATACAGCACGATACCCACGCCCGCCGTACGCAGTTCGTCCACGCTGAACAACGGTGTCTTGCCGAACTCCGTAATGTTGGCCAGCACGGGCACCTTCACGGCATCGACGAAACGCTGGTAGGTGGGCAAGTCGTACGCAGCCTCGGCAAAGATGCCATCCGCGCCGGCTTCCACGCATGCGAGCGCGCGCTCGATAGCGGCGTCCACGCCTTCGACGGCGATGGCATCCGTGCGCGCAATCAAGAAGAAATGAGGATCGGTCTTTGCATCCGCGGCGGCTTTGACGCGATCGGCCATTTCGCTTGCCGATACGATTTCCTTGCCGGGGCGATGACCGCAACGCTTGGCGCCGACCTGATCTTCGATATGGCAGGCGGCGGCCCCGAACTTGATCAGACTTTTCACCGTGCGCGCGATGTTGAATGCGCTGGGGCCGAAACCCGTATCGATATCCACCATCAACGGCAGATCGCACACGTCGGTGATGCGACGCACATCGGTCAACACGTCATCGAGCGTATTGATGCCCAGATCCGGCAAGCCCAGCGATCCGGCGGCCACGCCACCGCCGGAGAGATAAATTGCGCGATAGCCGGCGCGCTTGGCCAACAACGCATGGTTGGCGTTGATCGCGCCGATCACCTGCAGCGGTTTTTCGGCGACGAGTGCGGCGCGGAAGCGGCTGCCGGCAGATTCAAGCTGTGTCATTGCGGTTCTCCGAAACGATCCATTGTAAGTGATGGGCGCCTTCGCCCGGATCGTGGCGGGCACTCTGTCACGCTTAAACATATTGATCAATCTTGATTAAAAGGATCAATATATCTGCATGCGCACCGACTACCTTTCCGCTCAGGAAGCCGCGACACGACTCGGTATCAGCCTCGCGACGCTGTATGCGTATGTAAGCCGGGGACGCATCGATTCGCGTCCGGGAGCGGATGGGCGCAGCCGGGAATACAGTGCCAGCGATATCGAGCAGCTCATCGAACGAAAACAAGCCGGACGCGGCGCGGCGCAAGGCGCAGCCCATAGCTTGGCGTGGGGCTTGCCGGTGATGGAAACACGCATTTCGTTGATTCGATCGCACGGTCACTATTACCGCGGCGAATCCGCCATCGACCTGGCACAAAGCGGCGCGACGCTGGAGGAAACCGCGCGGCTGCTGTGGGATTGCGGCGATCACGACCCGTTCGCAACCGAAGCGCCATCGCCATGGTCCGAAGCAATCACGATGTTGCTTCGGCAACCTCATCTGCCGCCGCTCGAACGAACCACCGCCGCACTGCCTTTGCTTGCACTCGATGCCGCGCATGCGCATAGCACCGATCCACTCCATCGGCGCAACGACGCCGCGCGGTTGCTACGTGAAACAGCTGCACTGCTATGCGCCACACAACCCAGCGCGCAACCCATTCATCATGTCATGGCGACGAGTTGGAGCAAGAACGAAGCAGGGCTGTCCAATCTTGTGCGCGGCGCATTGGTGCTGTGCGCGGATCACGAACTGAACGCGTCGTCGTTCGCTACGCGTGTCGCCGCATCGACGGGCGCCAGTTTGCATGCCTCCGTATGCGCAGGATTAACCACATTGTCCGGCCCTCATCACGGTGGCGCGGCGGCACGGGCTCACGCATTCATTGACGACATGCTGCGAGAACGCAAAGCGGGCGATCGCGTACGTGAGCGTCTTCGTCGTGGCGACGCTCTGCCCGGTTTCGGACACCCGCTCTATACCGACGGCGATCCACGCGCCACTGTTCTGCTCAATGCATTGCATGCAACACGCCCTGCCCCAACCCATCTCTTTCGCATTCAGCAGCTGGTTGAAACCGTGCAGGCGCAATGCGGCCGCCGACCTAATTTGGATTTTGCGCTGGCAGCCATGGCGTCCTCTTATGAACTGGGCGCCGACGTCGCCTTGGCGATTTTTGCCGCCGGTCGCATGGCTGGATGGCTGGCGCACGCGCTGGAACAGCAAGAAGGCGGCAGTTTGATTCGACCGCGCGCCAGCTACGTGGGGCGTATGCCTATACGCGAGGGATAAGGCCCCTCATCGCCAGATCCACATCGCCAAATAAAAAAACGCCCACAAGGGGCGCTCTTTTATTTGGCGGAGAGAGAGGGATTGTTCGGCCCGTTCATGGGCCTCACCCCTGCGCGCGTCGCGCTCCGGGGCCAGCCTTCGGCTGTCGGCATTCGTTCCAAACGAATGTGTCGAACCATCAAGGTCCTCATCGCACTTCTCACTTCACCAAATAAAAAACGCCCGCAAGGGGCGCTCTTTTATTTGGCGGAGAGAGAGGGATTGTTCGGCCCATCCATGGGCCTCACCCCTGCGCGCGTCGCGCTCCGGGGCCAGCCTTCGGCTGTCCACATTCGTTCCAGACGAATGTGTCGAACCATCAGGGTCCTCATCGCACTTCTCACTTCACCAAATAAAAAAACGCCCGCAAGGGGCGCTCTTTTATTTGGCGGAGAGAGAGGGATTCGAACCCTCGATAAGGCTTTTGACCCTATACTCCCTTAGCAGGGGAGCCCCTTCGGCCTCTCGGGCATCTCTCCGTGTTTTGTTCCCGTGGCATCACGAGTAGCCGGAAAGGATACCGGCCGGTGATCGGAAGGTAAAGGGGCAATTAATGCCCGCCCGATTCTCCGGCGGCACCACCGCCACCCTCGTTTTCGCTCTCGCCTTTGATGCGTTGGTAGATTTCTTCGCGATGCACGGCCACGTTCTTGGGCGCATTAATGCCAATGCGAACTTGGTTGCCTTTTACGCCGAGAACGGTAACGGTCACCTCGTCGCCGATCATCAGGGTTTCACCGACCCTACGGGTCAGAATCAACATAGCTGCTACTCCATTTAATGCTTGTGGTTCCAGGCCATCTGCGTGCCGTTGCCTCACCCCTGAGCACAGTCAACACACAGAGTTCTGACGTTTACGTCCGTCAAAGGCCTTACCGCCTTCCCCGGCTCTCAACCTAGCAGGTGGCCTCGAAAGACTGCCTGCCATCTACACTACAACGCCACTGCAACCAGCGGCACCCGTATCTGATCGATACTAGCCGAGCATCAACGCCAGGTGCAATCTACACACATTTTTTACATGTGGTCCATACGCAGCGCGTCAACCGGCCAACTGCTTTCCGATCCACTCCACTGTACCCGTCAAAACGTCAGGTAATTGTGGTTTGTCCACACCGCCGCCTTGGGCCATATCCGGACGGCCGCCGCCTTTTCCGCCGATCTGCCCCGCAATGTGGGCGACGATGTCGCCCGCTTTGATGCGACCTGTCGCCTTCCCATGCACGCCTGCGACCAGCGAAACACGCCCTTCCATGGCGCCTGCCAATACGACGACACAGTCGGAAAGCTGTTGTTTGAGTTGATCGACACCGTCGCGCAGCGCTTTGGCGTCCAGGCCTTCCACGCGCGCTGCAACAACCTTAATACCAGCAATATCGCGCGCCGACTGCGCAAGATCTCCGGTCATGGAACCGGCGGCTTTCGCTCGCAACGATTCCAATTCGCGTTCGAGTTTCTTCTGGCGATCAAGCAGCTGACGCAGCTTCTCCGCAACCTCGTCGCCGCTCGTCGACAACAATTGCGATAGCTCGCCCAAGCGACGCTCTTCATCTGCAACGTATGCGAGTGCACCGACGCCGGTAACCGCTTCGATGCGTCGCACACCGGAAGCGACACCGGATTCGCTCACAATCTTGAACAAACCAATATCGCCCGTGCGACCGACATGCGTGCCACCGCACAGTTCGGTCGAGAAGTCGCCCATTTTCAGCACGCGCACTTCATCGCCGTATTTCTCGCCGAACAGCGCCATGGCGCCGAATGCGATGGCATCGTCATACGCCATGTGGCGCACTTCCGCTTCCACGTTGCGACGTACTTCGGCATTTACCGATGCTTCGATCTTCGCCAATTCCTCGCGCGAGACCGGCTTGAAATGCGAGAAGTCGAAACGCAGACGATCGGGCGCGACCAACGAGCCCTTCTGCGTGACGTGCTCGCCCAACAAGCCGCGCAATGCCGCATGCAGCAAATGCGTTGCAGAGTGATTGAGCACGGTGGCTTGACGGCGCGATGCATCGACTGTCGGATCGATCGCGTCGCCTGTCCGCAGCGGCTGAGCACCGTGCCAACGACCGGCATGACCAAAGAACACGCCGCCCATCTTGATCGTGTCGGCGACGTCCAAGCGCCCCGCGCCGTTCGACAGCGTGCCGATATCGCCGACTTGCCCGCCCGACTCCGCATAAAACGGTGTCTGATCCAGAATCACCAGACCTTCCTCGCCCTCCGCCAGCTGGCTCACTTGTTTGCCGGCGCGCACGATGCCGACGACTTTGCTGGCGCGACTGGACAGCGCCTCATAACCCAGGAACGCCGTCGGCGCGAGTTGGCTGGCGAGCTCCGCCGGCATCTGGCCCTTGGCTTCGAAACGACTGGCGGCACGCGCGCGTTCGCGTTGCTGCTCCATCGACTGTTCGAATCCAGCCATGTCCACATTCAAACCGCGCTCGCGCGCGATATCCGCGGTGAGATCCACGGGAAAACCGTAGGTATCGTAGAGCCGGAACGCATCTTCGCCGGGAATCGTTTTGCCCGACTTGGCGGCAATTTCATCGAACACGCGCATGCCATGCTCCAACGTTTCGCCGAAACGTTGTTCCTCGGTGCGCAGCGCTTCTTCCACGAACGATTGCTTGGCGGCAAGTTCCGGATAGGCCGCACCCATTTCCTCGACCAGCGGCTGCACCATCTTCCAGAAGAAATCGCCGCGCACACCGAGCATCCAGCCGTGACGCAGCGCGCGCCGGATGATTCGACGCAATACATAGCCACGTCCTTCGTTCGACGGCAGCACGCCATCGACGATCAGGAACGAACACGCGCGAATGTGATCGGCGATCACACGCAACGACTTGTTACCCAGATCCTGCGTTTGGGTGAGTCCCGAAGCGACCTTGATCAGGTGCTGAAATAGATCGATCTCATAATTGGAATGCACGTGCTGCAGCACGGCAGCAAGACGCTCCAGGCCCATGCCCGTATCGACGCACGGTGCAGGCAACGGCGACAGCGTGCCGTCGGGCGCGCGATCGAACTGCATGAACACCAGATTCCAGATCTCGATGTAGCGATCGCCGTCTTCGTCGGGCGAGCCCGGCGGGCCGCCTGCAACGTCGGGACCATGATCGTAGAAGATTTCCGAACACGGTCCGCACGGACCGGTGTCGGCCATCTGCCAAAAATTGTCGGACGCGAACGGTGCGCCTTTGTTGTCGCCGATACGTACGATGCGTTCGATCGGCACACCCATTTCTTTGTGCCAGATGTCGTAGGCTTCGTCGTCCGTGTGATAAACGGTCACCCACAGTTTTTCGGCCGGCAGTTTGAAGACGCCGGTCAGCAACTCCCACGCATAGCGAATCGCATCGCGCTTGAAGTAGTCGCCGAACGACCAGTTGCCCAGCATCTCAAAAAACGTATGGTGGCGGGCTGTATAACCCACCGAGTCGAGATCGTTGTGCTTGCCGCCGGCACGCAAGCAGCGCTGAACGTCGGCGACCCGCGTATAAGGCAGTTTCTCGCTGCCGAGAAATACGTTCTTGAACTGCACCATGCCGGAGTTGGTGAACAACAAGGTCGGATCGTTGGCGGGCACCAACGAACTGGACGGCACAATGGCGTGGTCCTTCGTGCGGAAGTAGTCGAGAAAAGCGGAGCGGATGTCAGCGGTTTTCATTGAGATCAAGGCATCGGACGAAAAGGGCACGACGCGGCGACGCCAACGTCCCTCGTCAGGCCCGCACGGGGGTCTCAAAGGGTTTCGTCGGCAGCATCGTCCACATCGGCGTGGGTTACATCCCGTACTGTGGCGGCGGGAAAGCCTCGACGCAAGAGGAATTGCGCCCGGCGCACACGTTCTGCGGGGTCCATGCTGCCTTTGGCGCCATATCGGCGACGTAGTTGGGCGGCGGCGGATTGGGTCCAATCGATATCGGCCGCTTCAAGCAGGCTGCGGATGCGCGCATCGGACAAACCGTGGCTTTTCAGTTCGGCGCGTAGACGCATGGGGCCATATCCCTGGGCGGAACGGTTGCGGATCAAGGCTTCGGCAAAGCGATCGTCGTCTTGGTAGTGCTGCTCGCCAAGGCGATCCAAGGCCTCGCCCGCTTCGTCTTTGGCATAACCCCCACGATCCAACTTCTGCCGCAATTCGCGCCGGGAATGCTCGCGACGCGCAAGCAAGCCCAGCGCCTTGTTATAGGCACTGGGCTTGGCTTTTTCGGTGGTCTTGTCGCCCGGCTTACGCTTCATCAAGGATTACGCCCCTCCCTTCACGGAAAGGAACGGATCAAAACACTCTGTAAATCTGCCCCGTCTGGGCACCTTCCACGCTGCGGCTGAACGCCAAGGCGGCACGCGCGGCGCTGACAGGTTCGAAGCCGCGGAAGAACGGTGCGTACGCGTGCATGGCTTCCGTCAACACGTTGGGACTGACCACGTTGATGCGTAGCCCGCGCGGCAGCTCGATAGCGGCGGCGCGCACAAAACCTTCCACCGCGCCATTGACCAGCGTCGCGGATGTGCCTTCGACGATGGGCTGCTCGCTAAGAATGCCGGTCGTCAACGTGATCGAACCACCGTCGCGCAAGCAGTCCCGTGCGGCCAAAGCGAGATTCACCTGTCCTAGCAGCTTGTCGTTGATGCCCAGCGTATGCAGGGATTCGCCGTACGGCGCCGCGCTGAAATCCGACAGCGGCGCGAACGCGACTTTGCCCATGGTACTGATCACGGCATCCAACTCGCCTGCCTGCTTCAGGCCATCGCGAATGCTTCCAACATCGGTGAGATCCATGCGAATGCTGCCGGAATTACGTCCGGCAGCGATCACCTCATGACGTTGACCGAGCTCTGTCTGCACCGCGCGCCCCAATGTGCCGGATGCGCCAACCAGAAGAATTCTCAGCCGCCGCTCACCCATCGTCAGACTTCTTCCAGCGCTTCTTCGGAAGAAGCCACGGCACCGCCGCCGCTTACCAGCAGGCGCGCACGCAGTTCGCGATCGACCTCGTCGGCGATAGCGGGGTTGTCCCTCAAGAACTGGCGTACGTTTTCCTTGCCCTGACCGATGCGATCGCCCTTGTAGCTGTACCACGCGCCGGATTTGTCGATGAGGTTCTGCGCCACGCCCAGCTCGATGATTTCGCCCTCGCGCGAAGAACCCTCGCCGTAGAGGATCTCGAATTCGGCTTGGCGGAATGGCGGCGCCACCTTGTTTTTCACCACCTTCACGCGGGTTTCCGAACCGATCACTTCTTCGCCCTTCTTCACCGCGCCGATGCGGCGGATGTCCAGGCGCACGGAAGCGTAGAACTTCAGCGCGTTGCCGCCGGTGGTGGTTTCGGGGTTGCCGAACATCACGCCGATCTTCATGCGGATCTGGTTGATGAAGATCACCAGGCAGTTGGATTTCTTGATGTTGGCGGTGAGCTTACGCAGCGCCTGGCTCATCAGACGGGCGTGCAGACCTACGTGGGAATCGCCCATTTCGCCTTCGATTTCGGCCTTCGGCGTAAGCGCGGCGACGGAGTCCACCACCACGACATCCACCGCGCCGGAGCGCACCAGCATGTCGGCAATTTCCAGCGCCTGTTCGCCGGTATCGGGCTGCGAAACCAACAGATCCTCGATGTTTACGCCCAGTTTCCGCGCATAGATGGGATCGAGTGCGTGCTCGGCGTCGACGAAAGCCGCCGTGCCGCCGTTCTTCTGGCAACTGGCGATCACCTGCAAGGTGAGCGTGGTTTTACCCGAGGATTCCGGACCGTAGATTTCGACCACGCGTCCGCGCGGCAAACCGCCCACGCCCAGCGCGATGTCCAGGCCCAACGAACCGGTGGAAATGGTTTCGATGTTGTCGTCGGTACGATCGCCCAGGCGCATCACCGCGCCCTTGCCGAATTGCTTCTCGATCTGGCCGAGGGCCGAAGCGAGCGCTTTGCGCTTGTTGTCATCCATCGTCTTGATTCCGCTGTTCGTTGTGGTCGTGGCGAGCATCATGCCGCGTGCGTGTCTCACGGGCTGGGATGCTGACTTTGGAGTATCCCATATCGGTCAAGCGGCGGACCGCTGGTCAAGTTCTGCTCAATTCGTCAGCGTAGCCAGCACGCCTTCGAGGGCTTTGGCCACGGTCTGGCGCCGCACGGCGTCGCGGTCGCCAGCGAATTGGAAAAGCTTGGCGTATGCCGCACTGCCACGCCGCTGCCAGCCGATCCATACCGTGCCGACCGGCTTTTGGGGCGTACCACCCGTCGGCCCGGCGATACCGGTCACCGCCACGGCCACATCGGCATGCAGCCGTTCCAACGCGCCGGAAGCCATCTCCAAGGCCGTTTCCTCACTCACCGCGCCGGTACGCTCAAGCGTTTCGGGCCGCACGCCCAGCAACGACGACTTGGCCTCATTGCTGTAGCTGACCACGCCTGCTTCGAACCAGGCCGAGCTTCCAGACAGATCGGTAAGCACCTTGGCGATCCAACCGCCCGTGCAGGATTCGGCCGAGGCCAACATCAACGCGTGCTGCTGCATCGCGCCGGCGATGCGCAACGCCAGCGCCTCCAGCTCGGCATCAGTAGGAACGAACGACATCTCCATGCGAAACTCCGCGTCTTGCGAAATTTTTGTTGTACTCGCTCCGCGCTACGACGCCAAGACCAAGACTTAAGGAAGCTCCTTAACCGCATGAATCAGGACGAACTCTCGCTGCACACCCCTTTGATGCGTCAGTACCTCGCCGCCAAGGCGGCGCATCCAGACGTGCTGTTGTTCTTCCGCATGGGGGATTTCTACGAGTTGTTTTATGACGATGCACGCAAGGCGGCGCGCTTGCTCGACATCACGCTCACACAGCGTGGGCAGTCGGCGGGGCAACCGATTCCCATGGCGGGCGTGCCTTATCACGCGGTGGAAAACTATCTGGCCAAGCTGGTGCGATTGGGCGAATCGGTAGCGATTTGCGAGCAGATCGGCGATCCGGCGCTGGCCAAAGGGCCGGTGGAGCGCAAAGTGGTGCGCATCGTCACGCCGGGCACGGTGACGGATGCAGCTTTGCTGGAGGAACGTCGCGACAATCTGCTGTTGGCCATCGCGGCGGGCTCGCACGGCAGCTACGGACTGGCATGGGTGGACCTATCGAGCGGCCGCTTTTTGCTGAGCGAAGTGTCGAACGCCGAAGCGCTCGCCGCGGAATTGGCGCGCTTGCAACCCGCCGAAACGCTGGTCGGCGAAGATGTCGCCTGGCCCAAGCTCGTGAGCGCCCTGCCCGGCCTGCGCAAGCGGCCGCCGTGGCATTTCGACAGCGATGCGGCGCGGCGCGAGCTCAATCGTTTCTTCGGCACGCGCGATCTTTCCGGTTTCGGCGTCGACAACCTGCCGCTCGCCATCGCCGCAGCAGGCTGCCTGCTTGGCTATGTCGAAGAAACGCAGAAGAGCGCTTTACCGCATCTGTCCGGCATGGCCGTGGAAAGCGCGAGCGAAACCATCGCGCTGGATGCCGCTACGCGCCGCAACCTGGAACTGGATACGCACCCGAGCGGACGCGTCGAGCACACGTTACTGGGCGTACTCGATGAAACCGTAACGCCGATGGGCGCACGCCTGATGCGCCGTTGGCTCAATCGCCCGCTGCGCTCGCGCGACACGCTGCGACGCCGACACCAGGCCATTGGTTCACTCATCGAAACGCGCCGCTACGAGGCGTTGCGCGAGCAGCTGCGCGGCATCGGCGATCTGGAGCGCATTCTTGCGCGTGTCGCCTTGCGCTCGGCCCGTCCACGTGATCTTTCCACGCTTCGCGATGGCTTGGCGGCAGCGCCCGCTTTACGCGAAACGATTGCGGCGCTCGACAGCCCACTCCTGCACGATCTTGTCGAAGGTATCGGCGATCACGCCGCCACGGCCCAATTGCTCAAACGCTGCATCATCGAGCAACCACCGGTATTGCTGCGCGACGGCGGCATCATTGCCGATGGCTACGACGCAGAACTCGACGAACTGCGCCGCCTCGCCACGCACGCCGACCAATATCTGGTCGAGCTGGAAGAACGCGAGAAAGCCGCCAGCGGCATCCCCACGCTCAAAGTCGGCTACAACCGCGTGCACGGTTACTACATCGAGATCAGCAAGGCGCAGTCGGACAAGGCACCCACGCATTACACACGCCGGCAAACCACCAAGAATGCCGAGCGCTACATCACCGAAGAACTCAAAACCTTCGAAGACAAAGTGCTTTCCGCCAAGGAGCGTTCGCTGATGCGCGAGCGCGCCTTGTACGAAGCATTGCTGGACATGCTGACCGAGTGGCTGGAATCGTTGAAACACGCAGCCGCATCCATGGCCGAACTGGATGTGCTGTCGACGCTGGCCGAACGCGCCGAAGCGCTGGACTGGAACGCACCGGAACTCACCGACGTTCCCGGCATCCTGATCGAGCGCGGCCGCCATCCCGTCGTCGAAAAGGTGCGCGAGGAACCGTTCGAGCCGAACGATCTCGCGCTTGACGACAATCGCCGCATGCTGGTGATAACCGGTCCCAACATGGGCGGTAAATCGACGTACATGCGCCAAAACGCGCTGATCGTGTTGCTGGCGCATATCGGCAGCTATGTGCCGGCGTCGCGCGCGGCGATCGGGCTGATCGATCGCATTTTCACGCGCATCGGTGCCGGCGACGATCTGTCGCGCGGTCAATCCACCTTCATGGTGGAAATGAGCGAAACGGCCAACATCCTGCACAACGCCACGCCGCACAGCCTGGTGTTGATGGATGAAGTAGGACGCGGCACCAGCACCTACGACGGCCTTGCCCTCGCCCGCGCGGCAGCCGTGCATCTGGCTGCAAGCAGCAAGGCTTATACGTTGTTCGCCACGCACTATTTCGAGTTGACGGAACTCGCATCCGAATATCCCGGCATCGCCAACGTGCATCTGGACGCCGTCGAATACGGCGATCAGCTTGTCTTTATGCATGCCGTGAAAGAAGGCCCGGCCAATCGCAGTTTCGGTTTGCAAGTAGCGGCCTTAGCGGGTTTGCCCAAATCGGTCATTGCCGATGCGCGAAAGACCCTGGCAGAGCTGGAACGTGGGATGCATGCGCACGCCGCACAACCATCGAAGGAACACGCGCCGTCGCCGCAAATGGGATTGTTTGCCGCTCAGCCTTCGGCGGTCGAGCGCGTATTGCAGGATATCGATCCGGATGCGCTGGCGCCGCGCGAGGCGCTTGAGGCCTTGTATCGGCTCAAAGCATTGCTTTGAAAGCTTGCCTCAGGTCGACGTTTCATACCGACAACTCGTCGCCCCGGCGAAAGCCGAGGCGACGAATCGATGCGACGCGCGGGGGGAGCATGGTTCAGCTCAGGCCGCCACCGGCATCGGCGCGGGGAATGGCTCGCGCCATGCCGGGATTTCCATCAGCCGTTCATGCCAGCGCGCAATATGGGTGAAGCCTTCCAACGGTAACTGCGCTTCCTTCGTCCAAGGCAGCAACGTTCCCGCTCCGAAATCCGCAATCGTAAGGCGATCGCCGAGAAGATACTTGCGCTCGGCAAGATGCGCGTCGAGCACGCTGGCAAGACGCCTGTAAAACTTGCCGGCCTCTTCCACCGCCTGCGCATTCGGCTCCCCCAGCCCGAAAGCCGGCTTGATCCGATTCTCGAAATACAACGTGCCGCCATGGCGGGAAAAGTGGACCATGTCCCAAGACAACCAACGCAGCACCTCGACCTGCTGAGTGGGCTCGCTTGGCCACAGATCGGAGCCGGCTTTGACGGCCAGGTGCACCATGATTGCCGTGCTTTCCCACAACCGCAGGTCGCCATCCAGCAGCAAAGGCACCTTGCCGTTAGGATTCAAAGCCAGAAATTCGGGCTTGAGGTGTTCGCCTTTGCTCAAGTCCACCTGAACGTATTCCATGGGCAGCTGCAGGTACTTCGCCACCGCACAAGCTTTGCGCGGATTCATCGTCTCTGCGTAGTACAACTTCATGTCACAAACTCCTTATGTTGATGTTGGCGCAAGAGACGAGAGAGTTTGGACCGAAACAAAATATGTTCAAGAACATTTTTTAGATCTATGGCAGGCTGCCCGATGCGGTGATCACTGGAGACCACGCATGCCTTACACCCATGAACACAAGGAACGCACTCGCGCGCACATCGTCGAATGCGCGCGTGAACTGTTCAATCAGCGCGGCTTCGTCGCGGTATCCATTGACGAAATCATGACGCGCGCCGGCCTTACGCGCGGGGGTTTCTACAATCATTTCAGCAGCAAGGAAGAGCTCTTTACTGAAGCGATCCGCTCTCATTTGGCCTTCAATCCCCTCGAGCGTTGGCCGGATATCGACTTCGATCCATCGCGCTGCGGCAAGGAGCGCGCCCGGCAGATGATCAATACCTATCTGTCGCGCAAGCATCTGGACGACTTGGAAGCGCAGTGCCCGATGATCGCCCTGCCATCTGACGTATCGCGCGCCAGCAAACGCGTAAAGGATGCCTACCGCGAACTGCTGGAGCATATGGCCACGCTGTTTTCAAACAGCGTTTCAGTTCCCGATAAACGCGAACGCGGCCTGGCTCTCGCTGCCTTGTGCGTGGGCGGCATGGTGTTGGCGCGCTCCTTCGACGACGACTCGTTGCGCAACGACGTTCGCGAAGCGGCACGGCGTACCGCGCTGGAACTGGTCGAGTGAAGGACTGTCCTTCCCATAGTTCATGCCTATGGAAGTGATTGGAACAATGTAATTCACCTGCCAAGCACACGGGCGTAGATTGCCTACTTAGCCAGCCGACGCCAGCTACCCACCTTCCGCAGCCGGGAACCTGCCATGAGCCAAGACCTCAACATCACGACTCCCACTTCCGAAACCGCCGCAGGCAAAAAGCCGAGCGAATCGAAGTGTCCTTTCAATCATTCCGCGACCGCTCCAACCAATCGGGACTGGTGGCCGAACCAGCTGAATTTGAAGATCCTGCATCAACACTCCGCGCTATCGGATCCGATGGATAAAACATTCAACT
>DATJMR010000153.1:0-11545 GCA_035508595.1 Dyella sp.
AATGCTGGCCGCCATCGGTGGAGCGGAATACGCCGCGCTCGGCATTGGGGCCATACGCGTGGCCAAGCGCCGCGACAAACACGACATCAGGATTGTGCGGATCGATCAGGATGCGGCCGATCTGCCGACTGTCTTCCAGGCCGATGTGGCTCCAATGCTTGCCGCCGTCGACCGACTTGTACATGCCATTGCCGTGCGCGATATCCGAACGCATGTCCGCTTCGCCGCTGCCCACATACACCGTGTCCGGATGCGACGGCGCCACCGCGAGCGCGCCGATCGAGCCTACGCGTTCGTCGTCGAAGATCGGTTGCCAAGTGCGGCCGGCGTCGTCGGTCTTCCACACGCCGCCGTCCACCGCGCCGAAATAGAAATGCCGATCGTCGCCCGGCACGCCGCTCACCGCCAACACACGGCCGCCACGGAACGGGCCGACCAGGCGCCAGTGCAGGTCCTGAAACAGGGATGGATCGACCGCGGCTTGCGCGGCCAAAGCCGTGGATATGCCCAGCGTAAACAGGGCGAGACGACCCAAGTGCATAGTTGGAGTTCCCTGGGGAGTGGACGGAATAGCTGTATTTCGCGGCAAACGGCCGGATAAAGTCAGACCATAACGCAAGCTGTCGCGGTAGGCGAAGATTGACAGCTCATCGAAGGGTAAACGGATGGCATATGGTCACCGAACTGTCATTGCGCGATAACAAACGGCTACCCCCGCCACTATCTGGATGCCGCATGTTGCCCCTGCGCCGCGCCACGTTGCCGCTTGCTTTGCTGATGTCGTTGATTTCCTTGTCTGTTGCAGCGCAATCGACAACGCCAACGCAGGACGACGATGCCGCTCAGAGCCAGTCCAGTAAAAAGGCCACCAATCTTCCTGCCGTGAACGTGCACGCGAACGACTGGCGCAAATATCAAAAAGCCAAGCTGATGTATCAGATGCCGGAGGTGGACGGCCCCAAGATCACGGTTACCAAGAAAACCACCGTCACGCACCTGGAAAACCAGCCCACGGTCATCGGCAACAATCTCAATCAGGCGCTCGCGCGCACGCCGGGCGTGCTCGTTTCCGAGCAGCCGACCCCGACGCAGTTCAATTTCAGCTATCGCGGCATCGGCAACCCGCAGGAATCGGAATTCGTGCTGGTGATGCAGGACGGCATTCCGATGGAAGGCGATTGGATCGGCTTCCCGACGCTCTACGCGTTTCCGATGACGCAAAGTCTTTCGGAAGTGCAGCTTATTCGCGGCGGATCCAGCTTGCTTTACGGGCCTGAGCCGGCGCCGGTGATCAACCTGATCTCCAAGCGCCCCGCGCCCGGAACGCCGCTCACGGTGAGCACCGAAAACGTAGTGGGCGAGCACGGTTTGTTTTCCAGCTACAACGTGATCGAGCGCAATCAGGGCAAATGGGCGTTTCGCGCCGATGCCGGCTACGTGCACAGCGATGGCACGCGCGCGAACGACGGTTCGCAGAATCGCCAGGCCGATCTGTATGTCGGCTACAGTCCCGACGCGCATCAGCTTTGGTGGATGGATTTTCATGCGATCAGCGCCGTGTCCGGCGATCCGGGGCGATTGAGTTACACGCAATGGCAGCAGGATCCGCGCACCGTCACCACGCCGTACAACCGCGACTGGGTCAATCGCGATCAACTCGTGCTCGGCCATACGCGCGATTTCGGCGATGGCTGGTCGCTCGACGCCAAGCTGTGGTTTACCTATCAGGATCTGGTCAGCCGTGCGGCAAAAGCGCAACTGCCCGGGCAGGCGCCGCCGAGCACGACGACGTTGCAAGACGAAGCCTTCCGAACCATGGGCACCGATGTGCGCTTGCGCAAAAATTGGGGGCAGGGCAATGCGTTTACCGTCGGGGCGGTGATTTTCCATGGCAGCGATCCCTTTCGGCAATGGAGCAGCACCGATTTGACGGTGCCGCGCGACGATCACAGCGGCACGCCGGTCTTGAGTCAGCGTCGGAGCTCGCAATACGAATCGTTGTTTGCCGAAAACGTGTTCCGCTTGCCGTATCGCATTCACTTCGTGCCGTCGGTGCGCTTGGAGCACGAACGCATCGCGGTCGACGAAAGCGTGCGTCCGCCGTTCCTCACGCGGCCCTATATTCATGAGGCCGATACCCGTCATCTGCCGTTGTTCGGCTTGGGATTGGGCAACGACTTCGGCCACGGCAACGAAACGTATTTCAACGTCTCGCAAGGCTGGCGTCCGCTGCGTTATTTCGATATCGCATCGCCTTTCAGCAACCTGGTGCCGGGCCACGCCGCGCAGCTATCCAAGTCGGTGTCATGGGAAGCGGGTGTGCACGGTGCACCGGTTACGGGGTTGTATTACGACGTCAGCCTGTACTGGATCAATTTCAGGAATCGGCTGGAAACCCGCTACATCAACGCGATCGATACCATCGAGGTCAATACCGGCAACACGCGCAGCCGCGGACTGGAAGCGCAGCTCGATTACGACTTTTTCGCACCGACGCAATGGGCCGCGGAAGGGCAGCACCTGGAAACCTTCGTCAATGCCAGCCTTCTCAACGCACGATTCGTAGCGAGCGCCATTCCCGGGCAGGTCGGCAAGACACCCGCTTTCTCGCCGTCGTATCTGGTCAAGACCGGCGTGACGTGGCGCAACGAGCGCGTCAAGCTGAGCCTTACGGCGGTGTCGTCGGCGGCGCAATATTGGCAGGATTCCGATCAGGCTTATGGCAGCGGACAAACGTTCATGCCGGCGCGCATCCCCGCGTACACCGTGGTGGATGTCGCTTCGGACTGGCAATTGAACCATTCGCTGCGGTTGCTGGCGGGCATCAGTAACCTGGGCAATCGTCATTATTTCGATCGCGTTTGGCAAAACGGCCTGGAACCGGCCTTTGGCCGAACCTGGTACACGGGATTCGCGCTGACGTATTAGCGCGTTCTCCATTTTTCATTTGCAGCGAGAGCACATCATGTCGACACGCGTTCTACTCCGGCCTCTTTCGGCGATAGCCTGCGCATGGCTGCTTGCTAGCGCCGTTCCGTTGCATGCCCACGCCGCGCCCGCGCCGACTGGCGTGGGCGACGCGCTGCAATGGCGTTTGGTGGGACCGTTCCGCGGCGGTTGGGCAACCATGGCGGCAGGCGACCCGGCCAATCCCGATACGTTTTACATCGGTACGGCCGGCGGTGGCGTGTGGAAGACCAACGATGCGGGACGCACCTGGTCGCCCACGTTCGACAACGTACCCGCAGCACCGATCGGGGCGATTGCGGTAGCGCCTTCCAACTCCAGCGTTATTTACGCGGGCTCGGGCCAGGTCGCCGCACGCTATGACGTTGCAGCCGGCAATGGCATGTACCGCTCGGACAATGGCGGTAAGACCTGGCAGCACATAGGCTTGGACGAGACCAAGCACATCGGTGCGATTGTGGTGAATCCGCGCGACGCCAACACGTTGTTGGTCGGTGCGCTAGGCCACTATTTTGGACCGAATAAAGAGCGTGGCGTGTATCGCTCGAGCGATGGTGGCAAGACCTGGACGCAAACGTTGTTCGTCGATGCCGACACCGGCGTGGTGGATATCAAGGCCGATCCTTCCAATCCCAATATCGTCTACGCCGCGACGTGGCAGGTGCGCAATTATCCCTGGTTGTCGTATTTCCAGCCCAATGCAGGGCCGGGCAGCGGCTTGTACAAATCGACCGACGGCGGCGTGACGTGGAAGCGCATCGGCGGCAACGGTTTTCCGGGCGGCTCGCTGGGGCGCATCGGACTTGCCACCGCTAGCGGTAATCGAGTGTACGCGGTGGTGCACGACGCAAGCTCACGTAAAGACAGTGGCCTGTATCGTTCCGACGATGGCGGCGAAAGTTGGCAAGCGGTGAGCCACGAATCGTGGTTGCCGAACGATTACTTCAGCCGTATCACCGTGGACCCGCAAGATCCCAGCCGCATCTATTCGGCTGGGCAGTCGATTCGCCGCTCCGACGACGGCGGCAAGCATTGGGATATTTTCAAAGGCGCTCCGGGCGGCGACGATTACCACTTCCTGTGGATCGATCCGCACAATTCGCAGCGCATGATCGCGGCGAGCGACCAAGGCGCTGTCGTCACCGTCAACGGCGGCAAAACCTGGAGCAGTTGGTACAACCAGCCGACCGCGCAGTTCTATCACATCGCCACCGACAACCAATTTCCGTATTGGATTTATTCCGGCCAGCAGGATTCGGGCACGGTAGGCATTGCCAGCCGCAGCGATTACGGTTCGATTTCCTATCGGGACTGGCGCCCCGTCGGTGGCGACGAGCGCGATTACGATCTGCCGTATCCGGACAATGCCAACATCGTATTCGGCTCAGGCCTCGGCGGGCGTGTGTCGCGCTGGGATCGCGATACAGGCGTGGTGCAGAACGTTACGCCCTGGCCGGTCAGCAGCTATGGTATGCGTCCCACCGATTTCAAATACCACTACACGTGGATCACGCCGATCGCGTTCTCCGCCAAAGCGCCGTATGCGTTGTATCTCGGCGCGCAAGTGTTGTTCCGCACCACCGACCAAGGTCAGCACTGGGATGTGATCAGCCCCGATCTCAGCGCAAAGAAAGAAGGCGCGACGGCGGGTTGCCATGGCAATCCCACGGCACAGCAAGCGCGCGATTGCGGTTATGGCGTGATTTACAGCATCGCGCCGTCGCCCTTTACCAATGACGAAATCTGGATCGGCACCGATGACGGATCGATCCAATACACCCGCGATGGCGGCAAGAACTGGCAAAACGTCACCCCGAAAGATCTTCCGAGCTGGGGTATCGTCAGCTCGCTCGATCTTTCCACGTTGAAGCAGGGGACTGCCTACGCGGCGGTCGACAATCACCGCCAGGACGATTTCCGTCCGCACGTGTGGCGCACGCACGACTACGGTAAAACGTGGACCGATATTGCCGCCGGCTTGCCGAACGATGATTTCGTAAGCGTGGTGCGCGCCGATACGCAGCGCGATGGGTTGTTGTTCGCCGGTACGGATCGCGGCGTGTTCGTGTCGCTGGACGACGGCGATCATTGGCAATCGCTGCAGCGCAATCTGCCTACCGCGTGGGTGCGCGATCTGCAGGTGCATGGCAACGATTTGATCGTCGGCACGCAGGGGCGTGCCATCTGGATTCTCGACGACATCACGCCGTTGCGCCAGGCAAGCGCCGACGACACACGCAAAACCGTGCTCTACACGCCTGCCACGGCGATACGCGTACGGGCTAACGAGAACCGCGACACGCCTTTGCCGCCGGACGAGCCGCTAGGCAAGAACCCGCCCGCGGGCGCCGTTATCGACTATCGCTTGGCGAGTAGTGCAAAGGGCGCGGTGACACTCGACATTTTGGATGGCGACGGCAAAGTGGTGCGTCATTACTCCAGCGCGGATGAGCACGAACATTTGCCTGCGGATCGTTATTTCCAGAAGGGCTGGCTGGGCTCGCCGGAAGCCTTGGGCACCAGCGCCGGTGCGCATCGTTTTGTATGGGATCTGCGCTATCCGCGTCCGGATGCGTTGCTCTACGGCTATAGCATTGCGGCCACCTGGGACTCCGATACGCCGCTCACGCCCGAAGGCCCCTTGGTCTTGCCGGGCAAATACGAGGTAGTGCTCAAGGTCGACGGGCATGCGTATCGGGCACCGCTGAACGTTGCCATGGACCCGCGCGTTACGCTCGATCAGAACGCACTGGCGCAGGGTCTCTCATTCTCGCGCGAACTAGGCGACGCGCTGCAGCAGATCTGGCAGACCCACGGCGAGCTGGATGCGGTGCGCGATCAACTCGATCAGGCACAGAAGAAACTCGGCGACGACGCGGCACACAAATCGTTGCACGAGGAGATCGATGCGTTCCGCAAGAAAACCGATCCGCTGGTATCGGGTGACGGCGAAACGTCGACCAACCTCGAAGCCATGAACGATGCGCTCACCGCCATCGCGACCGATGTGGAAGGTGCCGACCGCGCACCGACCGATGGTCAGCGGGAGGCATTTGCGCAATACAAGGCAAGCCTCGGCAAGGCCGCGGCGCAATGGCAGTCTATTCGCGCGACGGATCTGCCGGCGCTCAACGCACACTTGAAAGCAGCGGGCATCAAGCCGCTTACCGTGCCGGCGGCCAATCAGATCCATGCCGAAGTGTCGGACGACTCGGACGATATTCCCTGATCGCCGCAGTTTGCATACCGCATCGACGTTCAAGTTTGATATTGCGCTGCACGACCGTTTTTACGGTCGTGCATGCGTTTTGACGACATAAAAAGCACTAAGAAATATGCGCTTGGCGTGGTTCCATCCATGGGATGGGCGATGACATGTTGCGCAGCGGTAAGTTGTCATAATTGCCATCGTTTGTTTCTTCACATTTAAGCTAGAGTCCAGCTTGTCGCGTCCGCGACGGGCCGGTTGTTCCAAGCTAACGTGAGGGAGACAAGTTATGACTGTCGTACCTGAAGCAGTAGCGGCGTCGGGGGGAACTGCGCCGGGTTGGCTGGCAAGGGAACGCACCATTGCAGGTCCACGGTTTAACCGCTGGCTGGTCCCGCCGGCGGCTTTGGCCATCCATTTGTGCATTGGCATGGCCTACGGTTTTTCGGTGTTTTGGTTACCGATGAGCAAACTGGTGCCGGGAGCGCCCAGCTGCGAAAGTCTTGGATTCTTCGGGCAGCTTTTCGCTACATCGTGCAATTGGACGGTGCCCGCCGTGACGCATATTTTCGAAACCTTCATTGCCATGCTGGGGATTTCCGCGGCGATCTGGGGTGGTTGGCTGGAGCATGCCGGTCCGCGCAAAGCAGGCTTCATCGCGGCGTTGTGCTGGGGAGGCGGGCTGGTCATCGGCGGCATCGGCGTGTCGATGCATCAGTTGTGGCTTGCTTTTCTAGGCTGCGGCGTTCTTGGCGGCGTAGGGCAGGGACTGGGTTATATCTCGCCGGTGTCGACCTTAATCAAATGGTTTCCGGATCGCCGCGGTTTGGCGACGGGTTTCGCCATCATGGGTTACGGTGGCGGCGCGATGATCGGCGCTCCGATTGCGGTGGCTTTGATGGCGCGCTTCACGCACGGTGATGTGCCGGGCGTTGCCAGCACGTTGATGGTGATGGGGGTTCTGTATTTCGTTGCCATGTCGGCCGGCGCTTTTGGTTTCCGGGTTCCGCCAAACGGGTGGAAGCCCTCGGGTTGGACCCCGCTTGAAACCACCAACAAGTTGATCACGACCAAGCATGTGCATTTGAACCGCGCGTGGAAGACGCCGCAGTTCTGGATGATCTGGATTGTGCTGTGCATGAACGTGACGGCTGGCATCGGTGTGATCTCGATGGCAAGTCCCATGTTTCAGGATGTGTTCGGTGGACGCCTCCTTGGCATCGATTCGACTGCCGCACTCACCACGGCGCAAAAAACTGCCATTGCGGCAGCAGCGGCCGGACTCGTGGGCTTGATCAGTCTGTTCAACAGTCTGGGGCGCATTTTGTGGGCGTCGGCGTCGGACTTCATCGGACGCAAGAACACATACATCGTGTTTTTCGTACTCGGCATTGCGCTCTATTGCAGTTTGCCGACGCTGGGTCACTTGGGACTGGCAGGCATGTTTGCTATTGCCGTCTGCGTGATTCTGTCCATGTATGGCGGCGGTTTCTCCACGGTGCCTGCTTACCTGGCCGATGTTTTCGGTACACAAATGGTGGGTGCCATCCACGGGCGCCTGCTCACGGCTTGGTCGGCAGCAGGCATTGCGGGGCCGTTCCTGATTGCAGCCGTGCGCCAAGCACAACTGGATGCAGGGGTAGCCAAAAACTTGGTGTATGACCGCACGCTTTACATTCTGGCTGGCCTTCTGCTTATCGGCCTTATCGCCAATTTAATGGTCAGGCCGGTGAAGGAGGAGCACCATATGACCGACGAGGAGCTGGAGCGCGAGCGCTCTCTGCAGCATGAAGCCCCGCATGTCACGGCTAATGTCGATCAAGCTGCGCGGGGCGCGTTCGGCATCGTAGGCGTTCTCGCTTGGGCCTTGGTTGGCATTCCGTTCCTGATTGGCGTGTGGATCGCTCTCAGTAAGGCTGCCGCGCTGTTCTAAGGACTTCACTATGAAACCCGCCAAGAACATAGCCGCTTTGCCGCCGATCGATGACGCGGTCCGTGATGCGGTGCTCGATGTCACCGGGCGATTGAAGGACCAGCCCGGTGCATTGCTGCCGGTTCTGCATGGCATCCAGGCATCCTTGGGCTGCGTGCCCGAGGATGCCGTTCCGCTCATCGCGCGGGAGATGAATCTCTCGCGTGCCGATGTGCATGGCGTGGTGTCGTTCTATCACTTCTTCCGCACGCGCCCGGCCGGCAAGCGCGTCATTTACCTTTGCCGCGCGGAGTCTTGCCAATCGATGGGCGCCGTGAAGCTGGCGCAGCATGTGAAAGAGCGGCTGGGCGTGGATTTTCACGAAACCACCGCCGACGGCGCATGGACGTTGGAGCCTGTTTATTGCCTTGGCAATTGCGCTTGCTCACCTGCCATGATGGTGGACGATGAATTGAAGGGTCGCGTTACGCCGGACAGTTTCGACGCATGGCTGCAGTCGCAGTCGGAGGCGACATGAGCATCACCCTTTACGTGCCGCGCGATGCCAGCGCGTTGTCGCTGGGCGCCGATGACGTTGTCAAAGCCATCGAGTCCGAAGCGGCGGCGCGCGGCGCGGATGTGCGAATCGTGCGTAACGGCTCGCGCGGGCTGTATTGGCTTGAACCGATGGTGGAAGTAGAAAGCGGTAACGGACGAGTGGCTTACGGTCCTGTACAGCCCGACGATGTGGTCGCTTTGTTCGACGCCGATTTTCTGCACGGTGGCGACGACGTGCTGGCGTTGGGACCGGTGGAGGACATGCCTTGGCTGAAGAGTCAGCAGCGTCTTACGTTTGCGCGTATGGGTGTCGTCGATCCACGCAGCTTGGACGACTATCTTGCGCACGACGGATACCGCGGTCTTGCCGCGGCATTGAAGATAACGCCGTTGGAGATCGTGCAAGCCGTTACCGATTCGGGTTTGCGCGGTCGTGGCGGTGCGGCGTTTCCGGCTGGCATCAAGTGGAAAACGTGCCTGGATACGAGCGCCGATCAAAAATACATCGTATGCAACGCTGACGAAGGCGACTCCGGCACCTTCTCCGATCGAATGATCATGGAAGGCGATCCGTTTGTGCTGATCGAAGGTATGACGATTGCCGGACTCGCGGTCGGCGCGACGCGCGGTTACGTCTATTTGCGTATCGAGTACCCGCACGCGCAACGCGCCTTGCAAGCGGCTATCGAAACGGCCCAAGATCGCGGCTATCTCGGCGACGATGTGTGCGGCAGCGGCAAGGCTTTTCATCTCGAAGTGCGGATGGCCGCCGGCGCCTACATCTGCGGCGAAGAAACCTCGTTGCTGGAAAGTTTAGAAGGCAAACGTGGACAGGTACGCTTCAAGCCGCCGCTACCCGCCATCGAAGGCTTGTTTGGCAAGCCTACGGTCATCAATAACGTGATCACGCTGGCGACGGTGCCCCTTATCCTGGATCGCGGCGCCGCGTTTTACCGCGATTACGGTATGGGAAAGTCGCGCGGTACGCTGCCGTTGCAGCTGGCCGGCAATATCAAACGCCCAGGTTTGGTGGAACGTGCCTTCGGCCTGACATTGCGCGAATTGATCGAAGACTACGGCGGCGGCACGGCCAGTGGCCGACCTGTGCGAGCGATACAGGTGGGCGGTCCGCTGGGCGCTTACATTCCCGTATCGCAACTGGATACGCCCATCGACTACGAAGCCTTTGCCGCGATCGGCGGTATGGTGGGGCACGGTGGCGTGGTGGTGTTCGACGATACGGTCGACATGGCCGCGCAAGCGCGCTTTGCCATGGAATTTTGCGCCATCGAATCGTGCGGCAAATGCACGCCGTGCCGTCTGGGTTCCACGCGCGGTGTCGAAGTGATCGATCGCATGGTCCAAGGCGACGTCGCCGAGCGCGAACGCAACGAGGTACTGCTGCGCGATCTGTGCCAGACCATGGTGGCCGGTTCGCTTTGCGCACTCGGTGGCATGGCGCCGTTTCCGGTGCTCAGCGCACTCGACCATTTTCATGAAGATTTCGCAGGCAACGCGCACGGCGCCGGTTCCTGAGGAGGTAACGCATCATGCTGTCCATCGTTGAAATCGATCTCGGCACACCCGCCGTCAAATCGGAGAAACAGATCGCACTCACGATCGATGGCCGTCGTATCAGCGTGCCGGAAGGTACCTCTGTCATGCGCGCTGCCGCGCAAGCGGGTATCAACATTCCGAAGCTGTGCGCTACGGATATGTTGGAAGCATTCGGCTCTTGCCGGCTGTGCCTGGTCGAGATCGAGGGGCGCAAGGGTTATCCGGCTTCGTGCACCACGCCGGTTGCCGAAGGCATGACGGTCAGCACGCAGACGTCGAAACTGGCCGAGATCCGCCGCGGTGTGATGGAACTTTATATTTCCGACCATCCGCTGGATTGCCTGACCTGTCCCGCCAATGGTCATTGCGAGTTGCAGGATATGGCCGGCGTCGTTGGATTGCGCGAAGTGCGTTACGGTTACGACGGGGCGAACCACGTCTACGCCAAAACCGAACACGGCGATATCAATCCGCATTTCGCGCACAAGGACGAATCCAATCCGTACTTCACCTTCGATCCGTCCAAATGCATCGTTTGTTCGCGGTGCGTGCGCGCATGCGACGAAGTGCAGGGGACGTTCGCGTTGACCATCGAAGGTCGCGGCTTCGAGTCTAAAGTGGCGGCCAGCCAGGACAACCGCTTCCTCGATTCGGAGTGCGTTTCCTGCGGCGCCTGCGTGCAGGCGTGCCCGACGGCGACGTTATCGGAGAAATCGCTGATCGATCGCGGTCAGGCGGAGCACAGCGTCATTACAACGTGTGCGTATTGCGGCGTGGGTTGCAGTTTCCGCGCGGAAATGAAGGGTGAGGAAATCGTGCGGATGGTGCCCAACAAGGACGGGCACGCCAATCATGGCCACTCATGCGTAAAGGGACGTTTTGCGATCGGCTACGCCACGCATCCCGATCGCATCAAGACGCCAATGATACGGCAAAAGATCAGCGATCCGTGGCGCATCGTGAGCTGGGAGGAGGCCATCGCGCACGTCGCCAGCGAGTTCAGGCGGCTGCAGGCGACCTATGGCAAGTTTTCCATCGGCGGCATTACCTCGTCGCGGTGTACTAACGAAGAAACGTATCTGGTGCAGAAACTGGTGCGCGCCGGGTTCGGCAACAACAACGTGGATACCTGCGCACGCGTCTGCCATTCGCCTACCGGCTACGGTCTCAAATCCACCATCGGCGAGTCTGCGGGCACGCAGGATTTCGATTCGGTGGAAAAGACCGACGTGATTCTGGTGATCGGCGCCAACCCCACCGATGCCCACCCCGTATTCGGCTCGCAAATGAAACGGCGACTGCGCGCGGGAGCAAAGCTCATTGTGATCGATCCGCGCCGCATC
>DATJMR010000154.1:0-8190 GCA_035508595.1 Dyella sp.
CGAGGACCAGGTCAAGGTCAATTTCAGCGACGTCGCCGGCTGCGACGAAGCGAAGGAGGAAGTCGGCGAACTGGTCGAATTCCTGCGTGACCCAGGCAAGTTCCAGCGCCTGGGCGGCAAGATTCCGCGCGGCGTATTGATGGTGGGCCCGCCTGGTACCGGCAAAACCCTGCTCGCCAAGGCGATCGCTGGTGAGGCCAAGGTGCCGTTCTTCTCGATCTCCGGTTCCGATTTCGTCGAAATGTTCGTCGGCGTGGGCGCTTCGCGTGTACGCGACATGTTCGACCAGGCCAAGAAGCACGCGCCGTGCATCATCTTCATCGACGAAATCGATGCGGTGGGCCGTCATCGCGGCGCCGGCCTCGGCGGCGGCCATGACGAGCGCGAGCAGACGCTCAACCAGTTGCTGGTGGAGATGGATGGCTTCGAAGGCACCGAAGGCATCATCGTCATCGCCGCCACCAACCGTCCGGACGTGCTCGATCCCGCGCTGCTGCGCCCGGGTCGCTTCGACCGCCAGGTGGTGGTCGGCCTGCCGGACGTGAAGGGTCGCGAACAGATCCTCAAGGTGCATCTGCGCAAGGTGCCGATCGCCGGTGACGTGGATGCGATGGTGATCGCACGCGGCACCCCGGGCTTTTCCGGTGCGGACCTGGCCAACCTGGTCAACGAGGCGGCGCTGTTCGCCGCGCGCGAGAACGCGCGCGAAGTGCGCATGACGCACATGGACAAGGCGCGCGACAAGATCCTGATGGGCACCGAGCGCCGCTCGATGGCCATGAGCGAAGACGAGAAAAAACTCACCGCCTACCATGAAGCCGGCCACGCCATCGTCGGCCGCCTGGTGCCGGAGCACGACCCGGTCTACAAGGTAACGATCATCCCGCGCGGCCGCGCGCTGGGCGTCACCATGTATCTGCCGGAAGGCGACAAGTACAGCATGAACAAGACCGCGATCGAGTCGCAGCTGTGCTCGCTGTATGGCGGCCGCGTCGCCGAAGAGCTGATTTTCGGCACCGACAAGGTCACCACCGGCGCCTCCAACGACATCGAGCGCGCCACCAAGATGGCGCGCAACATGGTCACCAAGTGGGGCCTGTCGAACGAGCTGGGCCCGGTCACTTACGGCGAGGAAGAGGATGAAGTCTTCCTCGGCCGCTCCGTGACCCAGCACAAGAACGTTTCCAACGAAACCGCACGCAAGATCGACGAAGTGGTGCGCGACATCCTGGATCGCGCCTATGGCCGCAGCAAGCAGCTGTTGACCGACAACATCGACAAGCTGCACATGATGGCCGACGCGCTGTTGCAGTACGAAACGATCGACGCGCGCCAGATCGACGACATCATGGCCGGCCGCATACCGGGTCCGCCGGCGGATTGGTCCAAGACCACGCCGTCCAGCCCCATGCCACCCCCGCCGCCGCGCAGTGATGCCGGCGCCAAGGTGGGTGATCCGGCCACGCAAAGCCGGATCTGAGCCAAGCCGCTGAAAGCAGGAAAGCCGCCCTTGAGGCGGCTTTTTTTCGGGTGGCGGAAAATTTTACCCGGATGATATTGCATAATTTATTTTTATCCGGGTATTATTTGGCTCTCGCCATGGAAGCCGCTATGACCGTCACACCATCTCCTTCCTACACCAGTTTCCAAGGCCATCATCGCCTTGCGTCCGGGCCACTGCATGTCGTCGCCTTGTCCATCAAGCTGGCGGCAGAACGTGAAAGCGCCGAGCCGATCCTGCTCTTCGACGACAGCACCGGCCGCTGCATCGACGTGGACATCCATGGCTCCGACGAGGACGTGCGTGCCCGTTATCTACCCCCAGACGGCAATCAAGAGAGCCACGCTGATGTAGCGCCAGAAACCCCGCGCGGCCGGGGACGACCCAAATTGGGCGTCACGGCCCGTGAGGTCACCTTGCTGCCCAGGCATTGGGAGTGGTTGGCCGCACAGCCGGGCGGCCCGTCGGTGGCCTTGCGCAAGCTGGTCGAAGAAGCGCGCCGCACGCATGGCGAACGCGACAAGGCGCGGGCACGGCAGGAACGTGCCTACCACTTCATCTCGGCCATGGCCGGCGATATGCCCGGTTTTGAAGAAGCCACGCGCGCCCTGTTTGCAAACGATCCGGCGAAGTTTGCCGAGCTCATCGCCGCATGGCCGGTTGATGTACGCGATCACGCGATGCGCCTCGCCTTCGCAGCATGAAAGGAGTTGCCGATATACCCCGTTATCTGGAACCGACCTGGGAAGCCGGACGCGCATTGGCCGCACGGCAAATCCAGGGCAGCGTCGTAATGCTCAACTTGCTGCGTTTTCGCCATACCGCCGATTATGCGGCTGCGCCGGAGCTGGCTCCGCCCCAACCGATCAGCGGAGAGGAAGCCTTTCAGCGTTACATCGAGCACACGCTTCCGTACTTGCGCGAGAGCGGCGGCGAGTTGCTGTTCCTTGGCGGCGGTGGCGCTTTCCTGATCGGGCCGCCGGAAGAACGCTGGGACAGGGTGATGCTGGTGCGGCAGCAGAGTGTCGCTTCGTTCTTTGCCTTTGCTTCGCATGAGGCTTATCTGTCCGGCATCGGGCACCGTACGGCTGCCGTGGAAGATGCGCGTCTCCTGCCGTTGTTGGAAGGCATGTAATCGGCTTGTGCGTGCCGTCATGCGTAGCGGATGCAGGTTTGCGCAATGCCAGCAACAGAACCGAGCGACCGACAAAATTTAGATCAGCTTGATAGCTTCACATGCGCAATTCGGCACAATTCGTTTCCAGGGCCGAAGCACAATGCTGGCGAAGCACTTGCGCCAATGTGCAAAATCGCCGCTAAGATGCCGTATCCAGGCTGCACGATCGTGCAGCCGATCCTTGCCATCCTTAGCCAACCTGGCCCATGTCGCTATGAAGATTTCCGCCGATGAGTTGGAGGCCTTGTTCGACGTCCTGCCAGACGTCGTGTTCTTTGTGAAGGACATGGAGGGACGTTACACGCACGCCAATCTCACCCTCGTGCGCCGCCTTGGCCTCAAGCAACGCAGCGACGTGATCGGCAAGGTGGTCACCGAATTGTTCCCGAGCGCGATGGGCGGTTCCTACGCCGTGCAGGACCGGCGCGTATTGAATGGCGAGATCATCGAGAACCAGTTGGAGGTGCATATCTTCGCCAACCGTGCGCCGGGCTGGTGCCTGACCTGCAAGCGTCCTTTGCGCACACGCGGCAAGATCTGCGGCGTCGTCGGTATCTCGCGCGACTTGGGGCTGCCGGACGGACGCCATCCCATCTACGATCGCCTGAAGCGCGTGCTGGCTTATATGCAGGAGCATTACGGCGACGGCGTGCGCATCCAGGCGCTGGCCGAGCAGGCCGAACTGTCGATCGCGCAGTTCGAGCGGCATTTTCGCCGCGTGTTCCAGCTCACCCCGCAGCAGGTGCTGACCAAGCTGCGCATCGAGGCGGCCATGCGTATGCTGCATACCGAAGACAGCGTCGCCTCCATCGGCGTGGCGTGCGGGTTCGTCGACCAGAGTGCGTTTGCGCGCCAGTTCAAGGCGACGGTGGGCATGACGCCGCGCGCGTATCGCGCCTTGGTGCAGGGGCGCGGTGGCGTGATGTCCGAGCCCATGGCCCAGTTCGCCGCGGGTTGAAAAACCGTTGCCCGCGCCAGTGCGTGCAGTAAAGGCCGGCCGCTTCGGCACATCCAAAAAAGCACATCGCCGCTTGGATGTTAGGCACGGCGCCCATATCGCTCTCCTGAGCACCCCAAGGAGGCAAGATCATGACGCAATCCGACATCGGCTCCCGACCCGTCAAGCTGCCCGGTCCGGATCATCCCATCACCATCACGCACAATCCGCAGCGTGTCGTCGTGAAAGCCGGCGGCCGCACCATCGCCGACACGCGCCATGCGCTTACGCTGCAAGAAGCGAACTATCCGGCCGTGCAGTACATCCCGCGCGCCGATGTGGATATGTCGCTGCTCGAGCGTACCGATCACGTCACCTACTGTCCGTACAAAGGCAACTGCAGTTACTACAGCATTCCCGCTGGCGGCGAGCGGGCGGCGAACGCGGTGTGGTCATACGAAAACCCGCATGACGCGATGACGCAGATCAAGGAACACCTGGCCTTTTACCCCGATCGGGTCGACGCGATTGAATACGGTTGACGGAATCCACCGAGCGTGTCGATTCCGCCCGCCGCTGCTCGTCATAAGATCAGAGGGACTTCCTCTGCATCCGAGACCCCACATGTCCAGTCAAACCGTCCGTCTTCACCGTGTGCTTCGTGCGCCCCCCGAGCGCGTCTACCGCGCGTTCCTCGACGCCGACGCCATGGCCAAGTGGCTGCCGCCCCATGGTTTTACCGGCCGCGTGTACAAGCTGGAACCGAAAGTGGGCGGGCAGTACAAGATGTCCTTTACCAATTTCACCACCGGCGACGGCCACGCCTTCGGTGGACAATACCTGGAGCTGGTACCGAACGAGCGGCTGCGTTACACCGGCGTATTCGACGATCCGAACCTGCCGGGCACGATGCAGACCACGGTGACCTTGCGTGCCGTGTTTTGCGGCACCGAGCTGACCGTGGTGCAGGAAGGTATTCCGGAGGTGATTCCGGCGGAGGCGTGCTATCTGGGCTGGCAAGAATCGCTGGTGTTGCTCGCGAAGCTGGTGGAAGCGGAGATTCGCCAATAAGCATGGACGGTAGGCTGGGATGCCATCCCAGCATCGCCATCCCCTCAAAACGGCGATCTCATCTCGGCCTCAGCGACTTCAGCGCGTGGCCGTCATTCCTGCCTCCGCAGGACATGACGGCCATGAAAGATGCCGCGACTTACTCAATGGCCAATGAACTTCTGCCCCTGCTTCAACACCACATCGCAAGCCTTGGTGGTGATCTTCGATTTCAAATCGCTGTTGCCGCCGCCCACGTTCGACAGGTCAGTGGTGTGGCCATCGCTGCCTTTGAGCATGCCGCTCAGGCCGCTCTGGTAGTCGCTATTGCTGGAGCCGCCTTGCGTCTTGCCTAGCAGTTTGCTGGCGATGCCGGAGGCGCCGGAGTCGCCGCCGAGATAATTGTTCTTGACGCAATACTGCAGCAGGCCGGCGACGTTGCCCATGCTGCCGGAACTCATGGAGCCGTTGCCGCCGAGCATGCCACCGAATTTTCCGCCAAGATTGCCCAGGCCTTGCGCAGATGCCGCGCCGCAGGCCAGGCACAGCGCCAAGGCTGTCGCCGCCATCATCGAAGTGGGCTTGCCGTTCTTGTGCATCGTCATGAGCGTGTCTCCTTGTGGGTCTGGGCAGCGATCTTGGCACCAGCCATTCGTGGCTGGCAACCGGGTAGATGCATACGCGACGCGGTGCACGGATTAAGGCAACACTTATTCAGTGTTGCCTTAATCTATGGCTAACCACAAAAAGAAAGGCCGTGCGACATGCCCGATATGACAAGTAACACTCAAACCGTCATCAAAACCAACCTTACGGGTTACGACCTGATCAACAAGCCCATGTTGAACAAGGGTATGGCCTTTACGGCAGACGAGCGCGACATGTTCCGTTTGCATGGGCTGCTGCCGCCACATGTCGGCACCATCGAGGAGCAAGCGAACCGGCGGTTGAAGATCCTGCGCGCCTTCAGCACCGATTTCGAACGCTATGCCTTTCTGCGCGACCTGCAGGACACCAACGAAACGCTGTTCTATCACGTGCTGGTGCATCATCTGGATGAGCTGCTGCCCTTGGTGTACACGCCCACCGTGGGCGAGGGCTGCCAGCACTTCAGCGAAATCTGGCGCAAGCCGCGCGGTTTGTTCCTGAGCTATCCCAACAAGCTGCGTATCCGCGAGATCCTGGCCGATCCGCGCTTCGATCGCGTGCGTGTGATCGTAGTGAGCGATGGCGAGCGCATTCTTGGCTTGGGCGACCAAGGCGCAGGTGGCATGGGCATTCCCATCGGCAAGCTGTCGCTGTACACCGGCTGCGCCGGCATCCATCCCGAACTCACGCTGCCGATCCTGCTGGACGTGGGCACCAACAATCACGAGCGCCTGACCAATCCGCTGTATATCGGCTGGCGGCATGAGCGCATCGTCGGTGCCGAGTACGACGATTTCGTCGAGGAATTCGTCAGCGCAGTGATCGAACGCTGGCCGGACGTGTTGTTGCAATGGGAGGATTTCGCCGGCGCCAATGCCAGCCGCCTGCTGCAGAAATATCGCGATCGCCTGTGCACCTTCAACGACGATATCCAAGGCACCGCGGCGATTGCCGCCGGCACGTTGCTGGCGGCCATCAACGTCACCGGCATCCCGTTGCAGCAACAGCGCATTGCCGTGCTGGGCGCGGGCTCGGCCGGTTGCGGCATTTCATCGCTGCTGCTGCGTGCGATGGTGGATGCGGGTCTGAGCGAAGAACAGGCACGCCAGGCGTTTTTCCTGGTTGACCGCAATGGCTTGCTGGTGGACGGCATGGAAGGCATCACCCTCGCGCAATTGCCCTTCGTGCAATCGCGCGACGCCGTGAAAGCCTGGCATGACGTTGGATCCGGTCATATCGGCCTGCTTGACGTCATGCGCAACGCGAAGCCGACCGTCTTGATCGGTGTATCGGGGCAGGCCGGTGCCTTTACCGAAGACGTGGTGCGCGCGATGGCGCAAAACGTCCAACGCCCAGTGATCTTTCCGCTCTCCAACCCCACCTCGCGCAGCGAGGCGACACCGCAACAACTGGTCGAGTGGACAGATGGGCGCGCTCTCATCGGCACCGGCAGTCCGTTTGCATCGGTGCCATGGCAAGGCCGCACTGTGCATGTCGATCAGACCAACAATTCCTATGTCTTCCCAGGCGTGGGCCTGGGTGTGCTTGCCGTGGGCGCCAAGCGCGTCACGGATGCGATGTTCATGGCCGCGGCGAAGGCTGTTGCAGCCATGTCGCCGACGCTGCAGGACAAGACCGCTTCGTTGCTGCCGCCGGTGGATCAGCTGCGCGAGGTCTCGATGGCGGTCGCGAAGGCGGTAGCGTTGCGCGCGCAGGCGGACGGTGTGGCGGAGGCGTGTGATGAGGCTGAGGTGGACAAGCGCATCAAGGCCGTTGTGTGGGAGCCGACATATTTGCCGTATCAGCTTGCTGGGTAGTGCGTGCTCGATGCTTTGAATGTAAGGATATTTTCGCCATCGGTAGATTCGACGTTCGTCATTCCGGCGAACGTCGGGTCGGCGTATTCGTTGTAGCCACCTTCGGACAGCGTCAGCCGTTCTACGCTGTAGTTGGTTTCGTCGAAACGCAGCGGACCTTGCTTCGGTTCTTCCGGGTCGCGATAGCTCAGGTGCTCGGTGCGCTGGTCAGGATCGAAGCTGCGCGGACCGAAACCGAGCGATGCGTCATCGGGACTCCATGCTTGCTTGGTGGAAATAACGTTGGTCTCGGCCACGCTGTGTTCCTGCGCCGTCATGTGGCTGCGGCGTGTTGGGCCTGCGCGCTTGGTGTTGGCTTCGCCGGATTTTCGGGTCATGGTGCGCTCCGATCGTGTTCGTCGCCAAAAAGCTACTGCGCAGGCGGGTGGCGAGAGGGTGAATCGAAAGCTAGCCGCATGTAATGCCGGCATCTCGTTCATATGCGTGAAAGCGCATGTTTTACGCAGTGCAAGCACACTCACAGACGCTTGCCGCATGTGCTCCTGTGGCATGTCGCGTGGTGTGATGCACTGCGGGCTTTTACAAGTATGAAGGTACGGGAAGCACGCCGACATCACACAAGCGATGGCATGTTCACCGCTTGCACGGCCGCGTGAATACAACGCGGCAGGATTTTTGCAAAGCAGCGCAAGAGGTAAAGGCATGAGCAGGAAACAGCGCAACCCGGAGCGGGGCGCCATGACCGTGCGTGAGGCTGGCCGGAAAGGCGGTGAGGCACGCAAAGAACAATTGGGTCCGGAAGGTTATTCGGCGCTCGGCAAAAAAGGCGGCGCCGCACGCAAAGAAGAGCTCGGCTCGGAAGGCTACTCCGCACTCGGCAAGCAAGGTGGCGAAGCGCGCAGGCAGGAGCTCGGACGGGAAGGCTATGCCGAGCTTGGCAAGAAAGGCGGCCTGCGCAGCCGGACATCGGTCGACCGCCAAAAGGGTCCGGATCACTCGCAGCGTTGAACAGTTTGTCGCAGGCGCGTGAAGGCGGCGATGCATGGCGCAAGGAATAGAG
>DATJMR010000155.1:0-3270 GCA_035508595.1 Dyella sp.
GATATTGCGACCGCAATCGTATGCCTCACTCGATGGGGAAAGAACTTCAAAGATGACAGCCGGGTTCACGAGCGTGTCTCTTACGGCATCCGCGAACACGGGGCGACCACATGTCATCAATCATCTGAAAGCGTCTTTTTCTGAGCGGTAGGCCGAGGGTCAACATCATCCGCGCCGGAGGCGCGGTTCCGTCCGATCATCAGAACGCTGTATGGTGGACAGGAGGCGGTTGTAGGAAAGGCCCCTACCGCGCCAACGGTCGAGGCCCCGATGTCGTCACCCTTCGTGTCCAAAAGGTGACCGAAACAAACAGGTCTAAGCTGACACGAAACGGCGCCGTTGTCCAGCCCCGCCTGCGACAAGCATGGCGGCGCATGAGACGGTTCTGGTGCAACGGTTTTGTCTGCGCGGGGATTGCGGGGCGATGTTCTTCCTTTGCTCGCACTGCGATCGCGGGCACAGGTATTGCAGCGCCACGTGCAGCCGTTCGGCGCGGCGTGAACAGCGCCGGCGCGCCAATCTGCGGCATCAGCGCAGCCCGGAAGGGCGGCTCGATCACCGCGACCGGCAGCGCCAGTATCGGGCTCGCCGATGCACCCCGCGCTCGCGCGTGACGGATCATAGTTCCTTTTCGCAGCCATCCCCGGCATTATTGGCGGGTGGGAGTATCCCAGCGCGCCCGCCGCTTCTGCGTTGTCGCATTTGCGGGCGCGAAGGGCGCTTCATCAACCCATTCCCACGAACGCCACTGAGAAGGTAGTCGATTCGATGATCACTCCGGAAGTCCGCGCGCAGATCCGGCGCTACTTTTACGCCGAGCATTGGAAAGTCGGCACGATCGCGCGCGAGTTGGGCGTGCATCCAGACGCCGTGCGCAACGCGATTGAAGTAGAGAAGTTCAAGAGCACGCAACCACTACGCGCTTCGATTGTCGATCCGTACCTGGGTTTCGTTCGGCAGATCCTGGAACAGCATCCGCGTCTCCGCGCCACGCGCATTTACGCCATGATCCGCGACCGCGGCTATACGGGCAGCGTCGGGCAGTTACGCCGCGCCGTGGCCAGGCTGCGTCCCCAGTCACGGGAGGCGTTCCTGCTGTTGCAGACATTTGCAGGTGAGCAGGGACAAGTCGACTGGGCTCACTTCGGCTCCGTCATGGTGGGTCGCGCCAAGCGCCCCTTATCGTGCTTCGTGATGACGTTGTCGTATTCGCGTGCGCTGTATCTGGAGTTTTTCTTCGACCAAACCATGGAAAACTTCTTGCGCGGCCACGTGCATGCGTTCGCGTTTTTCAACGGGCAGCCGCGAGTCATTCTTTACGACAACTTAAAAAGTGCCGTGCTGGAGCGTCGCGGCAATCACGTCGCCTTCCATCCCCGCCTGATCGAGTTGAGCGCGCATTATCACTTCGCGCCGCGTCCGTGCCAGGTCAGGGCGGGAAATCAAAAAGGGCGCGTCGAACGCGCCATTCGATACGTGCGCGAATCCTTCTGGGCAGGACGATCATTCACCACGCTTGCCGAATGCAACCGCCAGGCTTGGCTGTGGCGCGATCAAGTGGCGCATCCCAGGCCTTGGCCCGGCGGCGATCATCGCAGCGTTGCCGGCGCCTTTGCTGAGGAACGCGCGCGGCTGTTGCCGCACGCTGCCAATGCGTTTCCCACCGACCGTACCGAGCCGGTACGTTCGGCCAAAACCATCTACGTCCGCTTCGATCTCAACCAGTATTCGATTCCGCCCGAGGCGGTGGGGCGGCAACTCACGCTGGTCGCGTCCGGCGTCGCCGTGCGCATTCTCGACGGCGCGAATGAGATCGCGCGCCACACGCGCAGCTACGATCGCGGGCAGCTCGTGCTGGACCCCGCGCATCAGGACGCGGTGCTGCGAAGCAAGCGCAAAGCGTTTCATTCCACGCCCGCCGGCCGACTGGAGCAACTCGTACCGGAAAGTAAAGCGTTCCTGGATCAGGCGTTCGCGCAAGGAGAATCGGCTGCGCGCGAGGCCTCGCGGCTGGCGAAGCTGCTCGAGGAGTACGGGGCCGCCGCTTTGCGCCGGGCCCTTGCCGAAGCGCTGGAACGTTCGACGCCGCGATCTTCCGCGGTGGCTTTCCTGTTGCGCCGCCAGCCTCGCTCCACACCGGTGGCGCTGGATCTGAGCCGTCATCCGCAAGCGCAATCGGTCGATGTCCGTCCACACGATCTGGAGACCTACGATGAACTTGCCCGCAATGAAACTGAAACCAGCGGCGAATGATCTGGCCGCGCAACTCAAATACGTTGGCCTCTGCGCCGTGCCCGGCGCGCTCGATGACTTTCTGGCCCGTGCCGTGAAATCGCAGTGGTCGCCGCTGCAGATCTTGGAAGCGCTCGTGCAGACCGAAGCGCAAGAGCGTTCCCGCCGCAGCTTGGAACGGCGTCTCCGGCTCAGCGGGATCAAATCCTTCAAGCCCATGGCCGACTTCGATTGGTCGTGGCCCAGCAAGATCGACCGCGACGTCATCGACCGCGCGTTCACACTCGACTTCCTGGCCGAAGCGCGCAATCTGGTTCTGGTGGGTCGCAACGGCCTGGGCAAAACGATGATCGCCCAAAACATCTGTCATACTGCCGTGCTCGCCGGCCATTCCGTACTGTTCCGTTCCGCGGCGGCACTGCTCGAAGATCTGCATCGGCAGTCGCCCGAAGGCCGCCGCCGCAGGCTGCGAACTTACGCCAACGTTGGACTTTTGTGTGTCGATGAAGTTGGGTATCTCTCCTTCGATGACAAAGCTGCCGACCTACTCTACGAGGTCGTCAACCGCCGCTACGAGCGAAAGCCGCTGATCCTAACCACCAATAGACCATTCAAGGAATGGAACGAGGTCTTTCCCAACGCCACGTGCATCGTGACGCTGCTCGATCGTCTGCTGCATCACGCCGACGTGACAGTGGTGGAAGGCAGTAGCTATCGCGTACGCGAAAGCGAACAGGAATCGGCCGCGCGAAGGAAGAAGAAATGACCGCCACGCCGGGCGAGGAAGCCGCCTTCGTCGCCGCCTTACTCACGCTCTACGCCGACCTGCCGGACACGCCGCTTCGACCCAGTCCGGCCGACCAGAGTCTCGCCAGGCGATTGTTCAACGATGCCGTGCCCTTGCCACTGATCGAGTCCGCCCTCCTTCTCGGCACCTTGCGGCGGCTAACTCGTCCACAGAGTCTGCCACCGCTTCCCAAAATCCGTTCGCTCGCCTACTTTCTGCCGGTTGTCCAAGAACTACAGATCCAGCCGCTG
>DATJMR010000156.1:0-5445 GCA_035508595.1 Dyella sp.
TATGTGCTCTATCAGGGCGAATGGACCGGCAAGCCCGAGCGCGTGATGGTGCTCAACGTTTGGCCGTCCAAATTGCCGTCGCTGGATGCGGAACTGCAGGATGATCGCAAGCAGTATCTGCAGCGCGACCCGGGCGGCCAGGTCATCACGTTTGCCGTGAACAATCCCAATATGCCGTGCCGCGGCGTGCTCTATGCCGGCACCGACCACATCGACGATGCCATCGTATTCTGCGATCCAGGCAGTGCTTCGGGCGTTCGCTACAGCTGGTCGGTGTCCGTCGCAGCGAATGACCCGTTACGGCAGTCGTTGCTCGACCAATTTCAGCAAGTAGCGGAGCACACTGGCTACGCCCAGGGTGCCAAAGCATCGGGCGCCGGCGGCAAATCCAGGTAAATTATCGCCTGTGAGCCTGCGCCAAAAACTCCTGCTCGTCGCCCTATGCACGCTGGCCTTGCCCATTGCAGGGTGGTTGTACGTGCGCCAAATGGAAACGCTGCTGCGCCAAGGACAAGAGCAGGCATTGACGGCAACGGCGACGGCCGTTGCGCGCAGTCTGGCCGTGACGGATGTGCCGCTGCCGCAGCCCGGCAACGGCTGGTATGTACAGCAAGCGGTGAGTCCCATCGTTGTCGACGGTTACGGCGACGATTGGGCGCCGATGACGCCGTGGAGCCAGCCGCTGGGTGCGCACGGCAAATTGCTGCTGGCTGAAGACGACAACGGCTTCTACCTCTACATCGACGTGCGTGTGGCGCAGCGCACGCGCGCCGATGCGAGCGATACGATTGCGCTCTCCTCCGATCATGTCATCTTGGATTTGGTGCAAGGCTCGGTGCATCGGCGCTATTTGATCGCCAGCGCGGCGCCAGGCGCGTTCACGGCATTGACGTTGGATCCGGCCGCCGGCGATCTGCCTGAGCGCGTGGTGGGGCAGTGGCAGGAAGACGGCAGCGGCTATCGCGCCGAGCTGCGCTTGCCGCGTGGCTTGGGATTGAGTGCCCTCGGCGTAGGCGTTTATACCGCTGCCGATGGCGGCGATCCCTTGGCCGCCGACGTGCGCCCGCTATGGCGTTATTCCGGCGATCTGGCGCAAGAGCTCGCACAGCTGGCGCCAGAAGGGACTCGCGCGCGCCTGTTGGTGCCTTCCGGTTGGTTGCTGGCACAAAGCGGCCATCTGACCACCTCCGGCCCGCAGCCAAGCTGGTGGTCATCGGTGATCTATCGCTCGTTGCTCGCCAATCCGCTCGAAGAAGCCCAAGCATGGACCGCCGATGCGCCCCGTCTCGAACTGCCCGAAGTCAAAGCCGCCAAGAGCGGCGCGGCGACCGCGGTGTGGCGTCAGGGTGAAGAGCGCGACAGCGTGGTGCTGGCGACGGCGGTTCCCGTGCGGCGCGGTGACGATGTGGTGGGCGTGCTTTTGCTGGAACAAGCCAGCCGCGCCGTGCCGTTGCTCGCCAACCGCGCGTTTCTCAGCCTGCTCACCACCAGCTTTGGTGTGATGTTGGTCGCCGGCGCTATTTTGCTGTTCTTCGCCACGCGCCTCAGTCTGCGTCTTGGCCGGTTGCGCGATGCCGTGGAGCGCGCGCAGCTCAATGATGGGCGTTTGGACGGCCAATTGATGCAGAGCCACTTTCCGATGTCCGAATCGGAAGACGAAATCGGCGATCTGGCCCGCAGCTTCCAGAAATTGTTCGAAGCCGTCGGCGGCTACACCGACTATTTGCGCACGCTGGCGTCCAAGCTCTCGCACGAGCTCAATACGCCGCTGGCGATCGTGAAATCCTCGCTGGACAACCTGGAGCACGCCGAACTTTCCGACGAAGCGCAACCGTACCTCGCCCGCGCACGCGACGGCGTGGCGCGCCTAGGCACGCTGGTTCGCGCGATGAGCGAAGCCAGCCGCATGGAGCGCGCCATCGCGGCGGCTGAGCCGGAGGATGTGGACCTGGTGGAAGTCGTGGACGGGTGCGCCGAAGCGTATCGGCCGCTGGCAGGCACGCGTCGGCTCGATTGCGTGCTGCCCGATCAGCCGGTGCATTTGCATGGCGCGCCGGAATTGATCGCGCAGGCGTTGGACAAACTCTTCGACAATGCGCTGTCGTTCACGCCCGCCGATGGCTGGCTCCGGCTCACTCTGCGTTTGTTCGACGATGGCGCCGAGATCGAGTTGGCGAACCAGGGTCCGCCATTGCCTGCGGCCATGCAGGGCCGTCTGTTCGATTCGCTGGTCAGTCTGCGCGACAAAACCACGCCCGGCGATGTGCCGCATCTGGGCCTGGGCCTATACGTGGTGCGCCTGGTGGCCGAGCGCCACGGCGGCGTGGCGTTGGCGCGAAATCTGGAGGACGGCGGCGGCGTGGCCTTCAGCTTGCGTCTGCACGGTATGCCCAGGCAGCGTCTAGCCGGTTGAGGTGGGGATGCTCTGATCAATTCCAGCTTCCCCTACAATGGCCGTTCCCCGTTTGGCCATCCGGAACCTTACGTGATTTCTCGCGACGAATTCGAAGCGCTCGCCGCCCAGGGACATACTCGTATTCCCCTTGTGCGCGAAGTGTTCTCTGATCTGGACACGCCGCTGTCGGTGTATCTCAAACTGGCCGACGGTCCGTACACCTTCCTGTTCGAATCGGTGGAGGGCGGGGCGACCTGGGGGCGTTATTCGATCATCGGGCTGCCCGCCACGCGGGTGTATCGTCTGCGCGGCCACGAGTTGGAGGTGGAAGACGCTGGCGAAATCGTCGAACGCCGCCATCTAGACGACCCGCTGGGCGAAATCGAAAAGCTGCGCCAGCAATACCACGTTCCGCGTCTGCCGCAGCTGCCCGCTTTCAGCGGCGGTCTGGTCGGCTACTTCGGATTCGAAACCATCGGTTACATCGAACCGCGCCTGGCTCAGTGGGATCGCCCCGACGAGCTCGGTACGCCCGACGTGTTGCTGATGCTGGCCGAAGAAGTGGCCGTGTTCGACAACCTCAAGGGCCGGTTGTATCTGATCGTGCACGCCGACCCTTCGCAGCCGCAGGCGTACGCGCACGCGCAGCGCCGACTCGATGCCTTGACGCATCGATTGCGACAAGGCGGCGCCTCGTACCCGCAGCTGACGCAGTCCACCGCACTGAACGAGAGCGATTTCAAATCCTCGTTCACGCGCGAGGAATTCGAAGCGGTGGTGGAGCGCGCAAAGGAATACATTCGCGCCGGCGATATTTTCCAGGTGGTGCCTTCGCAGCGCCTGAGCGTGGGTTTCAATGCGCGACCGGTGGATGTGTATCGCGCGTTGCGTGCGATGAATCCGTCGCCGTACATGTATTTCGTCGATCTGGGCGACACGCAGATCGTCGGATCGTCGCCGGAAATCCTCGCGCGCCTTCAAGATGGCAAAGTCGTCGTTCGCCCCATTGCCGGTACGCGCAAGCGAGGCGCGACGGAAGAAGAAGACAGGGCGCTCGAAGCCGAATTGTTGGCCGACCCTAAAGAGCGCGCCGAGCATGTGATGCTGATCGATCTGGGGCGCAACGATATCGGTCGTATTTGCGAGGCAGGCAGCGTGGAGGTCAGCGAATCGTTCGTGGTGGAACGCTATTCGCACGTCATGCATATCGTGTCGCAGGTACAAGGCGATGTGCGCCCGCATCTCAGTTATATGGACGTACTCAAGGCGACGTTCCCCGCCGGCACCGTCAGCGGTGCGCCGAAGATCCGAGCGATCGAGATCATCCAGGAACTCGAGCCGTACAAGCGCAACATCTATGCCGGCGCCATCGGTTGGATCGGCTGGTGGGGCGATGCGGATACGGCCATCGCCATTCGCACGGCGGTCATTCAAAATGGCCGCCTGCACGTGCAAGCGGGTGCGGGCATCGTGTACGACTCCGACCCTGCGTCGGAGTGGGAAGAAACCATGAACAAGGGCCGCGCGCTGTTCCGCGCCGTGGCTCAAGCGGCGAAGGGGTTATGAGTCATGCAGCAGCGTTTGCTTCGCGGTTATAGCTGCCTGATGGCGCTCTCGATATTGGCATGCGCACTGCCGCTCGCTGCGCGCGAATCGTCGCAAAGCTGGCCCGATACGCCGCTTGGTCGCACCCAGGCGCTGGCCGAGCTGCAAACCTTGAACGCCCAGTTGCTAAGCCATCCGAGCGCCACGTTGACGCTGGAGCGCTGGTGCGCCGCGCATCATCTCGCGCCGGACGCGCGCGTGGTCGCGCATCGCGTGCACGGTGCCGACAAACCGCTGCCGGACGGCGGGCGCGCTTTGCTCGGCATCGGTCCCGACGAACCCGTGCGTTACCGTCGCGTCGCCTTGCGTTGCGGTGATGTGGTGTTGTCGGATGCGGACAACTGGTACGTGCCCTCGCGTCTCACCGCCGAGATGAATCAGCAACTGGATACGTCCGACGCCCCATTCGGCAAAGTGGTCCAGCCGCTGCATTTTCGCCGGCAGACGCTCTCGGCCGATCTGTTGTGGTCGCCCCTGCCGGAGGGTTGGGACAGCGGTACGCCACTGCCATCGTCGCACGACGCGTCGCTGACCATTCCGGACCATGTGTTGCAGCATCGCGCCGTGCTTTACACCGGCAGCAACCAGCCTTTCAGCCTGGTGATCGAGAGCTATACGTCGCGAGTATTGGTTCGCCCTTAGCGCGTTGCGGTTTCATCCGGCCGATCAATCCGATCGCGACCAGCGCTGCGGCGGCTACAAAAAATCGGTAGGTGTCCGCGGGAAAAAGCAAAAGATGTGCGGCGACGAACGCCATCGGGACGACGAAAACGGCGCCGAGCAGACGCGGTTCCATGCGCGGCGCGTTGTTTCGGTGGCTTATCAGAAACCATAAGGCCAAGCCGTAGATCACGAAATGCGGATGCATCGTGAAGCTATAGGCGGTGGAGGCGTAAGGCCTGAGGTAATCGCCGATAGCATGGGAGGGAACCAGGGCGGCCGGATAGGCCGTCTTATGGATCAGCGACGTGTTGAACAAGATCAGCCATCCGTAGGCGTTATTCACCCTTACGATCAGCGCATACATCATGCACGCGGCCGTTATCGACGCAAGCGCCTGTTTTCGCCTCCCGAAAACGAAGGCGTGCCCAAGTACCAGCCACGAAAGCAACAGCAAGTCCGTCCTGATGAGTGGCAACGATATCGCGAGAACAAACACGAATCCGCTTTGCCGAATCAGCGCATAGATCGTCGCCAGCGAGAAGAAACAAGCCATCGCGTCGGGCGTCGACAATCTGGCGATGTCGACAAATCCGGCGAATGCGACAACCAGCGGAACGGTGGCGATGGGCGCATCGATTGCTCTCGCGACCAGCGCAAGCAAGGCGACGCAAAGCGCTGCAAATACAGCACTGATGACGTAAGTCGACGTGGGATAGTTCAGTCCCAGCGCGTGAACCATCCGAATCAATCCGACATACAATACGCGAATGCGATAAAACGGC
>DATJMR010000157.1:0-18654 GCA_035508595.1 Dyella sp.
CCGGAAACAACGTGACGACATCAATGCGCATCGGACCCTCAATTCCCACTGATCAGAATTCAGGGTCCCAGTCCACCTCCATGCGTCCATCGGAAAGATCCACCGAACGCACGTAAACACCTTGGACAAAAGGAACCAGCCGCTCGCGCTCGCCGTCCTTTACCACCACGACGTCGTTGGCGCCGGTCGCGAACAGGTGACTGACGCGTCCCAGCACCACGCCTTCCGTGGTGACGACCTCGAGACCTTCGAGATCGACCCAGTAATACTCATCCTTGCCGGGCGGCGGAAGCAGTTCGCGGGCGACATAGATGTCCTGCCCTACGAGTGCCGCGGCGCCATCCCGATCGTCTACCTCCGGCAATTTGGCGATGAGACCTTTGCCTTGAGGTCGACCTCTGACACCTTCGATCTCCGTTTCCCGACCCGGCGCCGTGGAGAGCAGCCAGGGCTGGTAGCTGAAGATCTGCATGCGCGGCTCGGTCCAGGATTCAACCTTCAACCAGCCTTGCACGCCATACAACCCGACGATGCGTCCGACCAGGACGCGCCGACCGGATGCCGTCATGCTCAGGCAGCCTGCTTGGCGGCTTCCTTCACCAGAGAGGCAACCTTGTCGCTCAGCTGAGCGCCCTTGGCCACCCACTCCTGCACGCGCGCGACGTTCAGCTCAAGGCGCTTGTCCTTGCCCGAAGCGACGGGGTTGTAGAAACCCACGCTCTCGATATTGCGGCCATCACGCGCGCTGCGCGAGTCGGTCACAACGACGTGGTAGAACGGACGGCCCTTGGCGCCGCCGCGCGAAAGACGAATCTTGACCATAGTAAAAACTCCAGAGTTGCCGGCGTGTCCGGCAAGCACGCCCCAGGCTGGACGCGGTAAACGCGACATTTTAATGAAATTCGTGGAAAAAGGAAGGGGTTAGCGGTTCAGGAACCGACCGCCCCAGCCTCAGCGCATCGGCGGAAAACCACCACCCATGCCGCCCATGCCCTTCATGGCGCCGCGCATCTGCCGCAGCAACCCCTTCGAGCCGCCTTTGGAGAGCTTGGACATCATCTTTTCCATCTGCATGTACTGCTTCAGCAGGCGGTTGACGTCGGCCGGCTGGGTGCCTGAGCCGCGCGCCACGCGGGCACGACGCGAGCCGTTGAGCAGGTCCGGGTGACGGCGCTCTTTCTTGGTCATCGAACTGATGATCGCGATCATGCGCTTGATTTCGCCGTCGTTGACCTTGGATTTGACGTTCTCCGGCAGCGCAGAGACGCCCGGCAGCTTGTCCATCAATCCGGCCAGGCCGCCCATGTTGTTCATTTGCTCGAGCTGATCGCGCATATCGTTGAGGTCGAAGCGCTTGCCCTTGATGACCTTCTGAGCAAGTTTCTGCGCCTTTTCCTGATCGACCTTGCGCTCCACTTCTTCGACCAGCGACAGCACGTCGCCCATGCCGAGGATGCGCTGCGCGACGCGGTCGGGATGAAACGGCTCCAGCGCATCGGTCTTTTCGCCCGCGCCAAGGAACTTGATCGGCCGGCCGGTGACATAACGCACCGACAATGCCGCGCCGCCGCGCGCATCGCCATCGGTCTTGGTGAGCACCACACCCGTGAGCGGCAGCGCTTCGGCAAAAGCCTTGGCGGTGTTGGCGGCGTCCTGACCGGTCATCGAGTCGACCACGAACAGGGTTTCGATCGGCGTAACCGCAGCGTGCAGCGCCTTGATCTCGGCCATCATCGCTTCGTCGACGTGCAAGCGGCCGGCCGTATCCACGAGCAGTACGTCGATCACTTCCTTGCGCGCCGCCAATATCGCCGCCTTGGCGATATCGACCGGGTTCTGACCGCCCTCCGACGGGAAGAACGTCACACCGACCTGCTCGGCCAACGTGCGCAACTGTTCGATCGCGGCCGGACGATAGACGTCGCAGCTCACCACCATCACGCGCTTCTTCTTGCGCTCGGTGAGGAAGCGGGCCAGCTTGGCGACCGTGGTGGTCTTACCTGCGCCCTGCAGGCCCGCCATCAGCACGACGGCGGGCGGTTGCTGCGCCAGATTCAATTCGGCGTTGGAGGTACCCATCACCGCCGTCAGCTCATCGCTGACGACTTTCACCAGCGCCTGACCCGGGGAAAGACTCTTGAGCACCTCCTGACCGACGGCTCGCACTTTCACTCGCTCGACCAACGCCTGGACGACCGGCAGGGCCACGTCGGCCTCAAGCAGCGCGATGCGCACCTCGCGCAGCGATTCGCGAATGTTTTCCTCGGTCAACCGACCTCGGCCGCGCAAGCGGTTGACGGTGGTGGAAAGGCGTTGGCTGAGCGATTCGAACATGGCGGCGAGGGGGTTAAAGCAAACGGACTAACAAATATACCAGAGCCGCCCTTTTCTAACGGAGAGACCGGTTCTTAAGGAGAGGCCCGTTGCGCCTTGATCCATTCAGCCAGGTCCTGAATGACCCGCGTATCGACGTGTCCAGCCTTGTCGTAATCGGCGGGCGAAGGCGGGTTTCCTGCCGGCATGTACAAGTGGCCCAGGCCGGGATACTCCACCAGCTTGACGCGCGGATCGTGCGCAAAGGTTGCCTGCCAGCGGCTGAAATCGTCTTTGGGTGTGACCTGATAGTCGTTGCTGCCCTGCATGATCAACATCGGTTGACGCAACGCTTTGGCCGTCGCGGCCCCATCGTAGTCGCGCAGGCTCAGCCAATAGCTGGCGGGGGCGCCGACAAAATTTCCCGACGGCGGATGCTTGGGATCGGCGTGCGCCAGCTCCTCATGCGCTTTCAGCAGCGGGGCAAGCTTCGCATCCATCTCCGCGGGCGGTACGCCTTGTAACGATCCGATGTAACGCGCCTGGCGCACGATGGTGTCGATACCGAACTGCGGCGACCCCGACATCAAAACGATCCCCGCAAGATGCGGATCGCGCTGGCCAATGCGCGGCGCCATCACGGCGCCCAGGCTGTGACCGACCACGAACAACCGATGCGAATCGATGGACGGCTGTCGGCCAAGCACCTGCAATGCGGACAACGCATCATCGGTCACCTCATCGTCAATCGTGATGTCCTTACCGACGATCTCCTTGCCATAGACCCGCGTGCGCTTGTCGTAACGAAGCGATGCGATGCCCGCGGCAGCCAGGCCCTGCGCCAGATCGAGAAAGGGCTTGTTCGGCCCAACCGTCTCGTCGCGGTCATTGGGGCCCGAACCCGCTACCAATAAAACGGCGGGAAAGGGACCCGCACCCTTGGGTACGACTAACGTCGCCGGCAACGGACCCAGTGGCGAAGGCACTGTTAGTTCGTGCGACACAAACGGTGTTGATGAACTCGATTCCATTTTCTGCTCCGTGGCAGACGCGGCGGAAACGCCCGCCGCGCCGATGACGACCGCACACACCATCCAATTGAACATCGACATGATTCGCTCCTTCGTCATGGTTCATTTTTTTCGATACGCCGGTAGGCGACATACGAGTAAATCGACGGAATCACCGCAGTTGCCACTATCACCACAATCATCAACGTGGCCGAGCCGCCCGTGAAAGCGATGGCGACCATCGCCAAACCCGCCAACATGAAAAGCCATCCGCCCATGCGATGCGTGCGTTCCCACACGGCGTCGCTGGCGAGCGTCCATGGCGTGCGGATACCCAGGAAAAAGTTCTTGCGCAATTTGCCCATGTAATTGCCCATCACCATAAACAACGCGCCTACGGTGAGCATGCAGACCAAGGGCATTTGCACGGTATGGCCCGCTGCATTCAACAACACGCCCAAACCGACGACCAAGACAACCACCTGCACGGCCAGCATCACGATGCTGTACACCGCAACAAAAGGCTTGATGCCGTAGCCACGCGGCGCGACCGCCGGCAATAACACCGTCAATACGGCGACGGCCGCGATGATGATCATCGGTGTTCCTACCGCCCACTGCGGCGACATGTAGCCATTGATCTGGCCTTGTGCATTCCAGTGCGTAGGGACTCGCGCCGGCATGTGCGGATACAGCCACACGAATGTGGCAAACAGCACCACCAGAAAAAGTACGGACAACAAAAGCGTGCGTACGGGGGTCATCGTTTACCTCCTCGTGCCCCAGCGGTTGGAAAGAGATCGAGCACCATGCGAGTCAGGTCTTCCATCACGGTGCTGTTGAGCGAATAGACGATGTACTGGCCGCGCCGCTCCGTGCGGACGAGGTCGGCGTGCTTGAGCACGGTGAAGTGGTGCGACAGTGAAGCGCCCGTGATATCGAACGCCTCGCCGATTTCGCCCGCGCTCATCGGCCCACCCTGCAACTGCTTGAGGATGGCGCGACGCGTTGGATCGGCGAGAGCGCGAAAGACGGCTTGCTGCTTCATCGTGGTGTCAGGCCCTGGTGGCTCTATAGATATTTAGATAATTTTCTAAATATTGCAAGTGCCGGACGCTTTGCCGCGTTCACCCTCCATCCCGCCTGTGCCACACTTGCACGCCATGCTAGCCGCCTTGTCCATCTTCGCTATCGTCTGTTACCTGCTTGCCAGCGGGCTGTTGGCGCGCCCGCTGTTCGGCAGGAATGCCATGGCGCCGACAAAGTTCGCGCATCCAGCTTTGGCGGTCGCCACGATTGCGGTACTGGCACACGCGACATGGCTGCTGGCCACGCATCGCGGTGCGCTGGACTTGCATTTCTTCGCCGCGCTGTCTCTTGTTGCATGCATGGTGTCGGCGCTCACGCTAGCGGTGAACCTCACCCGCCCTGTTGCGGCGCTCGGCGTGATCGTTTTCCCGCTCAGCGCATTGCTATTGTTTGTCGACGGTTTTCTTGCGCCGCCTACCGCACCCATCGCAATGGATTGGCACATCAAACTGCACGTGACCGTGGCGCTACTGGCCTTTGGTGTGCTGTCGATCGCAGCGGCCATGGCGATTTTGCTCGCCATCCAGGAGCGCGCCCTGCGGCATCGCCAGCTGGGCGCGTGGTTGAGCGCGCTGCCGCCGCTCACGCTGACCGAGTCGTTGCTTTTTCGCCTGATCGGTGCCGGATTCGCGCTGCTTACGCTGACTTTGCTGACAGGCATCCTGTTCGTGGACAACCTGTTCGGCCAGCATCTCGTGCACAAGACGGTGCTTTCGATCATTGCGTGGCTGGTATTTGGCGCCCTGCTCTACGGTCGCTGGCGCCACGGTTGGCGCGGGCGCAGCGCGGTAAATCTCACCCTAATCGGCATGAGCGTGCTGGTGTTGGCGTTCTTCGGTTCGAAGTTCGTGCTGGAAGTGATTTTGCACCGCGCGGTGGATTGAAAACCTTTCAGCGACACGCGTCGATGGCTTGCGCCAATCGCTCCACGCCGATCACTTCCATATCGCCCACCTTTCCTTTCTTAGGCGCGTTGGCTTTCGGCACGATGGCGCGCTGAAAACCGTGATGAGCGGCTTCCTTCATGCGCTCCTCGCCATTGGGTACAGGGCGGATTTCGCCAGAAAGGCCAACTTCGCCGAAGGCAATCGTTTTTTCCGGCAGCGGCCGATCGCGCAACGAGGAAAGAACCGCCAGCAGCACAGGTAGATCCGCAGCGGTTTCCTGCACACGGATGCCACCGACAACGTTGACGAAAACATCCTGGTCGTAAGCGGCCACGCCACCATGCCGATGGAGAACGGCAAGCAGCATCGCCAGACGATTTTGTTCGAGCCCCAGCGCAACGCGCCTTGGATTTCCCAGTGACGATTGATCGACCAACGCCTGCACTTCCACCAGCAATGGGCGCGTGCCCTCACGCGTTACCATGACGGCGCTACCAGAGGTAGGACCGCTGTGCGCCGAAAGAAAAATGGCGGATGGATTGGGTACTTCGCGCAGACCCTTTTCGGACATGGCGAACACGCCAAGCTCGTTGACGGCCCCGAAGCGATTCTTGAACGCGCGCAACACACGGAAACGGCTGCCGGATTCGCCTTCGAAATAAAGCACGGCGTCGACCATGTGCTCAAGCACGCGCGGGCCGGCGATGCCGCCCTCCTTGGTGACATGTCCGACCAGGAACACCGAGGTTCCGGTTTCCTTCGCAAAACGGGTCAATTTGGCTGCCGATTCACGCACCTGGCTGACCGAACCTGGCGCGGCGGTTAGCAGCTCAGTCCAGATCGTTTGGATGGAGTCGATCACCAGCACGCGCGGCCGCGTCGCAGCGACTTGATCGAGAATGCGCTCGATGCCGGTTTCGGCAAGCGCATGCAAGGGCTGCAGCGGGAGATCGAGTCGCTGAGCACGCGCGGCAACTTGCGCCAGCGACTCTTCGCCGGTCACGTAAACACTGGACAGCTTTTCGCCGAGCCTGCCGAGCATCTGCAGCAGCAAGGTCGATTTGCCGATGCCTGGGTCACCGCCTATCAACACCACCGAGCCATCGACAAGGCCGCCGCCGAGCACGCGATCCAATTCGCCAATGCCCGTCAACGTGCGCGATTCGGCCGTAACCAAAACATCCGTAAGCGGCGTGACGCGCGGTACGCTGTTGGCGGCACCCGCATAGCCGCCCTGCCTTGCGGCGGCGATGGATTTTTGCGCGGGCTGCACCACGAACTCCGAGAGCGTGTTCCACGCGCCGCATTCCACGCACTGGCCTTGCCATTTGTTGTGCTCGGCGCCGCAGTCGGCGCACACGTAGGCAGTCTTGGCTTTGGCCATGGCAGTTACACGCGTGGAATGGATACAGAGAGCTTAGCGTGCGGCGGTCGCATGCCGCGAGACGTGCTGGCTACTGCTCGTCCTCGACAAACAGTACGCGACGCGTCATCCCGCATGTCAGGTCATAGCTGATAGTGCCTGCTTGCGCTGCGACGATTTCCACCGGCAAGTCCGCCCCCCACAACACCACGCGATCGCCCACCTTGGCCTGCGGGGCGTCGCGCAGGTCAAGCGTGATCAGGTCCATCGAAACACGGCCAATCAACGGTACGAGCCGATTTCCGATCAATACGGGCGTACCGGCTCCAGCGCTGCGCGGATAGCCGTCGCCGTAACCCACCGCGGCGACACCGACGGGCATGTCTTCAGGGCATTCCCACAGGCCGTTGTAACCGATGCGCTCGCCGCGCTTGATCTTGTTGATGGCGATCAGGCGCGTGGACAATGTCATCGCCGAACGAAACCCGAAATCGGCGCCGCTTTTGCCCTCCACCACTGAGAGGCCATAGAGCAAACCGCCCGTGCGAACCCAGTCGCCGCGCGCATCGGGCCATCCCAATACTGCCGCGGAATTGGACAGCGAACGCGGGCCGGATAGGCCGCGTGTCGCGGCTTGGAAACGTTCGATTTGCTGACGGGTTCGTTCGCCGTCGAAGACTTCCGATTCGGCAAAATGCGTCATCAAGCCGATATCCGGATCGATACCCGACATGGTCGCCAATTGCGCATGCACCGCGGCGGCCCGCTCGGGAGCAAAGCCAAGCCGGTGCATCCCGCTGTCGACTTTCAGCCACACACGCACACGCCCGCGCGTGGCCGAAGCTTCCGATAACCATTGCAGCTGGCTTTCGTGATGGATGGCGGCATCCAGATTGAGGCGCTGCATTTCCGCCATATCGCCTGCCTGATCAGGCCCGGATAACACGACAATGCGTTGACGGTGACCCGCCGCGCGCAAACGCAAACCATCTCCCAAAGAGGCCACCGCGAATGCATCGGCAGCGCCATCCAGCGCGCGTGCCACGCGTTCCAGGCCGTGCCCGTACGCATCCGCCTTGACCACCGCCATGACTTTGGCGGGAGCGGCCATCTCACGGATCCGCGCTAGGTTGTGGCGCAGCGCGCCCAGATGGATGGTGGCAACCGTCGTCCTGCTCATAGCCCGATTAGAGTGAAGTTGGCCTTTTCATGCAAAGGGAACCACGCTCACAGCGCGTTCGCCCCATGCACGCGGCAACTAGGTTATCGATTAACGAGCTCCGCATCAGGGCGAGAAAGTGGCAATGCGCGGGCAACACCGACTTAGAAATGCCCGGTATAGCTGTCGGGGCTGTAGTTCTCTTTAGTTGACTTACCAACTGTTGGCAAGGACAAAAGCCGTACAATCAAGTATTTGCATAGCCAACACCAAACTACCAGAGGCGCGACAAGGTGTTTTGACATCGCGCGACATATTCAGAAGCAGCCGATTGCGCTATACCTACATAGTGAGATTTCCCTTGTCCCAGGATGCCCTGTACGGCCACGACCTTGCCCCTAGAAATGCGTCGGCAGGCAATGATCCGCAAGGCGCGCGACATCGTCATGCAGAGCACAGAGTGGCTTAGCGTCGCGGACTTGGTGGCGCGCTTCGGGCAATGCCCTCTTCCTTCAGATACGCTCCCGGATCGATGGACGGCAAGCAAACAGATCTTCGCGATCGATCTCGGCGGGGTCAACCATTTTCCGTCATATGGCTTGGCTGCTGTGACACACGGGGATGTGCGAGCCTGCAAACCGAAGCCAATCCTGGCCAACCTGCTTGCGGAGTTTGGAGATCACTATTCAGGTTGGCAATTGGCCGCTTGGTTCGCCTCCGCGAATGCGTATCTCGATGGCGCGCGTCCCATGGACATGCTGGATCGCGAACCGGAACGGGTCATCAAGGCAGCCAAGTTTACGGCCCAGGGCATCCAGCACGGTTAAAAGGATGGCGAGGACCGATTCGCGCGCCGCTTGGAATGCAGCCATGGAGAACCCGCAGGGTTACCCATCCGATCGTCCATGGGTTTGTCCACACGGTGACGCCGGAGGCGGCATCGTCCCGCAGTGATTTACCCATCTAATTCGGGACGGGAGAAAGACCGTTCTATCCCGAGATCGGCGCGACGCTCCTTGCTGGGCAACTTCATCCAGGGCTTGCACCATGCCATGCAGCCGCAACGCCTTGAGCAAAGCGATCAAGGTGTCATGCGACATGACGTGCCATCCTTAGTCGGTCATAGCGCGCCACGTTACTCGCCGTCACAGCCACGACACGGCCGTTGACGTCGTACACATAGTTGTGTCGACTGCGCTTGCGTTACGCCCCATGCCGTGAAGCAAAGCAGCCCGATAGCAGTTGTGCGAAATAGGCGATCGACCCGGCGTACAAGATGCCGCCCTATCATCGATACGCACCGACCATCATCTACCGCATTCGAATCATTCCCCTGCGATTCCGCGCGTAGATATCCATCCAATATTCCGCGTACGGCGGCTGGACTAATTTCATTGCCCGCCAGGCTCCATCCCGGTCTGTTTACCTTCATGGTCGGTTTCCACTGTATTTCGATGACCGAGCTAATCGGTTGAGCGCGCAGCGTTCACCACATTGTCTTGGCTACCTGGCAAAGGCATAGGCTGATCAATGCCGTCCCATTCACTGGATTCCGACCTATCCGTTTTGCATTCATCACCAAGTCCTTTAAACCCCTATCAAATGAATTCATACGCGCTGTCGTCATGACGGAGCCCGACCAGCGGACTACTGACTCTCTAATGTCAGCTGCGCATTGCCCGGTATGCCGTAGAAAGTGGATGCAACCACGGTATACGTTCCACTTGTAGGGAGGTTCGGAAAATTAACCGTCTCTGTAGTGGCCGTGTTGAAAATCGCGTAGTAGTTGCCCGGGCTATTGCTTGGCACTGTCCCGGCGGCGTAGACCTGCACATAGATCGGCTGAGCGGTCGGTGTCGTGGCGACACCTGAAAGTTGCAAGGCTACGGTCTGGCCCGCTGTTGCGTTAAACGTGAAGCGCTCCACCTCACCCGTAGCAAGGTTGACCGTCGTCGGTGCATTGGCCATCAGTGCCGGGCCCATAACGTCGGTCTGCACCACCGTTGTAAAGCCAACCGTACTCACGGTATCTACTGAGTACACCACAGCCGTATAAGTCCCGGCGGCCAGATTCCAAAGTGGGAGTCGACAGCTTGCACCGGGCGTCGTGGTGTAACACTGATACGTCAATACGCTCGTGCCAGCCGAATTCAACACATTGACCGACATTTGTGTATTGCTGGATCCCGTGATGGTGATGCCGCTAAACGTCAGCTCAACATTGTCGCCCTGATTGGCATTGAAACTCAGCCGTTCAACCGTATCCGGAGAAAGACTGAAGGCCGTAGGCGTATTGTCAGCCAATGTGGGCTCCACAAGATCCGACTGAAGCGCCGCATTGAAACTGATCACACTGCTTGCATTCGGGGGCGCTATCACCGCCGAATACGTGCCCGTCGCCAGATTCCAAAGCGAAAGCCGACAGCCCGCCCCGGGGCTTGTTGTGTAGCAGGTCGTCGAGGTGATGTACGCCCCACTCGGCCCATAGACATTGACCGTGGCCGACGTGGCGCTCGATCCCGCTATGGCGAGATCACTAAGTGTCAGCTCCAGGTTGTCCCCCTGATTGGCACTGAACGTCAAATAGACATTCTCGCCTTGCGCATTGCCTTGATAACGTTGCGCACCACTGCTTTCGGTGATCGTGCCACCGGCTCCAGATGCCAGTGTCAGCTGTGCGCTGCCCGGTGTGCCGGGGACAAGGCTCACGACCGCGATGTAGGTTCCACTGGCCGGCAAGTTCTGCAAATTAGCCGTTGTCGAACCACTTGTGTTGAAAATCGTGTAGTAGTTGGTCGCACTGGGCACAGTACCCGGTGCATAGACCTGCACGTACATCGCCTGACCGGCCGGTGTCGTACCTACGCCCAAAAGTTGCAGCGCAATGGTGCTCCCGGCATTGGCACTGAAAGTAAACCGCTCGACCTCACCAGCCGCAAGATTCACGCTGGTCGGCATACCCGTTGTCAATGCGGGACCGATCGTATCTGGCTCGAGGATCACGTTGAAGCTGATCAAGCTGCTCGACGTGGGTGGGGTCACCACTACCGAGTACGTGCCGGTGGCCGTCAGGTTCCACAGTGGAAGTCGACAGCTAGCGCCGGGGTTGGTCGTATAGCACGAGTACGACATGACTTGCGCACCCGTTGGACCATAAACGTTAACGTTTATGCTGGTCGAACTCGATCCGCTTATAGCAATGCCGTTGAACGTTAGCTCCAGATTGTCGCCCTGGCTGGCATCGAAGGACAGGTAGATATTTTGACCATTTAGGGTGGCTTGTTCTTTTTGTTCAGCGCCATTGTCGCTAACCGTTGTGGTCACGCTTTGCACAAACGTCAGCTGCGCATTACCCGGTACGCCATAGTAAGTGGATACGATCACGGTATACGTTCCACTTGCGGGGAGGTTTTGCAAATTAACCGTCGCTGCAGTGGATGTATTGAAAATCGTGTAGTAGTTGCTCGGGTTATTGCTGGGCACTGTCCCCGGCGCATAGACCTGCACATATATTGGCTGACCGGTCGGTGTTGTGCTTACACCCGAAAGCTGCAGTGCAATGGTGCTCCCGGCGCTTGCGTTGAAGGTCAGCCGCTCTACCTCACCTGCTGCCAGATTCACGGTGGTCGGTGTGTTAGCCACCACCGCAGGTCCAATCGTGTCCTGCTCAACGATGGCGTTGAACGCAACGATGCTGCTCGTATTGGGCGGCAACACAACGGCGGTGTATGTGCCAGGGGTGAGGCCCCATAGTGGCAAGCGGCAACTGGCCCCGGGATTGCTGGTGTAACAGTTGTAGGTCAGAACCAGCGACCCGTTAGGGGCGTACACGTTGACCACCATTTCCGTAGCACTCGATCCGGTGATGGTGATGCCGTTGAACGTCAACTCGTAATTGCCCCCTTGTGGAGCATCGAAGGTCAAAATGCCAATTTGTCCCGCCGCACCGGTATTGAAACCAACGGCGCTCCCATTCGCCACGAGGAAACTAGTGGGTGCATTGCTGGCTTCACTGACGATATTGCTGGGTAGTACCGCCACCGGCACCGCACTCGTTGCGCTGCCGTACGGTGTATTCACCGTTACATGACCGCTCATCGCATTACTTGGCACGGTGTATTGCACTTGGGTGTTGGTCGGGGATAAGCCCGTCAGCATATCCACGCCGCCCATTTGCACAGTGGTACCGCTTGCAACCGGGTCGAGATGCGTACCCGTCACCGTCACCGTGCCGCCCGCGGCGACAACCAGCGGGCTGACTTGTGTAATCGTGGGAGGCGCCTCGGCGTCATCGACCACAAACAGCGTTGCGCTGGTAGCTGTCTGACCCGATACAGTGACGCCGATCGGCCCTGTCGTTGCACCATTTGGAACACTAACCACCATTTGGGTAGCCGATGCCGAGAGCACGGTCGCCGCCGCGCCGTTGAAGCTCACATTGTCGTTGGCCAAGCTGCTGCTAAAACCCTGTCCATCGAGGGTCACCTCTGCGCCCGTTGCACCGTGAGTGGGTACAAAGGCGAAGATGGCCAGTTGCCCGGAAGACAACGGCGCACCGACCTGACTGGCATGCCCAAGCGAGTCATAGCTGTATTGGACGCTGCTGCCGTTATTGGCCATGATTGCAACCACGCGACCATTGGCGTCATAGGTGTATTGCGTCGATTGCGCGTTCGCCACACCAACGCTGAGCAGGATGCTGCTTAGCAGCCAGAACAGACCATTGGTGAGGGAAGGTCCCGATCGACCTGGCGACAGCTTTACCCATCGATCCGTAAAAACCCGACCTGCTCCGTACTGCTGCAACTCCATGCGTATGCCCCTTGTTGCAGCCCGGTCATGGACTGCTTTGTAAGTCTTAGCAGTAGACGTCAAGTAGATATTTGGACTCGCCCTACCGATATCTTTTGCAAGGTTGCATCGTGCGACATCGCTACTGGGGCACGAGGGTCAACTGCGCGCTCGCCGGCGTCCCGTAGGTGGTGTACACCACCAGTGTGTATGCCCCGCTCGCCGGCAAGTTGGGTAAACTGATCGTCTGCGATGTACTGGTGCTTACCTGCGCGTAGTAGTTGCTGGGAGTGATGGCACCCGTATCCGGGCGATACACGTTGACGTACATCGTCTGTCCCGTCGGGGCCGTCGAGGCAACTTTCGACAGATTCAATGCCACATTATCGCCAGCGTTGGCGTTAAACGTGTAACGCTGAGTTTGACCTTGGCTGAGGTTGACCGTCGTCGGCACGCCCAGTGTCAGGGCACCCTCAACGGTGTCCGCCTGCAACTGCGCGGTGAGGCTGAATGTGCCGCTGAGGTAAGGTGAGATAACCACGGAGTACGTTCCTGCCTCCAAATTCCACATCGGAACTTGGCAAGCCGCCCCAGGATTCGCAACGCAGACAGTGCGGGATAAGTTAACGCCTGAAGCATTGTAGAGGTATACGTCAGTAACACCGTTTCCTGTCTGGGCATTGATGTTGCTGAGCATTAACTCCAAGTTATCGCCCTGGTTGGCATTGAACGAAAAGTACGCGTTTTGCTCCGATACGTTAGTGGCGAACGTCTGCGCCGCGCCGTTCTCCAACACGCTCCCCGTCGTTCCCGGCACTAAGGTCAACTGAGCACTCGCGGGTGTGCCGTAGGGAGTAAACACCACCACCGTGTAAGTTCCACTCGCCGGCAGATTGGGCAAATTCACCATCTGCGTAGTAATACTGTTCAACTGCGTGTAGTAGTTCCCGATTGAAGAACTATTGCCCATAGTGATGAGCCCGACGTCCGGACGATACACGTTCACGTAAACGGGTTGTCCGGTCGGGGCCGTCGATATTGCGTTGGACAGATTCAATGCCAGCGTATCTCCCGCATTGGCGTTGAAGGTGAAACGCTGCACCTGACCCTGGGCAAGATTGATCGTCGTTGGCGCACCTGACGTGAGCGCCCCGCCGAGGGTGTCGCTCTGTAACTGCGCGGTAAATCCAATGGTGCCTCCGTAGTTGGGCAAGGCCACGACCGAGTATGTGCCTGCGGACAGATTCCACAAAGGAATCCGGCATGCAGCTCCCGGGTTGGTTGCTTGGCAATAGTCGTAGAAAATTTCAGTACCTGCGGCGTTGTAGACATACAGTTGGAAACCGCTGGAACTGCTTCCGGGTACGCTGATGTTGTCGAGCATTAGCTCAAGATTGTCGCCCTGGTTGGCGTTGAACGAGAAGTACAAGTTTTCGCCAGCCCCGTTAGCCGCAAATGCTTGGGCAGTGCCATTTTCCAATACGCTTCCGGTTGATCCCGGCACCAAAGTCAACTGAGCACTCGCGGGCGTGCCGTCTGTGGTGTACACCACCACGGTATATGTCCCGCTCGCCGGCAGATTGGCCAAATTGACTACTTCTGAATTGCTGGTGTGGAACTGCGTGTAGTAGTTGCCGGTGGCAATGGCCCCAGTGTCGGGCCGGTAGACATTCACGTACACCGCCTGACCTGTTGGAGCCGTCGATGTGACACCCGAGAGGTTCAACGCAACTGTATCGCCCGCGTTCGCATTAAAGGTCAGGCGCTGCACTTGACCCTGGCCGAGGTTGATCACGGCGGGATTGTTTGCAGTTAAGGTCGTACCGATTTCATCGGCTTGCAGTTGCGCGGTGAAGTTGATCGTGCCACCCCAGTAAGGTGAGGCGACAACGGAGTACGTCCCTGCCGGCAGGTTCCACAAAGGAATCAGACATGCAGCCCCTGGATTGGAGGCAGCGCAAGTTGGATTGGCAATGACGGTTCCCGCGGCGTTGTAGACGTACGCTTGGAAAGCGTTGTAACTCGCCCCCGGCACATTGACGTTGCTCAGCGCCAACTCGAGGTTATCGCCCTGATTGGCGGTGAAGTTCAGATAGACGTTTTGTCCCGTCGTGTTGGCGGAGAAATTTTGCGCGCCTCCGCCCGTCGTCAGCGCTCCGTTCGTTGCCGGCACGGCGCTGATCTGCACGCTGCCTGGCTCGCCATAAACGGTGTACGCCACCACCGTGTAAGTACCGCTCGCAGGGAGATTGGCTAAGTTGATACTGGTTGCACCAGTGGTATTTGAAGTCGTGTAGTAGCCGCTGGCGGTAATGGCACCGGTATCGGGGCGATATACGTTTACGTACACCGGCTGGCCCGCCGGGGTAGTCGAAGCACCCGACAGGTTCAAATTCACCGAACTACCCAAATTCGCGTTGAACGTTAGTCGCTCGGCCTGCCCTTGCGCCAGACTGACCGCCGTTGGCGTTGTCGAGAGCGCTGGCCCGGCAATATCCGGATTGAGTGCAGCCGTGAAGCTGGGTGTACCTCCCCAAGTGGGCACTACGGTTACCGAATACGTGCCCGCCAACAGATTCCACAGCGCATAGCGGCAACTTGCTCCAGGGTTGCTCGCGTAGCAATCGTAGCTGGCCACCGCAGTGCCGTTTGGATCGGAAACATTGACCTGGAAACCGTTGGTGCTGCCACCCGCAACGCTAATGTTGCTTAATGTCAGCTCCTGATTGTCGCCGGCGTTTGCGTTGAACGTCATCGTCACGCTCTGCCCAGCACCGGAAGCGCTCTCATTTTCAGCGACACCGTTATTGGCAAGCGATGGCGTTCCGTAGTTGGGCGGATTTACCAGCGTCTTATAGTTATCGGTGAGCTCTACACTCGCTTGATCGCCATAGTCAGGCGCAATAATGACGGTATAGGTTCCGCCAACTGGCACGGTAACTTGTACTTCCGTCGAAGTCCCGGGCCCAGTTGGCGACTGGTTCGGCGTTGAAGTGTCGAAACTATAAAAAACGGGTGTCTTTGTCGTAATGGTGCCGACGTCCGGTTGGTAAATCATAAACGTGACACCCGCATCATCGACACCTAAAGGTGCCCACGACAGATCCACCAAATCTCCTGCATTCGCGTAAAAATACATCCGCTCGACTTGTCCCCAATTGAGGTAAGCCGCAGATTGGTTTCCCGCCGTGAGCGTCTGGCCGATGATGTCGCGATAAATCAATGCATCAAAACTAATCGTTCCTCCGCTAGGGGGCACCACCGCAACTGAATATGTGCCCGCAGCAACGTCCCAGAGATGCTGCGTACAACTCGCACCGGGGCTGGTTGGAGAACATGAAAAGGTCGCAACCTGGGCGCCACTCGCGTTGTAAACATTGGCAGTGAATGACGTTGCACTGCTTCCGTTGATGGAAAGGTGATCCAATGTCAATTCAAGGTTGTCGCCTTGATTGGCGGCAAACGACAGATAGACATTCTCGCCCGGGAAGCTTGTTGTGTAATCCGGTGTTGCGTCGGGTATGCCTCCGTATGTCATGACCGAAGGCGTCGTATCGACGAGATTCAACTGCGCGCTGGCCGGCAATCCATAACTCGGCGACGCGATCACGGTGTAGGTACCGCTCGTCGGGAGGTTCGGCAGATTCACCGTCTGCGAACTCGTCGCCGTGAAGGAGGTATAGGCCGTTGTGCCGGTAGTGATCGCCGTGCCCGAGCTTGGGCTATAGACGAAGAACGTCATTCCTTGACCCGCTGGCGTGGTCGTTACGCCCGATACATTTAAAAATACCGTATCACCGGCGCTTGCGTTGAAGGTATAGCGTTCGACCTGTCCTGCCGCCAGTGCGATATTCGCTCCACTCCCGCTCGTGATCGTGGGGCCGACAAGGTCGTCTTGCAGCAGCGCATTGAAACTGATCACCCCACCATAATCCGGCGTCGCGACCGCCGAATACTGCCCTGCCGCCAAATACCACAGGTGAGTGCTGCAACTCGCCCCCGGATTCGTCGGATAACACCAAAAATAGGAGACCTGCGCACCTTGCGCGTTATAGATGTACACCTGAAATCCATTGCCGGACGCGCCCGTGTCGGTGACGTTGGTCAGCGTCAGCTCCAGATTCTCGCCTTGCGTAGCCGTAAACGGCATATACACATTCTGGCCCGGCACGTTGGCGGTGTAGTTTTGTGATGCGCCATTGGCCGTAACCGAGTTGGGCACCCCCGATGCCAAGCTCAATTGGCCCGTAGCGGGCAGTCCGTAGTTGGGTGACGCAATCACCGTATAGGTGCCACTCACCGGCAGATTTGGCAGATTTACTGTTTGCGCGCTCGTCGGCGTTATGGACGTATAGGCCGTTGTATTCGCCGTGATCGCCCCCGCGTCCGGGCGATATACCGCGAGGGCCACTTCCTGGCCAGTTGGTGTCGTGGCCAAGCCCGACGCATCCAACGCCACCGTATCGCCAGCGTTTGCATGGAAGGTGTAGCGTTCGACCTGTCCCGCCGCCAGCGCGATGTTCGCAACACTCCCGTTCGCGATCGTAGGGCCGACAAGGTCGTCTTGGAGCAGTGCCTTGAAACCGATCACCCCTCCATAAATCGCCGTCGCGACCGCCGAATACTGTCCTGCCGGCAAATACCACAGGTGCGTGCTGCAGCTCGCCCCCGGATTTGTCGGATAACACCAAAAGTAGGAGACCTGCGCACCTTGCGCGCTGTAGACATACACCGAAAATCCATTGCTCCCTGCCCCCGTCTCGGTGATGTTGGTTAGCGTCAGCTCCAGGTTTTCGTTTTGCGTGGCCGTGAACGGCATATACACGTTCTGCCCAGCGATATTGGCCGTGAAGCTCTGCGCTGCGCTATTGGCCGTGATGGTGCTGCTCACGCCTGCGCCAAAACTCAGCTGCGCCGTGGCGGGCAATCCGTAATTGGGCGACACGATCACGGTATAGGTGCCGGTCGCCGGCAGGTTCGACAGATTCACTGCCTGCGAACTCGTCGGCGTGAAGGACGTGTAGGCCGTCATGCTAGTAGTGATCGCACCCTGGTTCGGGCTGTATACCGCGAAGGTCACCGACTGGCCAGTCGGTGTCGTGACCAGCCCCGATAGTTCCAACGCCACCGTATCGCCAGCGTTTGCATTGAAGGTGTAGCGTTGGACCTGCCCTGCCGCCAGTGACACGCTTTGCGTGCTGTTGGGTGACATCGTTGGCGCGACGAGGTCATCCTGCAGTAACGCGGTAAAGCTGATTGTCCCGCCATCATTGGGGGTGACTACAGCTTGATAATGTCCAGCTGCGAGATCCCACAAATGCTGGCTGCAACTCTTGCCCGGGTTGGACGCATAGCATGTGAACGAGGCGACCTGCGCACCGGCGGGACTGTAGACGTAGACGATGAATTGGTTACTGCTGGCACCGGCAGCATTGACGTTGTTGAGCGTCAATTCCAGGTTCTCGCCTTGCGTGGCGCTAAACGCCAGATAGATGTTCTGGTTGGCGACATTGGCGGTGTACGTCTGCGGCGTCGCATTCGCTGCAACAACCATCCCTGGTTCCAATTCCACCTGCATCGAGCCAATCACGCCGCTACCAGGTGCCAGCACCACCTGATACGTTCCGCTCGTCGGTGCGTTGCCGAGATTGATGATGCCCGCGCCGCTTGTCGACGCACTGGCATACGTTGCCCCGCTAGGGTTGTAAACGGTGTAGGTCACCGTGCTTCCCGCGGGATTCGTGGTGGCGCTATGGATCAGGAACGCCAGGTTCTGTCCTACGGCAGCGTTGAACAGCAAGCGCTGACTTTGCCCGGGCGTTGTCGTGATCACGGTAGCCGGGACATTGGTGGTCAACACCGCGTTCGCCTGCACAGACAATGTCATCTGCGCGCCGCCACCGTTCGGCGCGATCATAACCAGGTACGTAGCGCCCGCAGTCAGATGAGGCAAGTGGATGGATGGTGACGCTGCGGAAATCGCTCCCTGCACAAGCACGCCATTTCCCGCCGCGTAAACCGTGTAACTGATCGAGCTGGCGG
>DATJMR010000158.1:0-3306 GCA_035508595.1 Dyella sp.
TCCGGCGCGCATTTCAATCCTGCCGTCACGCTGGTGATGCGCTTGCGGGGAGAAATCGACACATCAAAAGCATTGGTTTATGTCGTTGTACAAATCGTGGCTGCCTGCGCAGGTGTCGTTCTGGCACACGCCATGTTCGCACTGCCGCTCATTCAGGCGGGCGAGCATGTGCGCCGCGGCGGCGCACAATGGTTGAGCGAGGGATGGGCGACATTCGGTCTTCTGTTGACAATACTTGTCGGCAGCCGCCATCGCCCCGCTGCAATCCCCGCATTGGTGGCCAGTTACATCTTTGCCGCGTACTGGTTTACCGCGAGCACTTCGTTCGCCAATCCCGCGGTAACCCTCGCGCGATCGCTGACCCAAACCTTCGCGGGCATCCGGCGGATGGATGTTGCGGGTTTTGTGCTGGCGCAGATGGTCGGTGCGTTGCTGGCGCATGTCGTGGTGGATGTCTTGATGCCAAGGCGCTCGGATGCAACGCATCAGGTCGATCCGAATCCAGTGAGGATGGGCAATCCTTAAAGCACTCGCTTGGGGAGTCGCCATGCCGCGACCAACGTGCCGGCATGCAAGGCACACAACAGCAAGAACGCCCATGCGTACGCGCTGAGCGGCGACTCATGCAAAGGCTGCGCGGCTAGGCGCCAACCCAATAAGCTGGCGCAGAGCGTGGTGAACGTGGGGCCGCCGAGGCGTTGAACGATATTCAGAGAAGTGGTCGCCATCGGCAGCTCATCGCGTTTTATCGATGCATACGCGGCGGATATCGAAGGTACGCCCACCGCGCTTTGACCGACGCCACGTATAAACAATGCGACGGCAAGCACCGTTAGCACCAAGGTGTGGTTGGCCAGATAGAGAAAAGGCAAGGTGCCGATTAACGCCAACAACGCACCACCTACGGCGACGTTTCGAAGCCCGAAGCGGCTGGTCAACGCGCCCATCAGCGGATAAGTGCACAACATGCCCAGGCCGAGCGGCGCGAGCAACCAGCCCATGTCGCCGGGCGAACGTCCGCCATCGCGGATGAGATAGATCGGGATCAACATCTGCCCCGCGAACATCGCGCCGTTGGAGAGAAATTGCGTGACGGCGGAAACGGGAAATACGCCACCTTTGAAAAGCCGCAGATCGACCAGCGCTTTGTCGCCTTTGCGATGGGCTGTCCAAAAGAACAGGCCGAGCAAGACGACCGACACAGCCAACGCGATCAAGCCTGTTCGCTCGCCAATGCGATCGGATCCGTAGAGAAAAATCGCCAGGCCGGGTGAAAGCAACAGCAGGCCCGTCCAGTCGAGTTCGCGCGGTCGGGTTTGCTCGCGGTCGTGTGGCAGAAACACTACGGCAAGCACCAGCGCCAGCACGCCAACGGGGAAATTCACCAGGAACAGCCAACGCCAAGATGTGTACTGCAGGATCAGGCCCGCGATCACCGGTCCCAGAATCGGCGCAAACAACACGGGCACGGCGGCGTAGCCGATCACGCGAGCCATATGCTTTCCGGCAGCGCGCGCCATCATCATCTGCGCCATGGGCGCCAGCAATCCGCCGCTGAGGCCCTGAAAGACGCGAAACCCGATCAGCGATGCCGTCGACCACGCCAATCCGCACAGTGCCGAGGACAGCGTGAACGCCGCGAAGCACCACACGTACACCGCTTTCGCACCGAAGCGATCCACCAGCCAACCGCTCATCGGCAGCGCCAGCGTCAACGCCAGCAAGTAACCGCTCGTCACCCATTGAATGGTCGAAAGACCCGTGTGCAATGCGATAGCGAGGCTGGAAAGCGACACATTCGCGATGGTTGCATCCAGCTGCGCAAGAAACGACCCCAGCACCACGACCGCGGTGATTCTCCAGATCGCAGGATGCAAGTGATCGGATGCGCCGGTGCGGTGGCCGACGTCCGCACTCATGCGCGATCAGCGTGAAGATTGCCGCCGTGGAAGCGACCAAAATGCTTCGCGGCAAACAGGCCGATCAACAGCGCACCCAAGCCCAGCGAGATCATCGACTGAGCGTCACGCAGGTCGAATCGGCCGGCGCCGACAATCAGCAAATAGGCGGCGACGAAGTTGGCGAACCCCCAGAGCACATTGACCGTCGACGATGAAAGACCCTCGCCGCGCGGTGTCGCAAACGGCGACTGAAACGGGCGTCCCATCGTGCCGCTTACAAAATGGGGAATGGCATTGGACAGAAATAGGCCGCCGAAAAAATAAGCGATGTCGTGCATCCAGTTCATGAGATTGCCGTCCTTTTAAGTGAGAACGTGAAGGGCGCGTTGACGCGAGCCGTCTTGCGCATCGTTGGTGAGAGAAACGTTCGGCCAGTCTGTTGTTATGACTCGCCCAGACGCTTGATCAACGCAATGGCATCGACGATGGTTTTAAGCTCCGCCGGCTCCAGCTTCGCCATGGCCGCCATCAACCATTCGCGCTTGGCCAGGCCGCGCTGGCGTCGCATCTCCACACCCGCGATGGTGAGTGCAAAAAGAATCTGCCGCCGATCGGTGGGATGAGGCTGCCGTTCGACCAAACCTTCTTGCTCCAGGCTCGCGAGAATCGTGCCCATCGATTGGGGCTTCATCGACTCCGCGCGCGCCAGATCCGCCGTGGTCATCGCACCGTGCTGATCCAGCCGCGCCAGTGTGCTCAGTTGCGAGAGATTGAGTTCGTTCGGGTTGGCGTGCGTGCGCAGGCGCCGCAAAAGCTGGCTGACGGCTGCGGTGAGTTCGCTTACCGCGGTTTCTATGACCGCATTCGGTGCAGGGGAGGGAGACATGCGCTCACCCTACATATTAGAAGTTAATCTTGCAAGTTTATCTTGCATAATAAATCACCGATCAGATCGCTTCGGATGCGCCCCGGCACCGCTTTCGTAGACGGTTGCGGCCAATAAAAAGCCCGCAAGGGGGAGCCTGCGGGCTTAGGGGGGGTCATCCATCTTTACATTGCTTAGGGAGGGAGGGGAGGCCCGGCTAAGCGGTGGGACTGATGTCTCGCGACATGGCTATAACTATACCTGCTGGTACATTAATAATATGTAACTCGGCGCGTCGGCCGCCTAGGCGAGGCGTACGTCAACCGAATCACGCCTCCGACAACCAGGTCGCTACCATTTTGAATGGCATGGTTTGTACGCCTTGCGGCTCTTCGATACAGCCTACGCCGACAATCGGCATGCCTGGCTCGTGTGTGCCTTCAGAAATCGAATGATTATTGCGAATCCATTTGCGACGGCCGGGCAAACAAGAATGACTCCGTTGCCCATGCGCTATGGCCGTTTCTCTGTCGGATCGGC
>DATJMR010000159.1:0-5070 GCA_035508595.1 Dyella sp.
TCGCTGCTGTGCGGATTGGCGCAGAGCCTGCCGCAGTTGATCGTGTTCCGCTTGCTGCAGGGTTTCTTCGGCGGCGGCTTGCAACCGAATCAGCAAGCGATCGTGGTGGATTCGTTCGAGCCGAAAAAGCGCGCCGCAGCGTTTGCCATCACGGCGATCGCAACGGTGGTGGCGCCGGTGCTCGGCCCGGTGCTCGGCGGCGTGATCACCGATCACGCATCGTGGCGCTGGGTTTTCTTTATCAATATTCCGGTCGGCATTTTTGCCTGCATCGCAGTGGCCGCGCTGGTGGACGATCCGCCGTGGGCGACGAAGCAGAAACGCTCGATCGACTACATCGGCCTGGGCTTGATCACGCTCGGTCTGGGTTGCATGCAGGTGATGATGGATCGCGGCGAAGACGAAGGCTGGTTGCAATCGCCCTTTATCGTTCACATGGCCATACTGGCCGTGCTCGGCATTGTCGGGGCGGTGGCGTGGTTGCTGATCGCAAAGAAGCCCATCGTGAACCTGCATGTTTTCAAGGACCGCAATTTCGCGGTCAGCTGCGGCCTGATCATGGGCATGAGCTTCATCCTGTACGGCAGCGCGGTGTTGATGCCGCAATTCGCGCAGACGACGATCGGCTACACCGCCACCTGGGCCGGATTCGTGCTGGCGCCCGGCGGCCTGGTGATCATCATGCTGATTCCGCCGGTCGGCCGGCTTATGAAAGTGGTGCAACTGCGCTATCTGATCGCCGTGGGTTTCGCCGTGATGATGTTGGCGATGTGCTACTCGAACCGGCTGGTGCCGAACATCGATTTTCATACGCTCACGGCGATGCGTAGCGCGCAGGCCGCGGGACTGGGATTTCTGTTCGTGCCCATCAGCATCATGGCGTACCACAGCCTGCCGCGCTCGCTCGGCGCCGATGCATCCGCGTTGTTCGTGATGTTTCGCAACGTCTCGGGCTCGGTCGGCATCTCCGCGGCCAGCGCGATGGTGTCCGAACGCACGCAGGCGCGCCAGGCGCATCTGTCGACGTGGCTCACGCCCTTCAATCAACCGTTCAACGCGATGATCGCGCGCAACGAAGCCACCTTGCGTTCGCTAGGCCACTCCGCGAGCACCTTGCACGAAACGGCGCTGGGCTATGCGTTTCAAACCTTGCGGCAGCAGTCCGCCGTGTTGGCCTACGCCGATACCTTCATTTATTTCGCCGTGCTGGCCGCGGCCATGATCCCGCTCGCGCTGTTTCTGTCGCCCGTCAAAGACGGTGGCCACGCCGCCGCGCCCATGCACTAACCGTATTCCGCCTTGTCGAGGACAACTGCCATGAACATCATCAAGCTGCACATTGCGCTCGCTGCCGTACTTTTGGCTGGATGCACGGTAGGCCCGAATTTCACGCGACCGGATGCCAAACTTCCGAGCGCGTGGTGCGGTGCCGGGTGCCAGGCGAAACCGGTGGTGCCGAGTCGAACCACGGCGGCGCCGATCAACACCGCATGGTGGACGTCGTTCAACGATCCGGAGCTGGCAAAGCTGGAAGAGCGCGTTGCCGATGCCAACCTCGATCTGAAAGTGGCCTCACTGCGTCTGGCCGAAAGCCGCGCCGAACGCTCGATCACCGCCGCCGACGAATATCCCACCGTCAACGGCAATGCCAGCGCGGTGCGCGAACGCGCCAGCGCCAACGGCGTGACCAGCCTTGCCGGCGCGTTGACCCAATCGACCAACGCGGCGACGACCGCCAACGGAACCGGTGCCGGCGTCGCAAACTTTCCGGCGAGCGGTAAAGGTTCCGCGCCGCTCAATTTGTTTCAGGCGGGTTTCGACGCATCGTGGGAGCTCGATCTGTGGGGCCGCGTGCGTCGCGAAGTGGAAGCCGCCGATGCATCCGTGGATGCGCAGGCCGACGCACGCCGCGATCTGCTGATGTCCACCATGGCCGAGGTGGCGCGCGACTATATCCAGCTGCGCGGCACGCAAACCGATTACGCGATCACGCTCGACAGCCTCAAGGCAGCCAAGGATGCCGAACGTGTCACGCGCGAACGCAAGGCGAACGGCCTGGCCAGCGACTTGGATGTGGAAGAAGCCGCCTCGCAGGTGTCAGCGGAAAACGCACTGCTGCCCCAGCTTGCGCAACAGGAGGATGAGACCATCAACCGGCTGAGTTTCCTGCTCGGCCAGGCGCCCGGTGCGCTGCGTACTGAGCTTGAGGAAACCAAGCCCGTGCCGCCCACGCCGCCGGTCGTGCCGGTGGGTATTCCCTCGGACCTTGCGCGTCGCCGCCCGGATATTCGCGAGGCGGAAGCCAATCTGCATCAAGCCACGGCGGAAATCGGCGTGGCCAAGGCCGACTTCTATCCGAGCATCACACTCTCGGCCAGCGGCAGCCTGCAAGCCATGCAATTCAGCAAGCTCGGCAACTGGGGCTCGCGTCAGTTTTCCATCGGTCCGTCGATCAATCTTCCCATCTTCGAAGGCGGCCGTCTGAAAGCCACGCTCAATCTGCGCAAAGAGCAGCAACAGGAAGCCGCCGTGAATTACCAGCGCGTGGTGCTGTCGGCGTGGCATGAGATCGACAACGCACTGACACAGTATTCCTCGCAGCAGGAACGTCACGATCAACTCGCGGCAGAGGTGCAGGACAACCAACGCGCACTTCGCCTGGCGCAAGCACAATACACCGCCGGCACCGGATCGTTCCTGCAGGTGCTCGATGCGGAACGTCGCCTGCTGTCCGCGCAGCAAGACCTCACCGACAACACCACGCAGATCTCCACCACGCTGGTATCGCTCTACAAGGCGTTGGGCGGCGGTTGGGAGACCACATATCCGGATGCCTCGAACGAAAAGGTGGCGGTATCCGCGCAAGCGCCACGCTTTTGATCAGCTCACGGGAGCGCCGATCGATGAACAACGATCTTACAAACGGCTCGGGCAAACCAAAGACAGGCTCGACACCAAACGCTGATAAAAGCACCGACAGCGCCGACGTGGAAGCGCTTTACAAAATGGCGGAGGTCAGCCGCATACTGAAGAATGCGACCTCCGCCATCGAGAAACTGGCGCACGCCGTTTCAGGCGCGAATGATCTGACGCTGATGCACTGCCTTGTGCTGGTTCACCTGTCCAGAACGTCCACCTGCAAACAGGGGGATTTGAAATCCGCCACCGGCATTACGCCGGCCCATCTGACGAAGTTGCTGGACGAACTCGTCCATCGCGGCCTTGTCCGCCGTCATCGGTCGTCGGGAGATCGGCGGCAGATCGTACTGGCGCTTACGGCGCCTGGAAGGGAAACCGCGTTGCACCTGGTGATGTCGCTACGCGCACACGCCAGCGATATGCCGCTCGGCACGATCGAACAACTTGGCTCCTCCTTGGCGCATGCCGTCGGTGGCACGGACAACGGCTAACGGCTCGATCATGAAACGGGAGAGATAGGCGGCGGTCCGCATGCATGCGTTCGGTATTAGAAAGCCGCCGTCGGCCCGCCCGAGGCAGCAAACCCTGCCTATCCCACATCGCCTTTTTTCGACTACGGCCGAGGACCTCGGCGAATGTTGCCGAAAATCAAGGAAAGAACAAAAAGAATGATAAATACCAAGAAGATGATCTTGGCAATGCTCGCCGCACCCGCGGCTATGCCGCCAAAACCCAAAACGGCGGCGATAATAGCGATGACAAAAAATACCAATGCCCAATAAAGCATGATCTTCTCCCGCATTTGCCGTTTGTACGTGCAGATACATGGCACTCGGGCAGTTAACGTATTGTGTTGAAACGATCATCTAAGCCTTGAACGACGCCATTTAGTCACCTCTCCCTTTATGTTGTTGGAGGCAGCATCGCGCTGACATTCGATTACCGAACGAAAGCGAACGATCGAGCACAGCAGCACCCGTCGTACGGCCGCGACTTCTTGGCGACCAAACGGCATTGGCGACCGGAGCCAATAACGCATAGGGCGCATCGTAGCCATCGCGATAGAACAAACCGGTGCCGATGTCGTGCTCAATGGTGGTTTCGCTGTGGACGAGGCTCTTTTTTTGAAGCCGACCGTCGGGCCGACTTTCTCGCCGGCACTTTTACGCCGGCTCGACGCGCCTTGGATAGGCCCATGGCGATGGCCTGCTCCGTCGACCGCGCGCCATCCACGACGACACACCCCGGAAAATTTGACGCTGATTTACGAGCTCGCCCGCAACATGGGCGCTCTACCCACCCAATGATGTCGGCGCCGAGGCCTTCGAAAAGGCCTCTTTGCCGGTTGATCGGTGTCGTCACTTATGGGGCAGTCCGGCCGCCGTCGCACCTTTCTTTTCAATCACCAACAGCCACCCTTTGCCGGGCTGTACGGGAATGGCTTCATTGGCGGCGAATGTCCTTTCGTCCTGGAAATTTTCGATCTTGGGCGCATAGACCGTTGCGTCGCGGGGATTCAACCCGAGCGCCTTCCAGTCGATCGCAAGCTTGACGTCTGTTTGCTGGTTGTCCCAGCTGGCGAGCGCCACGAGGGCTCGGCCCTTCCCCAGATAAGTCGTCGCCAGGACACCCTTGCGCTTCGTTTTGACCGGAGAGGAAGGCACCCAGTAACCGATCATGCGCGTGTTTTCGATTTGATACGCATCCCAGAACGTCCACAGGGGGCGCGGATCGCCGGACCATGGCGCGCGCGTCGTCATGCCATAGACCATGCCTCGCCATGGATTGCCTCCGCCTTGCAGCATCTCTCCCATCAATCCATAGGGGATGCCGGACATCTCGATCAACCAATAATCGGGTGGGGAGTTGTAGTCGAAATATTCACCGAACCAGAGCCGGTCAATGAAGGGGAATTGTTCGAGATAGAGGTTGGCGCTGCTGGCGAAGCCGTCGCGCGGGTTGTATTGGTTGGCCGAATGCACGTCGATCAGTCCACCGGGATTGCCGCGCAGCAGCACTTTGCGAATGCGCTCCGTGGTCGCGCCGTCGAAGGCGATGTCGTCCAGGTACAACCCGTCGATGTGTTCGTTTTCGACGAGCCAGCGCATGCCTTCCACATAAAAGTTCAACCAGCGCGACGTGCCCGTGGTC
>DATJMR010000160.1:0-9903 GCA_035508595.1 Dyella sp.
GATGTACGACAACTGGGAGCGGGTATCGGAGCTCGATGTCGAGCGCCAGCTTTGTCTGCAGCAAGCCCAACAAGGTACGACCGGCCCGCAGCATCGCGATACGTTGCTGGCGCTGCAGGCACACAACCGTGCATTGCTGGAGCGCGCGCAACTTGTGCGCGAAGCGGTCGAACAGCAGCTCAGCCAGCACCAATACAACCATCGGGCGCTGCGCACCTACATTACTTCGTCACATTGACCGCGCTTTTTCTCCCTCTCCCTTTTGGGGAAGAGGGTCCGGGGCGCGGGGCGAACGCGTCATGCACCTTCGCGCTACGCATTCATTCAAAAGCTTCTTTTCCCCGAAAAATCGGATATTTCGCCCGTGTAACCCCTCGTCCCAGTCCTCTCTCCTCCGGGGAGAGGGAGTCAAAGCGCAGCGATGGCACACGTTGTGAATAATAGATGCCGATGGCGGCCGCGCCGTCGAAAAGCCGGCAGAGAGGGGAATTTATGCAATCCACGCAAGCTAATGAAAGATGGCAGGCCTTTTCGGAGCGAGTGACGTATCAAGGTCATCCACATGTGAGTGTGGATGCGTTCGATCCGGCGCCCGAAGCTGTCGCGCGTCTTAACGAACGCAACGTGCACATTTTGCGGTCGCTGGCATCGCTGGACGAGCGCAAGGCCGAGAACGCCAGCGACGACGACAGCCCGCTCATGCTGGAGCTGCAGCGTATGGACAGCAAAATCAACGTATTGCTCGACATCGTCGACCGTCTTCTGATGCCTGAGCCGTTGCTGCCGCCGCGCCATCCGGTGAGTTTCAACGCCGTAGGTTTGGTGGTGCCGGAAAACCTGCTCCCGAGCACTGGCAATCTGCTGGTACGCCTGCATTTCGACGCGTGCCGCGCATTGCCGCTGGAGCTTTACGCGCGACCCGGTACGCCGGTAAGCGGCGACAAAGCTTTCGTTTACTTTTGTGAATTGAACGAAATGGTCGAAGATGGGTTGGAACGTTTCGTTTTTTGTCACCATCGGCGCAAAGTGGCTGAAGCCCGTCTGACCGGCGGAAATGAAAATGTGTCGGGCAGCAAACGTGGAATGTGATGTCTATCACGCCGCAGGATATTCGAAACCGCCCAAATCCCGGCATGTGCACGCGGGCCAGGCCTCATCACATCACTGAATCGGTCGCACAGGCCGTTCGCAACATCGATCTAAACCCTTGATGTAAACGGTTTCTTTGGTTCCGCACGAATGTGAATTCGCCCACGGATCGTGCGCGAATTACGTCACATCGCGCACGCGATACGCCGCGCGGTATGGCATGGCGAAAATTTTTTGGCGTTCTTCTTGCTGGATTGCTCCACGTGTCACGACGGATACCTGACACACAGGGGACAACACGACTTGGGATGGGATTCGTTGTTGTTCGACAGCAGTCGCCGTAACGCAGCAGGACTCGTGCTCATGCCAAATAGCAATGTACTCATCATCGAATCGAACGGAACGCGGGCCGACATCGTCACGTCCGCCATGCAATTCATGGGCTTCTTCCCGCAGCGATGGAATGCGTCCCAGCAGAACGATTCGATCACTCACGAATGGCGAGTGGCGTATATCGGCGGCATCGATGATGACGAACGTTGCGACGAAGCCCTGGCGTCGCTGGACGTGCCCGCGGACCAACTGCTGGTGCTGGTCGGTTCGGATTCGCCGCAGCTGGAGCGCCTGACCAAAGGCGGCTCGTCCTACGCGGCACAGATTGAAGTATTGGATTTCCCGCTGCGCTACGAGCGCCTGGCTGAGGCCGTGCGTCGCGCGCCTTCGCTGCGCCCGGCCGGCAACCCCGCGCCTCTGCGTCTGGTTGGCAGTTCCTCGGCGATGGGCCGCGTGAACGCGCTGATCCGGCAGGTGTCGCCGTTCGATTCCAGCGTACTGGTGCTGGGCGAATCGGGTACGGGCAAAGAAATGGTGGCGCGCGCGATTCACGATTGCTCGCCCCGCCGCGACAAACCGTTTGTCGCCATCAACTGCGGCGCGATTCCCGCCGAATTGCTGGAAAGCGAATTGTTCGGTCACGAAAAAGGCGCCTTCACCGGCGCGATCAGCACCCGCAAGGGTCGCTTCGAAATGGCCGAAGGCGGCACGCTGTTCCTGGACGAAATCGGCGACATGAGCCTGCCGATGCAAGTGAAGCTGTTGCGCGTATTGCAAGAGCGCATGTACGAACGCGTCGGCAGCAACCGCACGCAGCGTTGCGATGTGCGCATCATCGCCGCCACGCACCGCAATCTCGAAGCGGCGACCGCCGACGGCCGTTTCCGCGAAGACCTTTACTACCGCCTGAGCGTGTTTCCGCTGGAAATGCCGTCCCTGCGCGATCACCTGGAAGACATGCCGGAGCTGATCGCCGAGTTCAACCAGCGCTTGCTGCGCCGTGGTCTGCAAAGCGTGCGCTTCAGTGGTAGCGCTATGCAATCGCTGCGTCAGCACTCCTGGCCGGGCAACGTGCGCGAGCTTTCCAACCTGGTCGAGCGCTTGGCCATTCTGTATCCGAACAGCGAAGTGCGCGCGACTGATCTGCCCGAGAAGTACCGCGGCCCGCTGCCGATCGACGAAACCGGCGGCAGCATTCTGCGCGCCATGCTCGACGGTCAAAACAAGCCCGCGCCGGCAAACAGCCGCAACGCGACGGACACCGAAATTCTGTTGCCCGAAGGCGGCGTCGATCTAAAAGATCACCTGGCCGACATCGAAGTGGGGCTGATCCGTCAAGCACTCGACATCACCGACGGTGTTGTGGCGCACGCCGCCAAACTTCTGCACATGCAGCGCACGACATTGGTGGAAAAGCTGCGCAAATACGGTTTGCAGTCGTGCTGCCGCACGCCGGATGCGTCGTCGCAGAGTGGCACGGCCGTTGCTTGAAGCACCTTATAACCGGACAAGCGTTGGAAAACCGACATGAGTCAGATCGACGTCAACAGTGTGCTTTCACAAATGCGTGCACTCGGCGCGCAAGCGTCCGGCACGTTGCCTGCGGTATCGACGCCTGGAGCGTCGAGCGGCCCGGGCACGGATTTCGGCGCCTTGTTCAAGCAATCGCTCGGTGCGGTCGCCGCGCAACAGAATGATGCGCAAACGCAGGTCAACGCGTTCGAACGCGGCGACCCGGGCGCCGATATCGTCAAAACGTCGATCGCCGGCCAAAAAGCGGATCTCGCTTTCCGCGGTTTGGTGGAAGTGCGCAACAAGCTCGTCGATGCCTACACCACCATCATGAACATGCCGGTGTGATGCAGTCATGACTTTTCGCGCGAAACGCATTCTCTATCGCCAGGCCACCGAATGCCGCAACGTGGAACCGGCGACGCCTAAAGCGAAACGGCCTGCAAGCGGTCAGATCGTCATCAATCGGCCCGTCAGCAAGCGCTTTCGAAAGATGACGAGCCCGTTTTGCGAACCCCACACGCTTCACTGATACCGAGCTTTTCCGCCCTCGCGCGGCCGATCGAAAACGCCATTCCCACTTACTGATTCGTTATCCGTCCCATGGCCGACGCCACTCCCACTACCGCTCTATCGCGCCAGGATCAGCTCAAGAGCGTTCTGCGCAATCCCACGACGCGCCTGCTGCTGCTCTTGGTAGGAGTGGCCGCCGCTGTGGCCCTGGGCGTAGGCACCGTGTTGTGGTCGCGCGGCCCCAATTTCGCATTGCTGTATGCCGGGCTCGATCCGAAAGACGCGGCGGCCGTGACGCAAGCGTTGCAGACCAGCAACACGCCATTCCGCCTCGGCGCGGACGGTGCATCCATTTCGGTGCCGGCCGATGTGTTGGCCGACACCCGTTTGCGCTTGGCCAGTCAAGGTTTGCCGCAAGGCAGTACCGCGGGCAGCACGGTTGTGCAAAACGATTCGCCGTTCGGCATGAGCGATCTTGCCGAGAGCACGCACTATCGCGAAATGTTGGAAACGGATCTGGGCAACACCATCGCGGGTTTGCAATTCGTGCGCTCCGCGCGTGTGCATCTGGCATTGCCCAAACCGTCCGCCTTCATTCGCGACAACCATCCGGCCAGCGCATCGGTGTTGCTGACGTTGTATCCGGGCCGCCAGCTCGACAGCAGCCAGGTTGCCGCGATCGTGCATCTGGTATCGGCCAGCGTGCCGGATCTGGATCCCTCGCAAGTATCCGTGGTGGATCAGCAAGGCAACCTGTTGACGGTGTCCGATCCGGATAGCGCCGCCGCCGTGGGCGATACGCGCATGCGTCTTACCACGCGCATGGAAAACAGCTATGCGCAACGCATCGAGGATCTGTTGACGCCGCTGGTCGGTGCGGGCCGCGTGCGCGCCCAGGTCGACGTGGCGCTGGATTTCAGCCAGACCGAAAAAGCCAGCGAGAGCTATGACAGCGCCAACCCCGCGTTGCGCAGCGAACAAAGCAGCAGCGAACAAAAGATGGACGACGGCAGCGGCAATGTCGCCGGCGCGCTCAGCAACCAGCCGCCGAACACAGTTGCGCAACCGACGGCCGCCAAACCCAACGCCGGTGCGCCCGCGGCGGCGAACGGCGCGAACGCCACGGCGAAAGCGGCATCGACGCCAACCGATACGTCATCAAGCTCTACCAAGAATTACGAACTTGGCCGCACCATCAGCCACGTCAGCGACCCCGCCGGCCGGCTGGTGCGTTTGACGGTGGCGGTGGTGGTGGACAACAAGCCCGCCGCGGATGGCAAAGGCAAGAGCATTCCGCTCACCGCGCAGGAGTTGCAGCATCTGACCGATCTCACCAAGAACGTGGTGGGCTTCGATGCGCAGCGCGGCGACAACGTGAGCGTGATCAACCAGGCGTTCTCCGATGCGCCGGTGGATGCCGCGCCGGTTGCCGAACCCTTCTGGCAGCGTCCCGGCATGCTGGATCTGATCAAGCAGGGTGCGGGCATTCTGATCGCGGTACTGATTGCCTTTGGCCTGTTGCGGCCGCTGCTCAAGGGCTTGCTGCGCGGCGGTTCCGACCCGATGCCCGCGCTTGCCGGTCCCATTCCCACCGTGTCCGTGCGCATCGCCGACGACGTGCGCGACAACCAGCGCGATGATCAGGTGCGTATTACCTCGCCCCAGATCCAGAGCATGGCGTACGAACAAAAAATCGGTCTTGCCCGCAAACTGGTGCAAGAGAATCCGAAGCAGGTCGCGCAGGTCGTGATGAATTGGGTGGGCGACGATGGCGGCTGAAACCGGCGCACTCAACGGCGCGCAGCGCGCTGCGATTCTTTTGCTGACGCTCGGCGAAAACGATGCTGCCGAAGTGCTCAAGCATCTGAGCGCGCGCGACGTCCAAGCCGTAGGTACGGCGATGGCGACGCTCAGCAACGTGTCCCGCGATCAGGTCGAGCAGGTGCTCGGCCGCCTCAGCGACGATATCGGCCGTCAAACCGCGCTCGGCGTGGGCACCGAGGAATACATCCGCAAAGTGTTGGTCAACGCGCTGGGCGAAACCAAGGCCGGCAGTCTGATCGATCGCATTTTGCTGGGCCGCTCCACCAAGGGGCTGGAATCGCTGAAGTGGATGGAAAGCCGTGCCATTGCCGAAATGATCGGCATGGAACATCCGCAGATCATCGCGCTGGTGCTGGCGCACTTGGAGCCGGATCAGGCCGCCGAGGTGATCGGCTATCTGTCGCCGCGCGTGCGCAGCGACGCGGTGATGCGCATCGCCAATCTCGATGGCGTGCAGCCGCAGGCGCTCAACGAATTGGACGAAATCATGGAGCGCCAGTTCTCCGGCACCTCGTCTAAATTGAAATCGGCCACCGTGGGCGGCCTGAAGGCCGCCGCGGCGATCTTGAATGCGATGGAGACCGCGCGCGAAACCGAATTGATGACCGCAATCCGCAGTCACGACGCCGCCCTCGGCACCAAGATCGAAGAACTGATGTTCGTGTTCGACGATCTGGCTGACATCGACGATCGCAGCATGCAGACCTTGCTGCGCGAGGTGCCGTCCGCGCGCCTTATCGTCGCGCTCAAGGGTTCCGAGCCGTCGGTGCGCGAAAAGATTTTCGCCAACATGTCCAAGCGCGCCGCCGACATGCTGCGCGACGACCTGGAAGTGAAAGGTCCGGTGAAACTCAGCGAGGTCGACGCCGCGCAGAAAGAAGTGCTGCAAATCGCGCGCAAGCTCGCCGACGCGGGGCAGATCAGTCTTTCCGCCAACGGCGATGAGTTCGTCTGATGGCCGGCGTGCTCAGCCGCGAAGCGGCCACCGGATTCGATCGTTGGGAACCGCCTTCGGTGGGCGCCGCGCCTGCCGCGCAGGAACCCGAGCAAGCACCCGGTCCCACCGTCTACGAGCTGGAAGAAATCGAGCGCCAGGCGCGCGAAGAAGGTTATGCGGCGGGGCTTGCAGAAGGCCGCGCGGCTGCGAAGAAAGAATTGGATGAACGACTGGCGCGTCTGGATGCGATCTGCACCGCCGCTGCACGGCCGCTCGCTTCGCTGGACGATGCGGTGGAGCGCGAATTGGCGCTGCTCGCCACGGTGATGGCGCGCCGCGTGGTCGGTCGCCAATTGCAGCTCGATCCTGCCTTGATCGAACACGCCGTTCGCGAAGCCGCCGCCGCGTTGCCGTCGGCCACGCGCGCGCTGCGCGTCTGGGTGCATCCGCGCGATATGGATCTGCTGCGCGAACTGGCCGCTGCCGAACCGCATTGGCGTTTCGGCGCCAACCCCGCGTTGCAACGCGGCGACTGCGTGCTGGAAAGCGAAAGTTCGCGCCTGGATGCGCGCGTTTCCACGCGTCTGGCGGCGGTGATCGATGCCGTGATCGGCGACGATGTCGACGACGGCGAAGACGAGGTCTCCGCATGAGCGCCGACGGCGCCGCGCTTACCAAACAACAACGCTGGCGCCGGCAACTCTCGCTGCGCGCGCAGCGTGCGCAAGCCGTGCAAATGTTGACGGTCGAAGGGCGTCTTCGCCGCGTGGTCGGATTGACCCTGGAAGCGGAAGGCTGCGAAGCGCCGCTCGGTGCGCGCTGTCTGGTCGATGCCGCCGACGGCAGCGCGCTGGATACCGAAGTCGTCGGTTTCGCCGACGAGCGTTTGCTCTTGATGCCGGTTACCGAAATGCACGGCGTGTTGCCCAACGCGCGCGTGCGCCCGTGTTCGCGCGCGGGCGATCTGCCGGTGGGCGAGGCCTTGCTCGGCCGCGTCATCGGTGCCGATGGCATGCCGCTCGACGGAGAAGGCCCGCTGCGCGCGGAAAGCCACGCTGCGCTGAAACGCGAGCCGATCAATCCCATGGCGCGCAAGCCGATCGATACGCCGCTCGACACAGGTGTGTGCGCGATCAACTCACTGCTCACCGTGGGCCGCGGCCAGCGCATCGGCTTGTTCGCCGGTTCCGGCGTCGGCAAGTCCACGTTGCTTGGCATGATGACGCGTTATACCGACGCCGATGTGGTGGTGGTCGGGCTGATCGGCGAACGCGGTCGCGAAGTAAAAGAATTCGTCGAGCAGACGCTGGGCCACGAAGGACGCGAACGCGCCGTCATCGTGGCCGCGCCCGCCGATGCGCCGCCGCTTAAGCGCTTGCGTGGCGCGCAATACGCGACCGCGATCGCCGAGTGGTTCCGCGATCGCGGCCAGCGCGTGCTGCTGTTGATGGATTCGCTGACGCGTTACGCGCAGGCGCAACGCGAAATCGCACTCGCCATCGGCGAGCCGCCCGCAACCAAGGGTTATCCGCCGTCGGTGTTCGCCATGCTGCCCGCGCTGGTCGAGCGCGCCGGCAACGATGCCGAAGGGCGCGGTTCGATCACCGCGTTCTACACCGTGCTGACCGAAGGCGACGATCATCGCCACGATCCCATCGCGGACGCCGCGCGGGCGATTCTGGACGGCCATATCGTGCTGTCGCGCGATCTGGCCGAAGCGGGCCATTATCCGGCCATCGATATCGAAGCCTCCATCAGCCGCGTGATGCCGGCGGTGGTGACGAAAGACCAGATGCGTGCCGCGCAGCGTTTTCGCCAGGTGTATTCCGCCTATCGCCAACGTCAGGATCTGATCGCGGTGGGCGCCTATCAGAAGGGCTCGGATGCGCAGGTCGACCAGGCTATCGCCATGTGGCCGCGCCTGACCCGATTCCTGCAGCAGGAAGTGGACGAACCGGTTGAACTGCGCGCCGCGCAAGACCGATTGGGCTCGCTCACCGCGGAGATGGCGTGATGGCATCGCGTTCGGAACGACTGCAACCGGCCGTCGACCAGGCGCAGCGCCGCCAGAAAGATGCGTTGCAACGCCTCGCCGAACAACAACAGAAACTCGCGCACGCCGAACAGCAGCTCGACGAGCTGAAACGTTACCGCAACGATTACAGCGTTGCCGACGGCGGCCTGACGGTGAGCGCCCTGCTGAACCGTCAACAATTCGTCGACCGCATCGATCAGGCCATCGTGCAACAGAGCCGTCTGGTCGAGCGCATGCAGCGCCAGGTCGACGGCGCGCGCGATCGCTGGCTGCTGGCGCACGCGCGCGAGAACGCACTGGATACGGTGGTGGACCGCCTGCGCAAGCAAGAAGACTTGCGCGAACAACGACTTGAGCAAGCGGAAGTGGATGAGCGCATGCAGCACCGCAACCGCCGCAGGGGCGCGCCATGAGGCGGTGCCGTGACGGAGGCTCGGTTGAGAACGTCTGGCGCGCTTCTTGCTGCGCCATGAAAGCTATGTCATCGAGTATTCGCGCATGAGCGCCAGTCCGCTACCCGCCCTTCCGATCACGCCACCGACGCCGGTAAGCAGCGCGCCGCCGCCGAGCAACCACAATCCGTCCGGCCCGAGCTTTACGTCGCACTTGCAGACGGCACAACACCAGCAACAAGCGACTTCGGATCCGTCCGCCTCGCAGCATGGCGACACCCAACAAGACGGCAACGGCAGCACAAACACGCAAGCAAGCACCCCTTCGAACAACGCGAGCGACAAGCCGGGCACGGCGGCATCGTCGTCCGCATCGACGAACGATGCGAGCGACGACGATGCCGTGACCTTGGACATTCCAGGCGTCGGCACGCTGGCCAGCGCGGTACTGAGTTTGATCGACCACGCGACCGGCGATACGCACAACGACGCAAGCCCATCCACGAGCGGCACGACGACCAAACCCGCAACGCAAACGGCCACCAAGCAAACGGCCGCGACACCGGCACCCACGGCGGCGCTCGCGGGCATCGTGCCCGTGCCGCTGCCGGTCGCCGCGGCGCCGGCGGCCATCACGACGACGGCCAACGGCGGCACGAGCAATGCGGTAGACGGCGTGTCATCCGGCGCCACCATCAGCAAAAGCGCGGACGATTCGCTGACCGGGCTGCAGAAAAACGCTTTGGGTGGTCCCGATTTCAGCGCGAGCGGCAGCAGCGCCGATGGCAGCGATGCCAATTCGCCGGCGGCGGCGTCCGTCTTGAGCGACGTCGCTGCGGCGGTACAAGGCGCCGCCAATACTTCCCAAGCCTCGGCGGGTAGTGCCGTTGCGCCCACGCATACGTTCGCGGCGGTAACCTCGGCCCTCGCCGACAACACCTCGCAAAGCACATCCGGCCTTGCCGCGTTGGGCAACCTCACGGCAACGGCGCCGCTCGTGCCCGCCGGCACGGGCGCAACCGGCGCGCACAATCTCGGCATGAATGCGCCGGTCGGTTCTTCCGGTTTCGCCAAGGAGCTGGGGCAGCAGATCACCTGGCTCAGCGGTCAGGACATCAAGCAGGCGCAGATACGCTTGAATCCGCAGGATCTCGGACCGCTCGACGTGAAGGTGAGCGTGGAGCACGGCCGCGTGGACGTGTCGTTCATGACGCAGCATCCCGCCGCGACCGCCGCCGTGCAGCAAGGAATGAATCAGCTCAACCAGA
>DATJMR010000161.1:0-3859 GCA_035508595.1 Dyella sp.
CATGCTGCGTTCGTTCTGCAGCATGGAAAAATACGGCATGTCGCCATACAGGTACTGGCCGTACAGCGGTTGCATGTAAGTGCCGAAGCCTTCGTGCAGCCACATATCGTCCCAGTCGGCATTGGTCATCTGGTTGCCGAACCACTCGTGCGCAAATTCATGCTGCAGCAGCCAGTCGAAACCGCCGCCGTCTTTGGCGTAATGGTTGCCGTAGGCGTTGATGGTCTGGTGTTCCATGCCCAAGTACGGCGTTTCCACCACGCCCATCTTTTCGTCGCCGAAGGGATAGGGGCCGATCATCGCTTCGTTGAAATCCAGCATGCGCGAGAATTCGGCGAACAAGGCGCGCGCCTGCTGCTCTTCGCCCGGCAGGTACCAATACTGCAGCGGAATGGTGTTGCCGTAGCGGCTGTGATACTCGCCGGTGAGTTCCTTGTACGGCCCCACGTTGATGGAAATGGCGTAGGTGGTCGGATGCTTCGCGCGCCAATGGTAGGTTTGCTTGTCGCCTTCGTCGGTAACACCGATCAGCACGCCGTTACCGGGCGCCACCAGCGGTTTGGGCACCGTCACGTAGAGATCGACCAGATCCGGCTTGCCTTCCGGATGATCGATGCAGGGCCAGAACAGATCGCAGCCTTCGCCCTCGACCGCGCTGCCCACCCACGGCTGACCGTCAGGCGTATGCGACCACACAAAGCCGCCGTCCCACGGCGCCTTCTTCGCCACATGCGGGTTGCCGCCGTAGTGAACGGTAGTGGAAACGCGTTCGCCGGCATTGACGGTATGGGGCAGCTGGATGCGCAGGCGGCCCTCCGGATTGCTCCACTGGGTGGGCGCCACCGTTTGGCCGTCCACCTCGATCGCGCTGATCGGCAAGTTGCGATCCAAGTCCAGCACCAGCACATCGGTGGATGTGTGCGCGGTAAAGGTCAACGTGGCGGTGGCATCGATGCGCTGCTTCGACGGATCCACCGCGATATGCAGCTCCGCGTGATCGAAGTGCACGCGCCTCTGCTCGACCGGCATCACGCCGCCGGAGTTTTGCGTGAGTGTGGTGAGCGGCGGTTGGTGGTTTTGGTTTTGATTATTTTGGTTTTGATTCTGGACGCTTGCGCAACCGGGAAGGCTGACGGCAAGGCTGAGAGCGAGCAGGGCAGGACGCAGTGGGCGCATAGGTCATGGGTGCCTGGTTGGATATTCCGGCATCATGCGGGGTCCCGCGGCGGGACGACAAAGCCAAAAGTCATGCTTCCCGACGAATGGCCCTTGCGCGCAGGGCTAAAGGTTTAGCCGTAGCGCTTGCTCAGCAAGGCGAAGATCGCGCGCAGCCCCATCGCTTCGCCGCCGCGCGGGCGTCCGGGACGATCGCCATCGTTCCAGGCATAAGTGTCCAAATGCAGCCACGGCGTGCCATCGGGAATAAAGCGCTCCATAAACACCGCCGCGGTGATCGCCCCCGCGTGACGCGAGGTGCCCGTGTTGGTGAAATCGGCGAGATAGGAATCCAAAAGCTTGCGATACGGACGCCACAACGGCAGTCGCCACAGCGGGTCGGCCACTTCGTTGCTGCAAGCGAGCGCGTCGTCGGCGAGCGCGTCGTCGTTGGCAAACAACGCCGGCAGGTCGGGGCCGAGCGCCACGCGTGCCGCGCCGGTGAGCGTGGCGAAGTCGACGATCAGCGCCGGCTGCTGCTCGGCGGCGTAAGCGAGTGCGTCGCACAACACCAGTCGACCTTCCGCGTCGGTGTTGTCGATCTCCACGCTATGCCCGCCACGCGTGATCACCACCTCGCCCGGCCGCATGGCATTGCCCGCCACCGCGTTTTCGACGGCGGGAATCAGCAGCGTGAGTCGAACCGGCAGTTTCGCTTCCATCACCAGGCTGGCCAGTGCGATCGCATGCGCCGCGCCGCCCATGTCTTTTTTCATCCAGCGCATGCCATCGGAAGGCTTCAGATCCAAGCCACCCGTATCGAAACACACGCCTTTGCCCACCACCACCACTTTCGGCGCGGTGGTCTTGCCCCAGGTCAACTCGATCAAGCGCGGCGCGCGATGGCTGGCGCGGCCGACGGTGTGGATGGTGGGAAAGTTGTCTTCCAGCAACTCCTCGCCCACCCATTCGCGCACCTTGGCTTTGTGTGCTTTGCCGAGCTGCTTCACTTCGTCGGCCAAGTGCTTGGGCCCCATGTCTTCGGTCGGCGTGTTGACCAGATCGCGCACGCGATATGTGGCCTGGACCAGCGGCGCGAGCGTTGCCAACGTTTCGCTGGAAACCGCCAGCGTCGCGGCGGCGCGCTTGGGCTTGCGATAACGCGTGAATTGATACGCGCCCAGCGCCCAGCCAAGTGCGGCAAGCTCGGTATCCAGCGCCACGCTTTCCGGTGCCAGGGCGTACTCGCCGACCGGCAACATCAGCGGCAACGCCGCCAGCGACGACAGCGAATCCTGCCCGTCCACGCCGACCAGCACGCGCGCCAGCTTGCCGCCGGTATCCGGCACCAGGCACACGCTGCCGGGTTTGGCGTCGAAGCCATTCTCGTCCAGCCAGCTGCGTTGCGCGGCGCTCAATCGCTTGCGCGTGGCGGCCAGATGCGTGGTATCGATGGCTTCGATCGGCGTGGGAGCGTGGCGGTTGGAGCGGTGTTCGATCAGGGCAGACATGCAAGTCCTTACGCACGTGTAGCACGCGCCAGCGAAGGGTTCAGCGGACAATGATGCGCGTTTTTGGAAGGGGGTTCAAAACCTCTTTCCCGCGCCCTTTTCGACACGGACGGGGTAAAGGGCCCATTTCACGCCCAAGCACAACTCGTCTCAGTGTCCACCCGCCTCACCGCCCACTCGCGCCACCGTCATTCCGGCGAAGGCCGGAATCCAGTTTGAATACGCCGTGCGAAGCACACATCACTTTTTTAAGTCGAGCGCTCCGCGCGCGTACCTGACTGGATTCCGGCCTTCGCCGGAATGACGGTGAGGCCATAGGGAGGTTTAAAGGTTGGGTGCCGCTTCCAGCCACTGCACCAGTGTCGCCAGATCGCGCAAATCCAGATCCGGCGCCGCACCCAGCGTTCCCGGCCACGGATGCCCGGCGCGATTGATCCACGCCGTGCGCAAGCCCGCATCGCGCGCACCGGCGATATCCAGTTCGGGATCGTCGCCGACATGCAAAATGTTTTCCGGCGCCATGCCGAGCCGCTCGGCGGCAGCCAGAAAAATGCGCGCATCCGGTTTGGCCACGCCCACATCGCGTGCGCTCACTTGATGCGCGAAATGCAGATGCAGCCCAATGCGTTCCAGATCGGCGTTACCGTTGGTCAAGCTGACCACGGGCCGTGCCGCGCGCAAGCGTTCGAGCGCGGGCAGGGCATCGGGGTAAAGTTCCACGCTATTGCGCGCGGCGGCGAACACTTCGAACAACGCATCCAGCGGCGCATCGGCCACCCCGCAGGCGTCGAACGCGCGTTGCAGGGTGAGGTAGCGCTGTGCGGTGAAATCGTGCGCCAAGTCCAGACGCTCGGCGGCAACCTGCGCGCGTAATGCACGCAACGCGGGAATCGGCCAGGTTTGCGCGACAGCGGGGTAATGCTTGCGCAGATAGTCGTTGAGATCGCGATCCGCCCGTTCCAGCGCCGGCATCACCGGCCACAGGGTGTCGTCCAGATCGATCGTGACAGCAAGAATTCGCAAGCGACAATTATCGAGCTTCGATGCGCAGCACCTGGCCGGTGCGCACCGTGTTGTCCTTCAAGTGATTCCAGGTACGGATCTGCGCCACATCCACGCCGTGCTTGCGCGCGATGGAATACAGCGTTTCGCCCGAGCCGACGCGATAGGTGCGCACGGATTTCTTCTCCACG
>DATJMR010000162.1:0-2933 GCA_035508595.1 Dyella sp.
GTTGTCGCGTTGATGCAAGCCGATGGACGGCTCGTCCAGCACATACATCACGCCTACCAGGCCCGCACCGATTTGCGATGCCAAACGGATACGTTGCGCTTCGCCGCCGGAGAGCGTGTCTGCCTGACGATCGAGCGTGAGGTAATTCAAACCCACGTCGTTGAGGAAGCTCAGGCGTTCGCGAATCTCTTTGACGATCTTCACCGCGATCTCGCCACGCCAACCGGTGAGCTTGAGCGTTTCGAAGAATGCCAACGCATCGTCGATGGAGCGCGCGGTCAACGTGGGCAGCGAGTGGTCCGCCACGAACACGTTGCGCGCCGAACGGTTCAGGCGTTGGCCGCCGCAGTCGTGACAGGGGTGATCGCTGATGTACTTTGCCAGCTCTTCGCGCACGGCTGGCGATTCGGTTTCCTTATAGCGACGTTCCAGGTTCGGCAGAATGCCTTCGAACGCGTGCTCCCGCGTCACCTTGCCGCCACGCTCGGTGAGGTAACGGAAGCTGATTTTTTCTTTTCCGCTACCGTAAAGCACCGCTTGTTGCACGGTCTTGGCGAGCTTCTGCCATGGTGTCTCCACATCGAATCCGTAGTGCTTGGAAAGCGACATGATGAGTTGGAAGTAATGCGCGTTGCGACGATCCCAGCCGCGCACCGCACCGCCCGCCAGCGACAGTTCGGGATGGCTCACTACACGTTCCGGCGAGAACACTTGCGTTACACCCAGACCGTCGCACGTCGGGCATGCGCCTACGGGAGAGTTGAAGGAGAAAAGGCGAGGTTCCAGTTCCGGCAACGAGTAGTCGCACACTGGGCAGGAATAGCGCGACGAATACAGCTGTTCGTTTGCTTTCGCATCGTCCATGTCCACCACGATGGCCAAACCATCGCCCAAGCGCAGCGCGGTTTCGAACGATTCGGCCAGGCGTTGCTTGATGTCGTCGCGCGGACGGAAACGATCGATCACCGCTTCGATCGTGTGCTTCTGGCGCAACGTGAGCGGGGGCACGGCATCGAGGTCGAACACGGTGCCATCCACGCGGGCACGCACGAAACCTTGCGCGCGAAGCTGTTCGAACACCTGTACGTGCTCGCCTTTGCGTTCGCGGATCACGGGCGCGAGCAGCATGAAGCGCTTTTCCGGATCCAGCGCCAGCGTGGTATCCACCATCTGGCTGACCGTCTGCGCTTCCAGCGGTATGCCGTGGTCCGGGCAGCGCGGGGTGCCGACGCGTGCGTAAAGCAGACGCAGGTAGTCGTATACCTCGGTAATGGTGCCCACCGTCGAGCGGGGGTTGTGCGAGGTGGATTTCTGCTCGATCGAGATCGCCGGCGACAGACCCTCGATATGGTCCACGTCCGGCTTTTCCATCATCGACAGGAACTGCCGGGCATAGGCCGACAGCGATTCGACATAGCGGCGTTGCCCCTCCGCATAGATGGTGTCGAATGCCAGCGAAGACTTGCCTGAACCGGAGAGGCCCGTGATCACAATCAGCCGGTCGCGGGGAAGGTCCAGATCGATGTTCTTGAGATTGTGCGTGCGTGCGCCGCGAATGCGTATGGTGTCCATCACGCCGAGATATTTGGGGGATCGCGCACTATAGCAAGTGGCCGCCTACAGGCTGCATCGCAGGCACAGCGGCCTGCTGACAGCCGGTGTCAGCAGGTTCACGGATGAGACGACTAGGCAGCAGACAGGCGCACGACTATGCTCGCCCGCTATGTTCCCGACATTCCGCAATGCGGAGGGTGATATGGCTGGCAAATGGATGATGGGCACAGCGTTCTGTGCGTTGTTGGCGGCCGGTCCAGCCTTCGCGGCGCAGCCCACCGAGGCCCAGGTGCGCGAGCTGATGCAAGTGATGAACGTGCCGGGCCAGTTCGCCGTCATGAACAGCCAGATGGGCTCCATGATGAGCCAGCAGCTCCCCTGCGTGCCGGCCACCTATTGGCAAAACTACATCGACAAGGCGGGGCAGGAGCAGTTGCTGACCGCCATGATCCCCGCCTACCAGCACCACTTCACCGCCGATGAGGTGGACGGGCTGATCAAGTTCTACAAATCCCCGCTTGGCCAAAAGCTGGTGGCGCAAATGCCGGCTACCATGGCCGAGGCTGCCCAGAGCGGTCAGCAATGGGGCCGCCAGCGCACTTCGGACATGTTCTCGGAGCTGCAAAAGGAAGGAAAACTGGACGCCCAGGGGCGTTGCCCGGGCACGAGCGGCGCCCAGGCCCAGTAAGGGCGCGCGCCCTTCGGGTTGGACTGGTCACGGATTGACCAGAAACGTGGCCTGTCGCTATAATCCTGAGTTCGCTGCGCCCGAATCGGTCGCGGCGAACCCAAGAGAATAACGACAGAAGGGCTATTCCCATGAGTTATGCAGTCATCAAGACCGGCGGTAAGCAATACCGCGTCCAGCAGGGCGATGTCCTGCGCGTGGAGTTGCTGAACGCCGAAGAGGGCGCCAGCGTGAAGTTCGACCAGGTGCTGCTGGTCGGTTCCGGTGAGTCCATCACCGTTGGCACCCCGGTCGTTTCCGGCGCCACGGTCAGCGCCACCGTGCGCAAGCACGGCCGCGCCGATAAGGTCCGCATCATCAAGTTCCGCCGCCGCAAGCACCACAAGAAGCAGCAGGGACATCGTCAGCATTTCACCGAAGTCGAGATCACGGGCATCAACGCCTGATACAGCCGGAGTAGACAGTCATGGCACATAAAAAAGGCGTAGGTTCATCCCGCAACGGTCGCGATTCGAACCCGAAATACCTCGGCGTGAAGGTCTACGGTGGCCAGGCCATCGAAGCCGGCAACATCATCGTGCGTCAGCGCGGCACGCAGTTCCATGCCGGTACCGGCGTGGGCCTGGGTCGTGACCACACGCTCTTCGCGCTGGTCGACGGCAAGGTCGAGTTCAAGGTCCGGGGCGAGAAC
>DATJMR010000163.1:0-8342 GCA_035508595.1 Dyella sp.
CAATGCGCTCGACCGCCAGTTGACCGCACAGGAAATCGGCACGTCCGCCAATACCCATGACCGCGAGCAGAACTGGAATCTGCAGGCCGGCCTGCGCGGCAGTTTCGACGACAGCCGGTTCAACTGGGACATGAACCTCAATAGCCAGAAATACACCGTGCGCGAGGATTACACGGGTATCAACGTCAATGGCATGAACAACTTCTTCCTCGGCAAGCAATTGGGCACCACCGCCGCCGGCTTGCCTATTTACGCCATGAACTGGCAGCAGTGGTGGAATCCCATCACGCCGCAGCAATACAGCCAGTTCGCGGTCAACGGCGAAAACACGTCATCGTCGTGGCTGGACCAGGCGCAGTTCCGCATCAATGGCGATCTGTTCAAGCTCCCGTGGGCGGACGAATCGGTAGGTTGGGCGGCGGTGTTGGAAGCTGCGCACAACGGCTTCCTGCTCTCGCCTGACGCGCGCGGCGACAACAACAACTTCCAGAATCCGTTCGGTGCGTACCTCACCGGCGGCGGCACGCGTCAGCGCTATTCGTTCGGCAACGAGTTCCGCGTACCGATTCTGGATTCGGTGACGTGGACCATCTCCGGCCGCCTGGACAAATACCACGACGCCAGCAGCGCCGACATCGCACGCACCTGGGGCACCGGTCTCGAATGGCGTCCGTACGACGGTCTGCTGCTTCGCGGCAGCTACGGCACCAACTTCAAGGCGCCGGATATGCAGGCCATCTACCTGACCGGCTCCACCTCGCCGATCGGTGACTACGTCGATCCCTTGCAGTGCATCAACGCCATCAAGGCTGGTCAGAGCAACAGCACATGGTGCAGCACGGTGCAGCGCCCGCCCTCGCAGTACTACAACTTGACGACGGAAGGCAGCCGCTTGTTGCAGTCGCAGACGGGCCACTCCTGGACCTATGGGTTCGTGTGGCAGATTCCAGGCGTGCAAGGCCTGTCGTTCTCCGCTGACTACTGGCACATGGGCGTGGACAACGCCATCGAATATCTCGACCCAGGCACGGTGCTGGTCGACGAGGCCGGCTGCCTTACCGGCTTGCAGGTAAACGGTTCATCGGCTTTGTCGCCGTATACGGCGCACGTGCCGGGTTCGGCGTATTGCAAGATGGTGACCCAGATGGTTCAGCGTGTTAATGGAACCGGTCAAATCATCTCGGAAGAGTCCGGCCCGATCAACGAGGCTTCGCTGTACGTGAGCGGTGTCGATGCTTCGCTGGACTACAAGCTGCAGACCGAGAATTGGGGCAATTTCACCGCCAATATCAACTACACCGACAACCTCGAGTACAAGCAGCGTGTGCTGGCTTCCGACGAATTGCAAAACACCCGCTATAACATTGTGGCAAGCAGGATCTCGTGGATCGGCGACTGGCACAAGGGCGATTGGGACGTATCGATCTCCGGTGTGCGCGACGGCGGTATGCGTGCCCCGAACTACGGTAGTTGCAATACGCTGCCCAACGGCATCCAGCCGAGCATGATTACCGTGCAAAATGGCACCGAGACGGTTGCCACCGGTATTTGCCAGGTCTCAGTCAACGGCACCAACGTAACCGTCAACGACACCGAGTACACGGGCCACACGCCGGTGTGGATCACCTGGAATACCTCGGTCGGCTGGCAGATCAACGACATGACCAAGCTGAAGCTCACGGTGTCCAATATCTTCAACAAGGTCTCGACGATCCCGTACTACGCCGGCGGCTTCGAGTTCGTCACAACGGGGCAGACCGGTAGCGAGTACAACGGTCGCGAAATCTTCCTCACGTTCGACTACAAGCTCGACTGATTCCTCAGATTGAGTGTTTCACAGCCCCGGCTTCGGCCGGGGCTTAATGAGATGGATCCTCCAGACCCTACCGGCTTCAAGGTGGGGTTTGGTTTCTCCGATCGCCGCTCATGCAAAACGCCGCGTTGATTGGCATCGATCTGAGCCAATATGCGTCGGTCGTCTACAACAACGAACAGCCTTACTTAGGTCCCTAACATGTGAACGCCCGATACCATCGGCCGTTCTTCCGGTAGAGCAAGCCTCCCGGATTGCCCTCCCGGCAGGTGCCAACCTAAATCAGGAAGGATCATGAAGTTGTTTCAAGCGTACGGAAGTTCCCCGATGAAATTTGTCCTCGCCTGGTGTCTTGGTCTGTGCATGTACGCGGCAAGCGTTCACGCCGTCGCCGAGATCACGATCGTTCCCAAGCCACAGCAGCTGGAAATGGGAGAGGGGAGTTACCGCATCGATGCGCATACCGGCATCGATGCGCCCGACGGTTCGCGAGCGCAAGAGATCGTCGCTTTTCTTCGCAATGCGGTGAAGGAGCAGACGGGCATCGAGCTATCTTCAAGCCATCATGCGCATGGCATTGTGTTGGCGATCGATCCAACCGTAAACGGCGACGAAGCGTATCGATTGTCCGTGACGCCGAGTGGCATCATCATCCAGGCGTCGAGCGACAAAGGCTTGTTCTGGGGCGTGCAGACGCTGCGCCAGCTGTTGCCGTTGAAGCATGCGGCAACCGCTTCCATTCCCGCCGTACATATCGAAGACGCACCTGCGTTTGCCTATCGCGGCTTCATGCTCGACGTGGGTCGGCATTTTTATCCGGTTTCGTTTATCAAAAAACAGCTCGATTTGTTGAGCTACTACAAGATCAATACCTTCCACTGGCATCTCACGGAAGACCAGGGTTGGCGCATCCAGATCCATCGCTATCCGAAGCTGACGTCCGTAGGTGCCTGGCGTACGGAAGAAGACGGCAGCCGTTACGGCGGTTTTTATACCCAAAACGAGATTCGCGAGATCGTGGACTACGCGCGACTGCGCAACATCATGGTCATTCCGGAAATCGAGATGCCTGGGCACAGTGTTGCCGCATTGGCTTCGTATCCCGAGCTTTCCTGTACGCAGCAACCGATGAACGTGGCTACCACGTGGGGCGTGTTCAAGGATATCTACTGTGTTGGCAATCCCGACACATTTACGTTCCTTCAGCACGTGCTGGACGAAGTCATCACGCTGTTTCCAAGCCCTTATGTCCACATCGGCGGTGACGAGACGCCGAAGGATCGCTGGAAAGATTGCGCTTCCTGCCAAGCGCTGATGCACGAGCAGGGATTGAAAGACGAGGAGGGCCTGCAGAGCTATTTCATCAAGCACATGCAGAGTTATCTCGCCAGCAAAGGCAAAACGTTGATCGGCTGGGACGAAATACTCGAAGGCGGTGCGGACAAGAACGCCATCATCGAAATTTGGCGCGGCGACAACGAGGCACGCAAGGCGCTCACGAACGGCAACCGCATCATTGTGGCGGGGCCGTTTTATATCGATGCGCCATTGGACAAGTTGACGGTAGAGCAGGTGTACCGCACCGATATCGCGGGCCAAACCTCTTCGGGGCCGGGCGATGATTCGGTATTCAAAGAACATCGCGCACAAATATTGGGCGCCGAAGCTCCCTTGTGGAGTGAGCGCGCCAATCCATTCAACGCCGAATCCAAGATGTACCCGCGCCTGCTGGCGCTTGCGGAAAATCTCTGGACAGGTGCGCACGATGAAGCCGCATACGCCGATTTCGAGCAGCGCCTGCAAGCGCAATATCGCTGGCTGGATATGCAAAGGGTGGCTTATGGCCCGGAGAGCCAACCCGTGGTCACGTATTCCGTCGCCTACGATGCGCAGCGTGGCAACTGGCAGCTACGCGCAAAGCGGGGATTCGATGACCTGCAAAGCCGCTATACGGAAAACGGAGCGGAACCGACGCCGCAATCGCCCGCGTTCGGTGACGATGTGACGATCGGCAAGCCGGGTACGCTTAAAGTCATTCCTTATCGCCAAGGGCTACGCTACGACAATGCGGCCAGTTTCACCTTGGTCAGCAACTTGGCGTCGGGACATTCCATCACGTTTGCGCAAGCGCCTGATTCATCCTACGCGCCAGGCGATACGCTGGTGGACGGCGTGTTAGGCGGCTCGGATTTTCACGACGGCCGCTGGGCCGCCTGGCACGACAGCGGTCTTGATGCCACGATCGATCTGCAGAAGGACGTTACGTTTCACGTCATCGACGTTGGCTTCTTGCAAGCCATCGAATCGCGAATTCTACTGCCCGGAAAAGTGACTTTCCTTGCATCGTCCGATGGGCAACATTGGACAACGTTGTATACCGATGCGCCTGCGTTCGATCCATTGCTTCGCGTGGGGACGCACCGCTTCCGATTCCAGTCGCAACAACCGATGACGGCTCGTTATCTCCGCATCCAGGCGGATCAATTTAAGGCATTGCCCGCGGCATTTTCGGATGAGGCCAAAGATACCTGGCTGTTCTCCGATGAGATCGTTGTTCAATAAGTGAGGCAGAGGGTCTGCTTCCATATACGAAAGCAGACCCTTGGCGTCTTCGGTCATCGCAAACCGCGCCTCCGTCTCATGCGGCGGATACGCTGCCGCCTGAACCGCGTCGCCTTCGGTAAATTCAGCTAAGTCTCCTCGCCGCGTTGTTTGTTTGGCCGCATTCGAACGCGTGCAAGTTGAGCAATATCAATTCAACGATGCCCCGGCTCGTAGCTCGCATTCGGCGCGCCAGGCGTGTATTTGCGCGCGTGCGCTGCGTTCTTCTTTCCAAAATCAAGCCATTCCATCCGAGGCGCTTTTTTTTGTTGCATTTATCGTAACGTTACGTTAAATTGGCGACGTCAAATATCTAACGTGAAGGGGGCTTTGCCATGGTTGATCCTCGCGATCCGGGAACGATTGCCATGCAACTTTCGCAGCGACCTCGTCGAGGCCGCCCGCCTACCGGCAACGCAAAAACAGCGGCTGAGCGCATGCGCGCATACCGCTCACGGCACGTGACGGTGAAATGCGATGTGCTTCGCTCGGTGATCTCGCAGTGCCAGGAAATTCAGCAATTGCTGGAAAGCAATCAGGCGCTGCGCAATGAACTGGATGCGGCCTACGCAGAAATCGCGCGGCTTCGTTCGGGCCAATAAAAAGCGGGCGCCGTATCGCCGACGCCCGCAACCCGTTACAACAGAAAACTAAAACTTGAGATCAAAGCCCGCTGGTGTTGCCACTGGCGATAGCTGCTGTACCGATCAAATTGGTCAGGGGTACTAGCTGACCAAGGAAGCGGCTCCATTGCGTAATGGCCGCTGCACCTACCCACACGACGTCGCCGGCTTGCACGTGAAAGTTATCTGCGACCGCGAATGCGGCAGGGGAGCGTGCGTTGAGGTGATAAACCGTCGCCGGTTGATGCGCCAGATCTTTTATGCCACGAATGACATAGACCGATTTGCTGCTGGACGTTATCGGATTGAGCCCGCCGACGCGGCCTAATGCCTGCGTAAGCGTTAGATCGTCGGTCCGGAAGACAAGTGCTTGCGGGCGCAACACTTCGCCCATCATGTAGATCTCTTTGTTGTCGTTGTAGGCCAGAAACAGGCGATCGCCGGGCTTGAGATAAATACGCTGCTCGGCCGCTTTGCTCATCGTGTTCAGGTCCAGGTGATAGTCCTGCCCGTCGCGCGTCAACACAAGATCGGAAAGATCCGCGTGCGGAAGATCAATACCGGCTGAACCGATCGCTTGCGCAAGCGTCAACGGAACCGTGGTGGCCTGCTGCGGATCGCTCTTCACAAACGCACCTTGAAGCGTGATGAGCTGGCTGCCGTAGCTGGTCACCGCGACGTCGACCTGTGGATGCGGCACGAACGAGGTGAGCCTGCTGGTGAGCTCCTGGCGCAGCTGATCCACCGTCATGCCTGAGGCTTTCACTGTGCCGACGTAGGGATAGAACAACGTGCCATCCGAACGCACCAGGCGGCTGTTGGCGCTGGACTGTTGTTGAGCGCCGGCTGGGGCCGTTAATTCAGGATGGTCCCACACGGTGATGTACAGCATGTCGCCGGGACCGATCCGATATGCCTCAGGCTGATAGCTCAGCAATTCAGGTGGAACGGTCTTCGGTTGTTCCGCAGGCTGACTTGCGAGCCATTCCGGAGTGATGTCGACCATCTGAATATGGCCCTTTTCCGGGCCGTTCGTGGACATGTGTTGTCCGGGGACAACGGCGCATCCGTTCAAAACAAGAGTTATCGAAACTGCCGCCACAACAAACAAAGTTTTCATGTGAACTCCACATGGCGTAGGGATGTATTGCCATTTGGCATCTAACAAAAGGCGATGAAGTACTGAATATAAAAAAGCAGAAAATATCGAATCGGCTACGTTTGTTTAATTAATTAAAGCTCCCTGCACCGTTAGTGCGTCGTAAATGAAGCATGGTCAGCCGACAGATTTTTTCGTCACGTGTGTGTAGAAAATGTCTTGTCGATTGGAACATTTTGAAAAATCCATGCGGTTTTGACGAACGACGTTCTATAACTTCAACCTGCGTAGAGAAGCAGCGAAGCATTTGTTCACGAAACATGCAGGTAAAGACATAGGTACTAGGTAGAAGTTGTCGGGGTATTGCGCTCGGCGACTTCGCCACGCGCTCAAGCAAATCGACGGAGTAATCCCTTACGTGTTCAAACATGTTTTGATCGTCTGCATAGGCAACATCTGCCGAAGTCCAACGGCGGAGTTCTTGTTCCGACATCAACTAAAAGATCGCGGCATACGCGTCAGTAGCGCCGGTTTGAGCGCTGCTGTGGGTCACCCTATGGAGGACAACGCGATGCGGATCTTGAAAGAGCGCGGTATCGATGCCGCCGATCACCGTGCGCGCCAGTTGTCGCCGTCGATGTTGCGCGAGGCCGATCTCGTGCTGGTGATGGAGCGCGAGCATCTGGCCGCGGCATCTAAGATGGCGCCCGAGTCGAGCGGAAAGTTGTTCCTCTTGGACAAGTGGCGCGAAGCCGAAGATGTTCCTGACCCTTATCGAAGAACGCGCCAAGTATTCGATCATGTCTACAGCATGATCGAGCGGGGCGTCGATAGTTGGATTCGTTATCTATGAATGCATTTGACCGTTTGAGGAGCGGCGTATGACAACCAAGCAGACCTTCGCAACACGCGACGACGATATCGACTTGCGAGCATTGCTAGGCACGCTTCTCGACAACAAGTGGCGTATCTTCGGAATAACCATCGTGTTCTTCCTGATCGGCATCCTGTATGCCGTACTCGCGGCGCCGATCTATCAAGCAAGTGCATCGGTACAGGTGGAGCAAAAAGCACCCACCTTGCCGGGCATGGACGATCTCTCGCAAACGCTCGGCATTTCCACGTCGCAGGCCGTTACCGAGATTCAACTTCTTACTTCCCGCGCGGTAGTCGGCCAGGCGGTTGAGAACCTTCGATTGGATATCGAGGCCACGCCAAAACGCCTGCCGATTTTCGGATCGTTCCTGGCGCGCGAGTTCGTCGACGATCATCCCGGGCAACTGGCATCGCCATTGTTCGGACTGAGTCGTTACGACTGGGGCGGTTCGCAACTGGACATCAATCAGCTTGACGTGCCCGCCGACTTGCTGGACGAAAAGCTCCTGCTTATCGCAGGCGACCATGGCACCTATACGTTGCAAGATCCGGACGGGAACATTCTCGTCAACGGACGCGTGGGTCAACTGGTCACGCAAAACGGTGTCAATGTCGATGTAAAGGCAATGCAGGCCAACCCGGGTGCGCGCTTCCGCGTGGTACGCCACTCGCACATGGATACCATCGCAAAACTGCAGAAGGATATCGATGCGGAAGAGCAAGGCAAAGATTCCGGCATCATCGCGCTGACCTATAACAACATCGATCCGATCCTTGCAACCAATCTCCTGGATCAGGTCACCTCGCTCTATGTTCGTCAGAACGTCGATCGCAGCGCCGCCGAGGCTGCGAACAGTTTGAAGTTCGTGCGCGAGCAGCTTCCCAAAGTGAAGGCGGAGCTGGAGCGCGCCACGCAGGCCTTGAATGCGTTTCAATTGCGCGCGCACTCCGTCGACATCAGCATGCAGACGCAGTCGTTGCTCGATCAGAACGTGACGATCGACACCAACCTTGAACAGCTGCATATGCAGATGGCCGACGTGCAAAAACGTTTCACGCCGGAGCATCCGGAATACAAAGCTCTCCAAAAGCAAATCAGCCAGCTTGAAGGCGAGAAGGGCGCGCTGGATCACAAGATCGGTCAGTTGCCCAATACGCAGCAAGAGCTTCTCAAGCTAAGCCGTGACGTTACGGTGACAAGCCAGACCTACACCAACCTGTTGAACCAGGCGCAGCAACTGGATATCGCACGCGCCGGTACCGTGGGCAACGTGCGCGTGATCGATCAGTCGGCGGTGAATCTCGCCAAGCCGTGGTGGCCGCGTCCGAT
>DATJMR010000164.1:0-5216 GCA_035508595.1 Dyella sp.
AGACGAGTCGCTCAGTGCCTTCGAACGCGGGATTGGCCTGTACCGCCGCTGCCAACAGGCGCTCGACCAAGCGGAACTGCGGGTGCGCCTGCTGCTCGATCCGGACGCGCCGGACGCGGCCGAGCCGTTCAAACCCGAAGCGTAATCGCCGCTTGCGTCTTCAACGCAAGCCGACAGGCGACGCACCGCGCCACCCATCGTGGCTTATCGGTTATTTGATAAACCGCAGCGCGAAGGGATAGCGATAGCGCACGCCTTCGTTAGCTTTCATAGCGGCCACGATCGTGAGCACCAACCACGCGACGCCAATGATCACCCACAGCGGAATCGCGATGATCAAGCCGATGCCGAAGGTAATGATGGAAAGGATCAGCAGCACCAGTGTCGCAAGCGCCACGGTGATGTTGAAGTTGAGCGCTTCCTTGGCCTGATCGTTCACGAAGGGCATGGTGTCTTTCTTCACCAGCCAGATGACCAGAGGGCCTACGAAACATCCCCAGCCCCGGCCGAACGAAGCGGTCAGCAGCCCGCCCAGCAACGCAGAAAGATGCGCCATCATGGCCCAGGTGCGCTCTTCGGCGGGGATGTCTCCACCGAAGGGTTCGCTCGGTGGAGGCGGTACAACGGACTCGGGCGGAACGCTCATACGCATCTCCTTTCAAGTCGTGCAGACGCCGGCCGATGCCGGTATTTGGCATCCTAGCAGGCCTCGCAACATCTTGCTGCGGTGCTTGTGGCCTACTTCCGTTGACGCGACGTCGCTTTATTCGCCGGCGATGGTCATGCGATCGAGCAAGATCGAACCGGTCAGCAGATGCGATCGCTTGTCGACATCGCCGCCCACGGCCACGATGCCCATGAGCATGTCGCGCAGATTGGCCGCGATGGTGATTTCTTCCACGGGATAGGCGATTTCGCCGTTTTCCACCCAGAAGCCCGCCGCACCACGCGAATAGTCGCCTGTGATGGTGTTGACGCCCTGCCCCATCACTTCCGTGACCAGCAAACCCGTACCGAGACGATGCAGCATGCCGCGGAAATCGTCCGCCGCGCCGCCGTCGCCGTGACCCGGTTCGACGACCAGATTGTGGATGCCGCCCGCGTTGCCGGTGGATTCCAGCCCGAGCTTGCGTGCGGAGTAGCTGCCGAGGATGTAACGCGCCAACACGCCGTTTTCGACCAGCACGCTGTCGCGCGTCGCCACGCCTTCCGCATCGAAAGCACCGGAACCTTGACCGCGCATGAGATGCGGACGCTCGACGATGTTGAGCCACGCAGGCATCACCTGTTTGCCGGCATGATCGAGCAGAAAACTCGCGTGGCGATACAACGCGCCGCCGCTTACCGCGCCGATCAGATGACCGATCAAACCGCGCGCGATCTCCGGCGCAAACAACACCGGCGATTGCCGCGTCGACAAACGCCGCGCGCCCAGGCGCGCCAACGTGCGCTCGGCAGCCTTGTCGCCGAGCGTTTTGGCGCTCATGAAATCGCCGGCGCTACGCGCGCTGTCGTACCAGTAATCGCGCTGCATGCCGGCATCGTCGCCCGCAATCAATGCCACGGACAGCGAATGCCGCGTACCGCGCTCGCGTCCGACGAAACCGTGCGAGTTGGCGTAGACCGACAAACTCTCCCCCGCCTGCACGCTTGCACCATCGGAATTGGTGATGCCGGCATGCCCGCGGCCGGCCGCTTCGATCTCCTGCCCGAGCGCGATCGCATCGGCGGTATCGATCGCCCACGGATGCCACAGATCGAGATCGGGAAACGCGGTGGCCATGCGCGATGCATCAGCCAGGCCGGAGGCGTCGTCTTCCTCGGTGAAGCGCGCGATGGCGCACGCTTGATCCAGCGTTGCCTGAATGGAATCGGCGTTCAGATCGGCGGTGCTGGCAGAACCCTTGCGCTTGCCGAAGTAGACGGTAAGGCCAAAGCCCCGGTCACGCGTATGCTCGACCGTTTCCACCTCGCCCAAACGCACGTTCACGTTGAGCCCCGTGTCGATACTGGCCGATACCTCCGCCTGGGTGGCGCCGGCGGCGCGAGCGCGGCGGATCACATCGTCGGCCAGTTGGGCCAGTCGGTCGAGTTCGCGCTGGCTGGTGTCCTGGCTGATCGCAACGTCGCTCACGTGGGTTTCCTGTAGGGCTAATGGATACAATAAGCGAACATGGGGCCGCCCAGACCCATTGCCAATGCTTAAGATTCTCAAGGTTGCCACAGGAGCGGCCATGCCCATAGCCACCGGCATCTATCGTCACTACAAAGGCCAGAGTTATCGCGTGATCGGCACCGCCCGGCATAGCGAAACCATGGAAGAACTGGTCGTCTACCAGGCGCTGTACGGCGACTACGGCCTGTGGGTACGGCCGGCTTCGATGTTTGTCGAAACGGTGGAGCTGGAAGGCGAACCCATTCCACGCTTCGCCCTGATTGACACCACACCGCCTGTCGATTTCGCACAGACTGTAGAACGGAAAACACCGTGAACCGCACTTACACCGACGACCCCGATCACGACTACGGCCCCACGCGCACGCAGCAACGGCGCGACGCCTTGGCCGTCTTGACGTTCGCCACGCAATTGTCGGAACTCCCCCCAAGCAAGCTCGCCCGCGCCAACTTGCCGGAAGACGTGCTGCGCGAAATCGACAACCTGCGCCGTATTACCTCGCACATCGCACGCAAACGTCAGCTGGGCTTTCTCGCCAAGGTAATGCGCCGCCACGGCGACGAAGCGTTCGAAGGCGCGCGGGCACTGCTTGGCGAAAACCGCGATCAACAACGCAAGGAAACCGCCGCCATGCATCGGCTGGAAGCGATGCGCGAGCGGTTGCTGGAAAGCGACGATGCATTGCAGGCATTGATCGATCAGCACCCCGCCATCGATCGACAACACTTGCGCTCGCTGATTCGTCAAGCACGCATCGAACGCGATGGCAACAAGCCGCCGCGCGCGTATCGGGAAATTTTTCAGTTGCTGAAAGTGTTGTCGGAAAACGAGTCGTAATTCCCCTCGTTTCCTAGAGATCCAGGTCAAAAGCCCAGATCACTAAGCGGGTCCATTCGTACCTCACCGTCATTCCGGCGAAGGCCGAGGCGGAATGACGGCTGGGCAAGATTTACAACGGTGGCGAGGCTAGATCATCCGCCGGACTTGGCATGCCCAAAGCGTCAAGACGCAGTGCCGCCCACCGTCATGCTTTCCACGCGCAACGTCGGCTGACCCACGCCGACCGGCACGCTCTGACCATCCTTGCCGCACACGCCGATGCCTTCGTCGAGCGCAAGATCGTTGCCGATCATCGATACGCGCGTGAGCACGTCGGGGCCACTGCCGATCAAGGTGGCGCCTTTGACCGGCGCCGTGACCTTGCCGTCTTCGATGAGATAGGCCTCGCTCGCGGAGAACACGAACTTGCCGTTGGTGATGTCCACCTGACCGCCGCCGAAATTCACGGCGTACAGGCCTTTCTTCACCGAACGAATGATTTCCTGCGGATCGTGTTGACCGGCAAGCATGTAGGTGTTGGTCATGCGCGGCATGGGCAACTGCGCAAAGGATTCGCGACGTCCGTTGCCGGTGGGCGCCATGCCCATCAGACGCGCGTTGAGCTTGTCTTGCATGTAACCCTTGAGGATGCCGTCTTCGATCAACGTGGTGCACGAGGTCGGCGTACCCTCATCGTCCACGCTCAGCGAACCGCGGCGACCCGGCAGCGTGCCGTCGTCCACCACGGTAACCCCCGGTGCGGCAACACGCTGACCGATGCGGCCGGCGAACGCGGAGCTTCCCTTGCGATTGAAGTCGCCCTCCAAACCGTGGCCGATGGCTTCGTGCAGCAGCACGCCCGGCCAACCGGGGCCGAGCACCACCGTCATCGTGCCGGCAGGCGCATCCACCGCATCGAGGTTCACCAACGCCTGCCGCACGGCCTCATCCGCAAACGCCGTCGCGCGGCCGTTCTCAAGCAATTCCCTGTAGCCGTAACGCCCACCACCACCGGCGTAGCCTTGCTCGCGGCGACCGTTCTGCTCGACGATCACCTGCACGCTCAGCCGCACCAGCGGACGCACATCGGCGGCCAGCGTGCCGTCGGAGCCGGCGACCAGCACGGTGTCGAGCGTGGCGCTCAAACTAACGATCACTTGCTTTACGCGCGGGTCGCGCGAACGTGCGTAGGCATCCACCTCGCGCAGCACGGCAATCTTGTCGGGGTTGGGCAGGCTTTCGACCGGATCGATCGCCGGATAAAGCGGCTTGACGCCATGCAACGCCAACGGCTTGCCGACGCCATTTCCCCCATGCGCGATGGCCCGCGCCGCTTTGGAAGCCTCCAGCAGCTGCGGCAGTACGATTTCATCCGAATAGGCAAAACCCGTCTTCTCGCCGCTGATCGCACGCACGCCCACGCCCTGCTCGATCGAGTGGGCGCCATCTTTCACGATCCCCTCCTCCAACACCCAGGATTCGCTGCGCGAATGCTGGAAATAGAGATCGGCGGCATTGATAGACGGCCCCATCAACTGCGTAAACACGCGATCGAGGTCGCCGGTAGCCAGGCCGCCGGGGGTAAGCAGGCGACTTTCGGCCTGGGCGATAAGAGAATTCATGAAAGATGACCAGCGCGTCTAAGGTTGGTAGGACCCGATTTGGGGTCGGACCACCCAGTTTAAAACCCACGCGGGCACGCGGTCGATCCAGCCGCTAGGATGGATCAAACGGCGGGCACCCGCTCGTCAGTCTGCACGTGAAGGAACACCATGAGCGATACGCCCAAACCCGATTTATTGGACAAAATCATCGACCGCACGCTGAAAAGTCCGGTCGAGGAGACCCGCGAACTGCTGCGCAGCGACGGCGAACTCAAGCTTGGACAAGGCATGGTCAGCAGCGTGATCGCACTCTCGCTCGGTATGCTTTGCCTGCTTGCCGTGCTGGCATTCCATTTTCCGCAATACCTGACCACGCCGGACTTGCGCCACAAGTATTCGGTCGATGTGCTGCGCCAATTGCTTTTGGTCGGATTGCTGGTGGCCGGTGGGTTGTCGCTGGCCAATGTGATTCTGGGACGACGGCGCCAGATCAGCATGGTGGCATTCGCATTGGTCGTGCTTGCCACCGCGTTTGGCGGATCGCGCGTGCCGGTAGGCAACTTTCCCGATCACACGCCGTACATCGGGCTGGATTGGTTCATTCTTGACTTGCTTGG
>DATJMR010000165.1:0-23226 GCA_035508595.1 Dyella sp.
CGCTTCAGAAACCACGCCACCGACATCAAAAAGGAGAATCAGAACCTGGCATCCATCCCGAGCTAAGCTAACCTGCAGCACTAAACGGGTGGCTCACTTTTCGATGAAAAACCCGGCTCAGTTTTCGGCGGAAATCAACAGTGGCAGGTTCTCACGGAGTATGTGTGTGACATACATAGCGTCAAACTTCGTGACCGTTGCCGAGCGTGCGGTGCCACTCAAGATAGCTATGGTACGCGTCGCGATATCGGCCTGTGTGTTAGCTGCTCTGCACCGCTTGATGCGATAGAAAAAAGCGACCTCGCTGCGGGCTGTTCTACTACTGACATTCGCGATCTGGTCGATTATGTGGCCGTGAGAGGACGGGTTCGCTTCCCGGTGCATGGAGTGGGAAGCGTCATAACGGATCTGCACAACGAGGCGCTCAAGGAGGGGCGCGAGGAGCGACTGTATCGCCTCGTCCCTCGTGAGACATTGTTCCGCTTCATCCATCAGAGAGATCCGATAACGCTTCAATCCGCACTGCGCATTGCAAGCGGTCTAGGTGTTCCTCTTCTTGATCTCTTACGTGGCAAGCTACAAGGGACGAATCGCGATCTCCTGTTGGAGCGTATGGCACTCCCGCTATTCTTCGAGAGGCCGCGACGCCGCAGGGAACAGTTAGAGCCGAAACAGCTCCTCCAGAAAATGAGGGAAGCGGCGGAGATCGTGGCGAAGCATCCTGAACCCTCGTTGCGTGCGCTTTCCAGAGAGGTTGGCGTATCGATCGGCGCACTCTGGTACCACCTACCAGAGCGAACGCGACAGTTTTCGGACGAATACAAAAAAAATCGCGCCGATCGCCACAAGCGTAAGCGCGAGGAGGCACGAGATGCGGTGCGAAAGTGTGTCTTGGAATGGCCGCGATCGCACGCAAGACTACCTAGCGGAAAGGCTCTTTTGCGAAAGCTACGTGCTGAAACTGGATTGCCCAAAAACTTGCTGCGAGATGAAATATGCCGAACGCTGGCGGCGCAGATGATGAAACGCCAAAGTCGCTAAGTAATGTTAGTGAAGGTTGCTAGCAAGGACACGCAGACTGCGCGATAGGCACCAAACGGTGTAAGCAGCTGTGACGTATTCCAAGCCAAGGTGACGGGCCTTCTGACAACCCCGGTGGCATCAAACGCTATAGGGAGGCGTACTAGTCGGGCTTGAACCTGCCTCGAACGTGCGCCTCGAAGTCAGCTTGTAGACGTCTGAGCTCGGGAGACGTGCTGCCTGCCACTGATTCGTCCTGAATCACGCGTATTTTGTTGTGCAGTTCCAGCGCGCGCTTTGTCCAGGCTTGGCTATGCAATTCCGCCCTAAACATTTGCAGGAGTAAGTCGGGTTTCGAGAAAGAGTCGACGCCTGTCGATTTCTCGGTATCTTTGGCCATGGCGTACTCCTTCGAGTCTGCAAGGCAATTATAGCTCCGGAGCTGATGTTCGACTTGACCGAAATCCGCGGCGAGTAATCCCTCAGGAAGCCGGCCAAACTATGCTTGCAGCGTAAGCATAGTTTGGCCAAAGCGGCCAACCTTTGCTTACATCCACACGAGAGAACGTCGGAGCGTTTAGTGTGGTGGGCCCACCAGGATTCGAACCTGGAACCAAGGGATTCGCGTGTTCCGAAAGTTTCCTTTCGGCGCGGACTATCTCTTCACCCTCCGGCGTTTTGCAACGCGCGGGTGGGGTGCGGGACGCTCGAGCCTGTTATGAAGGACGCTGAAGTCCTCAGGTAGTCTCTGCACCGTCCGGCGGTGTACCGCCGGCTTGGCTCAGGGTTGCCATCGATCCGCGCGTGCGCGTCGCTAAGGGTTCCCTGAATTCATCCCGTTCCCGTTCGCGCATTACGGCGCGACGGCACCTTTCGATGAGTCCCCTGCTCTAACCGTTGAGCTATAGGCCCTATCTCAAAGGGGAATGATAACAGCATGACATGGGAACGGGGTTGCCCGGTTGGCGGCGATTTTTAAGGCGGATTCGTCGTTGTGCTTCGGCATTCTTAACATCGGCGGGGCTACGCTTGGCGGTCTTCCCCCCAAAGACGGAGATGCGTGATGAGCACTGAAACCGTTGCGAATCGACTGGTTACTTTGTGCCGCGAGGGTAAATTTGAGGAGGCGCAGCGCGAACTGTATGCGCAGGATGCGATCAGCATCGAGCCGCAGGAGATGGCGAATGGCCCGATGGGCAATGCGAAAGGATTGAAGGCGATTCTTGCGAAGGGGCATCAATTTCAGGATGCCGTTGAGGCGATTCACAAGAACGAAGTGAGCAATCCTGTGGTGGCGGACGGGTGGTTTAGTGTGGCGATGCATATGGATGCGACGATGAAAGGGCGGGGTCGCACGGATATGCGGGAGATTTGCGTGTATCACGTTAAAAACGACAAGATCGTGCAGGAGCAGTTTTTCTACGATGTGCATTGAGGTGTGGGGTTGAGCACATCGATGCATGGTTTTTGTAGCGGGTGTGGAGCTTGCCTTGTCGTCGCCCCGGCGGAGGCTGGGATCCAGTGAGGTGCTTGTCCGAAGACGCGATGGTTTTTTGTGTTGAGTGCTTCGCACGGCGTGTTTGTACTGGACCCCGGCCTTCGCCGGGGTGACGTGAGGTGTGATGGGGTGTGTGCGTAGGCGTGCGGGTTTTCGCCATGCGGTGCGCAAAAAGCAAAAAGCCCCGCGTTTGCGGGGCTTTTGCTTTAACGGTTGTGGTGCTGCTTAGTCGATATCGAGGAAAGAACGCAGTTGTTCCGAGCGGCTGGGGTGACGCAGCTTGCGCAGCGCCTTGGCCTCAATCTGACGAATGCGCTCGCGCGTGACGTCGAACTGCTTGCCGACTTCTTCCAGCGTGTGGTCGGTGTTCATGTCGATGCCGAAGCGCATACGCAGCACTTTCGCTTCGCGCGGCGTCAGGCCGGCGAGTACGTCGCGCACGGTTTCGACGAGACCCGTTTCCGTGGCCGAGTCGATCGGCGAGCTGGCGTTGGTGTCTTCGATGAAATCGCCCAAGTGCGAATCTTCGTCGTCGCCGATGGGGGTTTCCATCGAGATTGGCTCTTTGGCGATCTTCAGCACCTTGCGGATCTTGTCTTCCGGCATGTCCATTTCTTTGGACAGTTCTTCCGGCGTGGGCTCGCGACCGAACTGCTGCAGCATCTGGCGCGAGATGCGGTTGAGCTTGTTGATCGTTTCGATCATGTGCACCGGAATACGGATGGTGCGCGCCTGGTCGGCGATCGAACGCGTGATGGCCTGGCGAATCCACCACGTCGCGTACGTGGAGAACTTGTAGCCGCGGCGGTATTCGAATTTGTCCACCGCCTTCATCAGGCCGATGTTGCCTTCCTGGATCAGGTCGAGGAACTGCAGGCCGCGGTTGGTGTACTTCTTGGCGATGGAGATCACCAGACGCAGGTTGGCCTCCACCATTTCTTTCTTGGCGCGGCGAGCTTTGGCTTCACCCACCGACATGCTGCGGTTGATTTCTTTGATGTCGGTGAGCGGCAGGAACAGTTTCTTTTCGATCGAGCCGAGTTTTTCTTGCTCGGCGTCGATGGCCTCGCGATGGTGCTTGATGTTCGGCGACCACTTCTGGCGTTTGCGGCCAAGCTCTTCGGCCCATTCGAGGTTGCCCTCGTTGCTGGGGAAGGTCTTGAGGAATTCGGCCTTGGGCATCTTGACGTGCTTGACGAAGATATCCATCAGCACACGCTCGTGATGGCGAATGTCGCCCACGACTTCGCGCAGCTTGCGTACGAAGCTGTCGATCAGCGCGGACGGCAGCTTGAGCTTGAGGAATTCCTCGGCCATCTGGTCGCGCAGCTTGGTCACCTTTTTGTCGGTGATGTCGGTGGCCTTGGGGGCGGCTTTCTGGAACTTGCCGTAGTAGTCGCGCAGCAGTTCCATGCGGCGCTTCACTTCTTCCGGATCGGGACCGCTGGGGCCGGCATCGTCGTCGTCGCTGTCGCCGGAGGCGTTTTCGTCTTCGTCTTCGTCCACTTCGGCGTCGGCTTCGGCTTCGGCCAGTTCGGCTTCGGCCAGCGCGGCGTCGGCGGCCTGTTCCAGGTCGGCAAAGCCGGCCAGGATTTCGCTCAAGCGGCGCTTGCCGTCCAGATGCTGGTCGTATTCTTCAAGCAGCAACTCGATGGTCAGCGGAAAGCTGGCCAGCGCAGTCTGCACTTGGGTGAGGCCTTCTTCGATACGCTTGGCGATGGCGATTTCGCCCTCGCGGGTGAGCAGTTCCACCGTGCCCATCTCGCGCATGTACATGCGCACGGGGTCGGTGGTGCGGCCGACTTCGGCATCCACGGCAGAGAGCAACGCGACAGCTTCTTCGGCGGCGGTTTCGTCGTCGGAGGCCGAGCCTGGTGCGTTGTCGGCGAGCGGGTCGGCATCGGGTGCGGCATCGTGCACATCGATACCGACGCCTTTGAGCACCGCCATGATGTCTTCGATCTGCTCCGGATCGACGATGTCGTCGGGGAGGTGATCGTTGATTTCGGCGTAAGTCAGATAGCCCTGCTCCAAACCTTTGGAGATGAGCGCTTTGATTTCCGACTGTTGCTCGTGGGCTTTGTTATTCATACCAACCGCCGCGGGATAGGAACCAATCAGTATAGCGATGTGATGCTTTTTTGACCAGTTTTCAAGTGAAAAATTCGCCGTCACCGACACGCAAAAATCGCGCCAGATCGCGGGTTTCGAGAGGAATGACGGCGTTCGTAGGGGTTACCTGTTCGCTCGGCACGGAACGATGCACCGATCAATGCTGCATAGGTGCATCCTCAACGCACCTCGAGCCAAAAGGTGACAGGGCCATCGTTAACCATGTGAACCTCCATATGGGCACCGAAGCGGCCGATTTCCACCCTTGGATGCGCGGTGCGCGCCAACGTCACCAACCGCTCGAACCAGGTTCGGCCGTGTTCGGGCGAGGCGGCGCTGGTGAAGCTCGGGCGCATGCCGGAGCGGGTGTCGGCGGCCAGGGTGAATTGGCTCACCAGCAGCAGGCCGCCGCCGGTATCGGCCAGGGAGCGGTTCATCTTGCCGGCGTCGTCGGCGAACACGCGGTAACCCAGCAGCCGTTCCACCATCCGTTTGGCTTGCGCCTCGCCGTCCTCGGGCTGCACCGCCACCAGGGCAAGCAGGCCTGGGCCGATGGCGCCCACGGTTTCGTTGTCGACATCGACGCGCGCGGAACTCACGCGCTGGATCAAGGCAATCATGGGCGAACGGGAGGCTGCATGGACGAAGGCGGTAACTCTGCAGGGGAAAGCGGGATGGGTAAAGGGATGGAGAAGACGCTTAGCAAGGGGGCGTGTCCGACGCGTATCGAAGGCGATGGCCCACATGTCTATCAACGGCAGGCGGCGGCGATGCTTGAGCGCTTGCTCTCTTCCCGGCAACGGCAGGGGTGAGGCTGTTCGCGCTGGCAACACGACATCATCTCCGTTTTTTTCCGTCATCCCAGCTTTTCGCTGGAATGACGGTAAGGCGGTCTGAGCGATCCTGATTTGCCTGGAAACGCCTGCATTTTGTTGAAATCGCAGCGCGAGAAAACGTGGGATACCTTAGGGCCGCCAGATTGCGCGGCCACTGAGCATTCGCTCAATGGCCGCTTGCCCTTTACCCTTACGCGTCCGCCCGCTACACATCGCCACGCCATGCGTCCCGATATTTACGTTGTTTACCTGCTGCTGCGCCTGTTCGGCCTGCTGCCTTTGCGCTGGCTGCAGGCGATCGGCGCCGGGTTCGGGCGGTTGGCGTTGCGTCGCGGCGGCAAGATGGCGCGCTACACGGCCGTCAACCTCCGCATCGTGCGGCCTGAGCTCGACGAGGCATCGCAAGCGGCGCTGGTGCGCGAGGCAATGCTTGAAGGCGGCAAATCGATCACCGAGATCGTGAAGATCTGGGGCTCCAGCGCGGAACGCGCGCTGAGCCTGGTGCGCGAGGTGCGTGGGGAGGCGTTGTTCGATGCGGCACTGGCGTCGGGCAAGGGCGTGATCATTGCGGCGCCGCATCTGGGTTGTTGGGAGCTGCTCAATTACTGGCTGTGCCGCAAAACGCCGATCGCGATTTTGTATCGCCCGCCGCGCATCGCCGCGGTCGAGGCGCTGCTGCGCAAAGTGCGCGGCGCGCTGGCGCCGGAGCAAGTGCGTGCCGAAGGCGCCGGCGTGCGCACGCTGTACAAGCGGTTGGCGGCGGGCGGCACGGTCGGCATTCTGCCGGATCAGAAACCGCGTGCCGGCGAAGGTGAGTTCGCGCCGTTTTTCGGCCGCGAGGCGATGACGATGGTGTTGTTGCCGCGATTGGCGGCGCGCACCGGCGCCACGGTGTTGTTTGCGTTCGCCGAGCGGTTGCCGCGCGGCGAGGGTTATCGCATTCACTTTTTGCCGGCGCCCGAAGGCTTGGACGATGCGGATTTGCCACGTGCGTGCACGGCGCTCAATCGTGGCGTGGAGAACTGCGTGGATATCGCTTTTTCGCAGTATCAGTGGCACTACAAACGGTACTCGGCGGATAACCGGCCGAGTCCGTATTGAGGGTTGCCGTAGATTGATGTGTGTGAATACAAACTTCGGCGTTACCGCTTGTTGTACCCCGCCGTCATTCCGGCGAAGGCCGGAATCCAGTGCAACTGCGTCGTGCGAAGCACTCAACTTAGATTTTGTGTGCTTCGCACAGCGTATTGAAACTGGATTCCGGCCTTCGCCGGAATGACGGTAAGGCAAGATTGGCCTGATTACCGCGGCTCAATCCTGCGCAAAAACACGGTCATTTCTTTCTCCGCCTGCTTGTCGCCACGCCCTTGCGCGACAGCAATGCCTTGCCGCCACGCTTGGGCAGCACCCGCTACGTCCTCATTCGCCAGGCAGGCTTTTCCGAGCAGTTTCCACGCCGCCGAATAGGTCGCATCGAACGCCACCGCACGGCGAAGTTCTTCCATCGCGCCCGTCGCATCGCCTGCTTCGAGCAATGCACTACCCAGCGAAAACCGCAGCAACGCACCATCGCGCGGTCCGTCGCATTGAGCACGCAAGCGGTCGATCAACGATGTCACGGCTGAGCGCCGTACTGCACCGATGCCGTACCGGCGGCAAACACGCGCGGCGGTTGCGCCGGTTCCGACGGCGTGCGACCGGCGCGCAGCGCGGCCAAGGTCGGTGCCGACCACACCGCCACCCAGGACGATCGGAACGGCTGCGCCAGCAAGGCATAGCGACGCGCGGTGGCATCCAGATGGCTGGGGTGCGTAATGATCAGGCCGTCTGGATGATCGCTGGCGAAGCCCTGCAAAGCTTGCCCATTGTGCAGTTCGGTGATCGATTGGGTGAGCTGTCCGGCGAAATGGAACTGGCCTTCGTAGCTGCCTTCGAACGCCACCGGATGATGTTCGGCTTGCGCGCTGGAAATCAGCGCGGTGGTCGGGCTCAGATCGTATTTGTGCCACAAGGTGAGCGTGAACAGCGTGTTGAGCGCGAGCGCGCCAAGCAAGCCGGCCACCGCCACGCGACGCATTTCGCCGCGTCCGCGCACCAATAGTAGGCAACCCAGCAGTAAAAACGCCACGCTGAAGGTGCGGCTGTACGGCGCGGCGCCTTCGACCCATTCGCTGTGAATGGCATGACTGGCGGAGATATACGGCAACGCGAACAACACGCCCGCGAACACGATGCCGCCCACGCCGAGAATCCAGCTGCCCAGCCAGTAGTTTTCCGCCAACGCCGCGCGTTGCTCGCGCAACACCGCGATAGCACCGGCCACCAGCAACATCCAGCCGCCGAATTCCGGCAGCAGGTAGTACCACTGCTTGCCGCTGATCAACGAAAACACCACGAACGAAGGCAGCAGCCAGCACAGCGCGAAGCTCAGCCCGCTGCCCAGCGGTTTGCGCAACGTACCCAGCGCGACCCAAACGCGCGGCCAGCCGCTGAAGGGAAACAGCAGCATCGGCAGCCACACCAGATACCAGCCGAACCAGTTGGGGTGACTCTGCAGCGGTTCGTCGTGCTGCATGCCGTTCACCACGCGTCCGGCCGTTTGCGTAAAGAACAAACGATGACGGTACGCATCGCCACCGCTGAAACCGGCGGGAATCGCCCACGCCACCAACAACGCGAAACCAAGCAGTACCGACAGCACGCCGCGGCCGTACCAGCGCGCGCGGTGCTCGCGCGCCCAATCGTTCCACAGCGGGCCGAGCAGCCACGGGAAAGCGATATGCAGCAGCATCACCGGCCCTTTGGTCAGCAAGCCTGCGCCGATCATGATGCCGAACAACAGCCAGCGCGGTTCGCTGCGTTTCATCGTCGGCGTCAGGCACAGCAAGGCGCCGAGCACGCAGTCGGCCAGCAGCACTTCGTACATCACCTGCAAGCCGAACAGGAACGCGTACGACAACGCCATCAGCATCCATGGCGCCGCCTTGGCAACCCACGGGCGATCGGGGAAAAGGCGGCGCGCAAGAATCGACAGCTGCACCAGCTGCACGCCGCCGAAAATCACTTCCAGCACGCGCGGCCACACGTCGCTGACGCCGAACACGAACCAGCCGGCGTGGATCAGCCAGAACAGCAGCGGCACTTTCTCGCTGTACGGCTCGCCGTTGATATGCGGAACCAGCCAGCTGTGCTCGTGCCACATCTCCCACGCCACGGCGAGCGTACGCGTGGAGTAGAGCGGCATGGGGCCGTGCGAAAAGATCGCGATCAGCGCGACGACCGTCCACAACGGTAGCCACGGCCACACGCTGCGTAACACTTCAGAACGGCGATAGGTATTGGGAGACACGAGTTCTAAGGCCATCCGTGTTGATGTAATCGGAATTTTAACAACTTGAGCGGCTGAACTGGTTCTGTATTCAGGCCGGTCCCCAGTAGCCGATGCGGCGGCGCAACTTGAGCTTGCGCCACAAATTCAACGGCTTGGCTTTGCGATTGCGTCCACCGGCGGCCATAAATGCGTCGATCGCGTCCAGCACCCGTTCACTTGAGCGACCGTCGCGATAAGGATGAATCGCGTCACTGTACGCCCGGATCGCCTGCATCAGTTCCGGCGGACGCGAAAGCGCACGCGCGATCGCCGGTTCGAATTGCACCGGGTCGTCGATGTCGATCAGCTGCGGACCGGGCGCGCGATTCTTGAACGTCACCACGGGTTTGCCGGTAAGCAGAAATTCGTTCAACGCGGAGGAGGTATCCGAGCACATCATGTCGACCTGCGGGAACAGCTCGAGAATGTTGTCGTTCTCGGCAAACGTAAGGTACGAATTCTGCAGCGCCTTGAACTTCGCCACCGTCTCCGGATTCATCTTGGGATGGAAGGACACGATCCAGCGCCAGCGGCCGTCGCGCGAAAGGCGGTTCACTTCGTCGTACAGCGTCTCCGCCGCGCTCCACGATGGCGAGAAGGTGGAGTGATACAAAATAACCGGTGGCGTGCGCACGGACGGCATGGGGCCGGCGATTTCTTTCATGAAGGGATCGACCTTCGGCCAGCCGGTTTCCGTCACCGCGAAATGCCCCAGTTTTTTCGCGAGCGCGGCGAACTTTTCGGTATCGCGCGGGCCGGTGGTGCAATACAGATCGAAAAATCCGCGAATGTAGACATGCCGCGGCTTGCCCGCGTCGAAGCCATGGAACACCTCGACTTTTACGCCAGGAAAGAAATGCGGCAAATGATTGCCCGGTGTGACGACGGCGATGGGATGCCACCGGCGCACTTCCTGCACGGTGAGCAAGCGTTCGCCTTCGACCAAATCTTCCGCGCCGGGACCGTCGAAGAACCACGCGGTTTCGTCGCCGCGCGCACGGATGGCCTCTTGCAGCGGGCGCAGGATAGCCAGCGCATAACGTTCCGATCCGTAGAGTAGGTAATGCTTGGGCATGCTAGAGCCTGCGTAGGGTCTAATGATCCAGTCCGCTGCGCGTCAGCGCCGCTGCAGCGGTGTCGCGGGAAGCCGGGTTCTGGCGCATTTCGTAATAACGCATGCGCTTGTACGCCGCGTAGCTGGCGGCGGTTTGCGCGATCGCGTACCCGCGCCAGCCGTCGAGGAAGCCCAGGCGTAAGACGTAATCCTTGAAGAACGCGAGCGCGAATACGAAGGGCGTCTGCCACATGCGCGTCGGCTTGTTCTTGTCCAGCCAGTCGCGGCACTTCAGCTCGGCGTACAGCAGCACTTTGAGCTGCTTCTCCACCAGGCTGGGATTGTTGTCGTGCAGGAACGGGGAGTGGAGTGTTACCGACGCGCCGTTGAATTGCAGCGATTCGTGCACACGCACATCGTTCCAGCGCGCGCGGTCGCGATGATAAAAGCGCGCCATCTTTTCGCCGACCGCCGGTCGGTACCAGCGCATGGGCTTGCCCATATAGATGAGATGCCGGCGCAAGATCGCCGCGGACGCGTCACTTTGCATCAACGCGGGCAAGCGGCGTTGCAGTTCGTCGGCGAGTTCGGGCGTGAGGTATTCGTCCGCATCCAGCGCCAGAATCCAGGCGTTGCTGCATTGTGTGGCAGCAAAGTTGCGTTGCGGGCCGAAACCCAGCCAATCCTGATGCACCACACGTGCGCCGTGGGCCTGCGCGATCGCCACGGTATCGTCGGTGCTGCCGCTGTCCACCACCAGTTTTTCAGCGGCGAACGGCACGCTGTCCAGGCAGCGCGCGATTTTTTGCGCCTCGTTGCGGGTCATCACAACGAGCGTGAAGGGTAGAAGGGGCGCCATGCGCGCATTCTAGCGGGCATCTGCCCGGCGCAGGGGCGTGCGCGGCGTCACGGGCATCGGCCGTACGTTCCGGGCGCATTCCGTTGTGGGGCGGTAGCGTACGGTAAGATGCGCGCCGCGGGCGGTTCAGCACATTTGGCCTCTCGTGAGCTCGAAATGTGCCGGCTCGCATGGCGAAATGATGCATCGGCGTTCGTGAGTCTTTTTGGAAACCGAGATCGTCATGCCCAAGTCTGCCGTGGCCAGCGTTACCGTCATGGTCTCCACCTATAACTGGAAGGAGGCCTTGGCCCTTTCGCTGCGCAGCCTGGCCCGGCAAAGCCGTCCGCCGGACGAAGTGATCGTGGCCGACGACGGTTCGCGCCAAGACACCGCGCAGTTGCTCGACGAGATCGCCAAGACCTTTCCCGTGCCGCTGCGGCACGTATGGCAACCGGACGAAGGTTTTCGCAAGGCGCGCATCCTCAATCGCGCCATTGCCGCCGCGCACGGCGAATACGTGATCCAGCTCGACGGCGATCAGCTGGCGCATCCGCGTTTCGTGGAGGATCACCTGAGCCTCGCGCGGCAAGGCTGCTTTCTGCAGGGCACGCGCATACGCACCACCGTCGCCGAAACCGAGCGTTTGCTCGCCGGCGGTCAACCGCGTTTCGGTTGGTTCGTTGATGCGTATTTCCGGGACGACAACGATCGCAGCACCTATCACTTCGGCCGCAGGCATCACACCTTGCGGCTGCCCTGGCTGGCGCGCATCAAGTCGCGTTCCACCGGTCACCCGATGGGATGCAACGTGAGCTTTTGGCGCGAGGATTTGCTGCGCGTGAACGGGTACGACGAACGGATGCACGGATACGGCAGCGAGGATCTGGAAATCGACATTCGTCTACGCAATGCGGGTTTGCGCCGTTCGCAAATCAAATTTGCGGCGCTGGCGCTGCATCTGGAGCATGCATCGGTGTCGTCGCGAGATCCGGCTGATCCCGAGTTGCCCAATAACAAACTTTTGTTCGCCAGTCAGGAGCGGCATCTTGTGCGCAGTGAATGTGGATTGGATGCCCATCTGGCGGATTTTGTTCTCGCACCGGCGGTGGATATCAGAACGCACGGGAGCCAGCACGCATGACCGTGCCGTTGCGCAATCCGGCCACAACCGAAGGCTGGAGCAAGCAAAACGACACACCCGCTGTCGTGTGGTTGCAACGCGTGCTCATGGTTGGCATGGTGTGGCTGATTGTCGGCATGGCCGTGATGCCGGCCGGCATTTCTTATAACCCGAGCAAGGCGTATCAAATCGTTTTGGCGTTGACGATGTGGTTGCCGACGCTGGCGCTGATCGCGATGCGTCCCGGGCGCGTGGTCGAGCTATGCAAGATGCCTGCGATGCCCTGGGTGATCGCTTTGCTGGCGTGGGGTTGCCTGTCGCTGGCGTGGAGCCATGCGCCCCATCGCGGCGACGAAGCGGCGCGCGATGTCAGCATATTTTTGTTTCTGGTCGCTTGTCAGTGGGTTTTCGGCCGCCATCCGCAGCGCACGCGCTGGTTGTTGATCGGCTGCGGGTTGGCGCTTGCGGTCGTGTCGGTGTACGACATGATCCAATTCGCGTTGCATCCGCCCACCGACGATCGCCTGATCGGCATCGGGGTGATGGCCAATGCCAATCTTGCGGCAGCCGGCATGGGTGCGGCGTTGATCTGGTTGTGGCCGTGGCATGCGGAGGGTTGGCGCTGGGTGAGCGTGAAATGGCTGGCGATCAGTGCGCTGGCGCTGTTCATCCTGCTTACCTTCACGCGCAGCGCCTGGGCGGCATTGTTCGGATCGCTGGTGGTGATGGTGCTGTGCCGTGGCGGTCGGCGTCGGTGGCTTTATGCGGGCGTCATTTGCGTGCTCGGCGTATTGGGCGTTGTCGCCGGATTCCACGTCTTGATGGCGCGCGGTTGGTCGCTGCGACCGGAAATCTTTTCAAAGTCGCTGGATATGTTCCTGCAACATCCGCTGCGTGGCTTGGGGCAAGGCACGGCGTTCACCATTCAGGCCGGCAACGAAACCCTCGATCACGCGCACAACATGTTCGCGCAGCTTGCCATCGAACTGGGTTTGCCGGCTTTTCTTTTGTGGGCGGGGATTTGGCTTGCACTGGGTTGGCGCGCGTGGCGTCACCGGCGTCAAACGCTTGGCCTGATGGTGCTCGGGTTGTGGGTGTTCGGTGCGATCGCGGTGGAATTCGATCTGCCGCATCTGTTGGATAGTCCGCGTCCGGGCTGGTTGATCACCTGGCTGCCGTTGGCGCTCAGCTTTACCTTCGCGCGGCAAACCGCGTCAGAGCCCGCGCGCACGGCATGAACGTTTCGCTGATCATCATCACCTACAACTGGCCGACGGCCTTGGCGCGCGTGCTGGAAAGCGTCGCCACGCAGACGCGCCTTCCCGACGAGGTGTTGATTGCCGACGATGGCTCGGGCCCGGAAACCGCCGGCGTGATCGCACGCGCGAGCGAACATTTTCCGGTGTCGTTGCGCCATATCTGGCAGGAAGACCTGGGTTTTCGCGCCGCCCGCGCGCGCAATCGCGGCATCGCCGCGAGCAAGGGCAACTACATTGTGCTGCTGGACGGGGACATGCTGATGCATCCCCGTTTCATCGCCGATCACTTGATGCTGGCCGAACCCGGTTATTTCTTGCAGGGCGGCCGCCTCAAGGCGAACGCCGCGGAAAGCCAGCGGCTGCTCGCGGGTGGCAAGCCGGTGTATGCGCCCTGGGTAAACGCCAACTTCCACGAGTTCGACGGCACGCGCCGGCTCTATGCCTTTCGTCAGCCGCTGCTGGCGCGCTGGAAGGCGCACTCGCGCAACGGCGGCCGCGTGATGAGTTGCAACATGAGCTTCTGGCGCGAAGACCTGCTGCGCGTCAACGGGTTCGACGAACGCATGGAAGGTTACGGCGCGGAAGACCGCGAACTGGTCGTGCGGCTGGAAAACGCAGGCTTGCGTCGCCGCGCGCTGAAGTGGTGCGCGATGGCGATGCATCTTGAGCACTCCACGCGCCAACAGGAAAATTTGAACGATCCCAGCCTGCCGAACAACCAGCTGCTCAAGGCCAGCATCGAGCAACATCTCGTGCGTTGCGAGCGGGGTATCGATCGGCACGCCGCCGAATTTGCAAACAGCTAGTGACGCGGCAGCGCGTCCAAGGCGTTGTGCAAACGTTGCGGGAAATGCGTGTGGTTGTTGTCATACCAGGCGCGCGCCGCTTCGCCCATCGCTTCGGCCGTTGAGACATCCATCCCCAGGCATCGTTCGATCGCCGCCTCCATGCTGGTTTCGGTGAAGCCGTAGGTCGCGGACAGATCTTGCGTGCCGATGGCTTGCGCCGGGACCAGTATCCCGCGCTCCATGCTCACCAGCTCGTTCATCGGTTCGGCATTCAAGGTCACCACGACGGCGCGACAACTCATCGCCTCGACCAGGTAGTGACCGAAACCCTCCGTTTGCGAAGGGCAAAGGTGAAAGCGGTGCTCGTTTTGCAAGCGGCGATAATCCGCGTCGCTCAAATGATCGCGAATCAGGGTGACATTCGCGGGCGGCGTTTGGATATCGACGCGTTTGCGGCGCCATGCCAGGGTGAGCGTCGGCCACTCGGGATGCTTTCGCCACAGCTCAACAAGCGCCTGCGTACCCTTGTTGCCGCTGCGCCCGGGGCCGTGAAAAAAAGCATGCCTACGCGCAACGCTCGCGTCGAATCGATCCGCGCTGGTAAAGCCGATATAGCGCGTGTCCGCGCCAAGCTGCCGAAACAGGCGCTCGGCGTGACGGGTTTTTGTCCACACGGCATCCATCATCGACAGTGCCGCTTGGTCCTGCGGCCGAAAATATTCCGGGTTCGGTATCAGCACGTTGCGCGTTGCGGCGCGAAGAAATTCCGGACGGATGCGTTCCAGCATGACGTTCACGTCGAACGCCTGCGGCGCGCGCGCGAGCCGCAGGCGCGTCCACCACTCGGCCAGGCGACCGCGATGCGGCAAGCCGATGCGTTGCGTCGAGCAACCTGCGCGTTGCAATGCGTCGGCCAATAACGGCAAATCGCGGCTGAGGCCCGCGGCATTGTCGCGCGCGATCAACTGGCAACGCGGCATGGCGCGATCAGGATGCGGCATCGTCGGGCTCCGGCACTTCGTCGGCATTCTTGGGGACGCAGCCGCCGATCACCGCATCGGATTTGAACAGCCACCAGTTGCGTCGATTCGCATGGCCGACGTTGATGGCCTTGCTGCGATCCACGCAATCGCCCATGGCGGGGTCTTGCACGAATAGCCAGCGCGTCGCGGGCGCGGCGGCCTGCCATTGCACGGCACGCGTGAACTGCTGCGACGTCGGCGTGCTGAAACCGAAATCCATGGCGTGACGGTGGAGCATCAGCATGTTTTGCTCTTTCCAGTCGACCAGTCCCACCTCGTCTTGCGCACCCAGACGCGTATCGACGCGATGCATGAGTTCCGCCGACGAACTGCTGTCGTTGAGCAGCGGATACGCCCACAGTCCCCACACCAGCCATAGCGCCAGCATGCCGCTTGCAACCGCGTAGTGCACGCGGCTCAGGCGAAAAACCGCCAGCGACAACCACTGCGCGGCACCGATGGCGATGCACATCCACCACAAGCTGTCGGCGGGGCCGTCGAAGCCGCGATCGTAAGCGAGCTTGGTGGCGAACGCCGGATGCGCCGTCAACGCGTAAACGCCCAGCCCCAGCATGCAACCGCCGATAACCAGCAGGAAGATCGCACCCAGCACACGCAACCAGCGCGTGGCGAGCATGGCTTCCAGATACGGCGCGGTGATCAGCGCCAGCATCGGCACGATCGGCAAAACGTAGACGTCGCGCTTGCCGGCCGATGCGCTGAAAAACAGCAGCACCAGCACGATCCAGCCCAGCGGCAGCAAGATGCGCGCATCCTTGGCCTTCAGCGCCTTCCACCAGCGTGGAAACGTGCCCGGATAGGTCAGCGACAGCGGCAGCCAGTTGTACAGCATCAGCGGCAGATAAAAGAACGCCGAATGGATGTGATGCCACGCATGCGCGTAGCGGCCCGCGGTTTGATGGAACAGAATATTGTGCACATAGGCGGCATACGCCGGATTGTCGGCGTGCGCATGCGCGACCAGCAGCATGGGTATCAACCACAAAGCGATCGCCAACAGCGTCGCAACCAAACCGAGCAGCCAGCGCCACCACGTGCCGTTGCTTATCGTGCTGACCCCGTTCCATCGACCCAGTGCAGCCCACGCATAGGGAATCAACATCAGCAGCGCAAGAAAGCCAACGCCCTTGGTGATGACGCCCAAGCCCGCGCAGAAACAGCCGAGCCAATACAAGCGCCAATTCGGGCCGCACAGCGTGTGACGCAGCAACCCCCAGTTTGCCGCGGTGATGAAGAACACCACCAACGGATCGATCTGCGCACGCTTGGCTTGAAACACGAATTGGATGCACATCAGCGCCGCCATCGCGGCGTACCTGCCTGTTTGGCGATCCCACAACCTTCGCCCCAGGTCGTACAGCAGCCACAGCGTTCCCAATGCGGCGAGCAACGACGGCAGCATGAAAGCGATGCGCCAGTTGCGCACGAGCTCGAAGCTGGCGGCTTCCAGCCACATCAGCATCGGCGGTTTGTCCGCATACAGCTCCACGCCGCGATGCAGGAACAACCAGTCGCCGCTTTCCACCATCTGTTTGGCGGCGAGCGTGAAGCGCGGCTCGTCGGACGGCCAAGGATCGCGCAGGCCAATGCCGACGCCGAGGATCAGGATGGCGAAGAAGACCAGTAGCCAGAATTGGCGACGTTCCTGAGTGGTGGCAGGGAGGGTCGACATGCAGGTGTCCGAATACTTGCCGCGTGCTGTGCTTGCAGGAGGAGGCTGGGGGTGAGTTTCTTGAGGCATGCAATCAGCTTACTGACGTTCAAGCACGGCATAGTACATGCCGTCGAGATCGCCATCGCCTGGCAAAATCTGCCAGCCGATCGTTGCGGATTGACCAACCGGCAACGGTGTCGGCACCACGCGTGCATCGTTGCGGTCGTTCAAGAAATGTGCGATCACCGTTTCGTTCTCCGCGCGCAGCAGCGAGCAGGTGACATACACCAGGCGTCCGCCCGGCGCGAGCAACGGCCATAGCCCGGCCAGGATTCGCCGCTGTTGCGCGACCAGTGCATCGATATCGCTGGCGCGACGATGCAGGCGCACGTCCGGCCGTCGACGCAACACGCCGGTCGCCGAACACGGCGCGTCGATGAGCATGCGATCGAAGGGCTGGTTATCCCACCAAGAGGAGGGATCGCCCGCATCGCCGATGCGCAGATCCGCCCGCAAGCCGAGCCGCTCCAGGTTTTGACGGATGCGCGCGGCGCGCGAAGCGTCGAATTCCACGGCGGTGAGTGCGACATTCGCGCGCTCCAGCACATGGCACGCTTTCCCGCCCGGTGCGGCGCAGGCATCGAGTACGCGTTGGCCGTCGCGGATATCGAGCAGATCGGCGGCGATTTGCGCCGCGCCGTCCTGCACCGCAAACAACCCGTCGGAGAAACCGGGCATGCGTGTGACATCGCCGCTATGCGGCAGCACGATGCCGTCGACAAGCCAGGGATGCGCATCGGCGGTGTAGCCGCCGGCACGAAGTTGTTCGATCAGCGCATCGCGCGACACGCGGCGACGATTCGCACGCAGCATCAACGGCGGTTCGCGATTGCTGTCGGCCAGCACGGCCTCGACATGCATGGGCCAATCGACCGCGATGGCATCGGTCAGCCACGGCGGCAAGGCGTAGCGCGTTTGCGGTTGCGCATCCAATTGGGTCAGCAGCGTGACGCGCTCGCGCTGCCAGCGGCGCAAGATGGCGTTCACCAATCCGGCCAGGCGCGGTCGATTCAAGGCGCGCGCGGCCTCGACCGTGGCGGCCACGGCAGCGTAATCCTGCAGTTGCAGAATTTCCAATTGCACCAGACCGAGTACGAGCAACGCATGCACCTCGGGTTCTTTGCGGCGCAGCGGTTTGTCCAGCAAGCGGTCGAGCGCGGCGTCGAAGCGCAGCCACCAACGCGCGCCATCGCTCAACAGTGCGGTCAGCAAGGCGCGGTCGCGCGGATCGCGCAACTTCGGTGCGCGCTGATCCATCGCTTCGCGTAGCGACGTGCCGCGCAGCGCGATATCCGCCAGCGCTTGCGCGGCGAGAGCACGCGTATCGTTCATCGCGACTGTCGCAATAAGGGACGCGCGTTGAGGTAGTCGGCAGCGGTGATGCGTTTGCCGCCTGCGCGTTGCAACGACGTGACCCGCAACACACCTTCGCCGCAGGCGATGTCGATGCCGTCGCGTTGCGTGGCGATGACATGCCCGGGTGCGGCATCGTGCGACTGATCGATCGCGCGTGCAGCCCAGATACGCACGGTTTCGCCGGCGATCTCGCCTTCGGCGACGGGCCATGGATCGAACGCGCGCACTTGATGTTCCAGTGCCGTCGCGGGCCGCGCGAAGTCGAGCCGCGCTTCGGCTTTTTCCAGCTTGTGCGCATAGACCACGCCGTGATCCGGCTGCGCCGTCGCTTGCAGCGTTTCGCCGGCCAGAATGCGGCGCAAACCTTCGGCGAGCACGTCCGCACCGAGTGCGGAAAGTCGGTCGTGCAGCGTGCCGCCGGTGTCGTCGCGGGTGATCGCGGTGCGGCGTTCGAGCAGCACGGGGCCGGTATCGAGGCCGGCTTCCATCTTCATCAGATCGACGCCGCTTTCGGCATCGCCGGCGAGAATCGCCCGTTGAATCGGTGCCGCGCCGCGCCAGCGCGGCAGCAGGCTTGCGTGCACGTTCCAACATCCCAGGCGGGGAATGGCCAGTATCTTGGGCGAAAGAATCAGTCCGTAGGCAACCACCACCATCACGTCGGGGCGATAGGCTTCCAGCGTTTTGCGCGCTTCGACGGTTTTGAGCGTTTCGGGTTGCTCGACCGGAATATTTGCCGCGAGCGCCGCTTGCTTCACCGGACTTGGCGTGAGCTTGCGTCCGCGACCGGCAGGTCGATCGGGCTGCGTGTACACCGCCACGACATCCGCGCCACTGGCGCGGCAAGCTTCAAGACAAGGGACGGAAAATTCCGGTGTGCCGGCAAAAACAAGGCGCAAGCTCACGCGCTCGCAGCCTGCTTGCGCTGCTTCTCCATGCGCTTGAGCAGAATCGAACGCTTCAGCGGCGACAGATAATCGACGAACACCTTGCCGGCCAGATGATCCATTTCGTGCTGAATGCACACGGCGAGTGGACCTTCCACTTCCAGTTCGAAGGTTTTGCCCTCGACATCCTGCGCGCGCACTTTCACTTTCAGGGCGCGCGTGACGTCGGCATAGATGCCGGGGAACGACAAGCAGCCCTCCTGATACACCTGCGTGCCGTCCTTCTCCAGGATCTCGGCGTTGATCAACGCCAGCGGCTGGTTGCGTTCTTCGCTCATGTCGGCGACCAGCACGCGCTGGTGCACGTTGACCTGCGTGGCAGCCAAGCCAACGCCGTTGGCGGCGTACATCGTCTCGAACATGTCATCAACGAACTGCTTCAATGCGCCGTCGAAGACGGTGACGGGCGCGGCTTTCGTGCGCAGCCGGGGGTCGGGGAATTCGAGAATGGTCAGGACAGACATGAGCGATTACCTCAGGCGCCGGAACTGCGGGCAATTTAATAAAAGCCCCGCCGCGCGCGGTCTAGAATATGGTTATTGTACGTGCTTCAACATGCTGTCGGCGCACGAATTTGCCAACTGGCTCGTGTTGCTTGGGTTAACGGTTCGGTTACACTCGCCCGAGCGTAGGGGGAGGGGGATTCCCGTTTATGATCAAAAAGTCCATTGGGCTGCTGGCCGGCATGCTGGTCACCGTGGCCGTCTATGCGGCCGGGGCTCAACTCCGTGCCGATCACCCCGACAGCTACACCGTCCGTCGGGGCGATACGCTCTGGGGTATCTCCGCGCGCTTCCTGTCCAAGCCCTGGCTGTGGCCGGAAATCTGGCAGGCCAATCCCCAGGTCCGTAACCCGCACCTGATTTATCCGGGCGACGTGTTGGATCTGTCCTTCATCAACGGCGGCCCGGCCCTGCGCCTGGAGCCGTCCATCCATCGCGAGGGCGAGGCGATTCCCGCCGTGCCGCTCGATCAGGTCAAGCCCTTCCTGAAGGATTCGCGCGTCGTCGATCCGGACGCGGTGAAGAACGCGCCGTATGTGATGGGCTTCGAGGAAGGCGACATCACCGGCACCGTCGGCCACAACATCTACGTGCGCAACCTCGACGCCAAGCCGGGCCAGCGCTGGGCGATCGTGCGTCCCACCCATGTGTTCCGCACCCACGGCGGTTCCGAATCCGAAGAAAGCGACGGCATGACGGCCAACATTGCCGACAGCGACGTCGCCACCGTGCGTACGCCGTGGAACGAGGAGTGGGCCACCAGCATCGATAACGTCGCCCCCGATCATGCGTTCCGCGGCAAGACGCTGGCGATGGAAGTGACGGTGATCGGCGAGGCCGAAGTACTGCGCGGCGGCGATCCGTCCACCTTGCTGCTGCTCAACGCCATCATGGAACTGCGCGCCGGCGATCGCCTGATGCCGATCGACGACAACCCGTACGACCCGTATTTCTACCCGCATCCGCCCAAGAGCTTGCCCGATGGCGCACGCGTGATTGCCTTCGCGCAAGAGCGCCTGACCCAGGTCGGTCCTTACGACGTGGTGGTGCTGTCGGTGGGCTCAAAAGATGGTGTCGACAACGGCACCACTTTCTCCCTGTGGCAGCCGGGCGAGCAGGTGCCCGACGACGTCGATCACAGCAGCTTCAGTCGCTACGACCACCCGTTTGTCACCTTGCCCGACGAATACGTCGGCCACGTGATGATCTTCCGCACCTTCGACCGCGTCAGTTACGGTCTGGTGATGGACGGTCTGAAACCGGTAAAGGTCGGCGCGCGGGCGAAAATGCCCGAATAACACGCCGGATTTAGCGTAAACACCCACAGCACGGCGCGGTCATTCCGCGCCGTTGCCGTTTTTGGGCTCGCGTAGACTCGCCGCATGAACGAGCAAGCGGAATGGCGAGATTGGTTGCTGGCGTTGCGCACCCCAGGTCTGGGCCCAGGAGGTTTGCGCGAGCGCCTGGCCGCCGCCGGGGGAGATATTGGCGCCGTGCTTGCCGAACTTCGGCGTCATGCCTTCGGTTTGGGGCCGCAAGCGCAGGCCTGGTTGGAGCAACCCGACGAAGCGCGCATCGAGGCGGATCTGGCCTGGTTGCGCGAACCGCAACACCGGCTGATTCGCTGCACCGATGCCGACTTTCCGCCGCAGCTGGAAACGATTCCGCAGCCCCCTGCGGCCTTGTTCGTGGCGGGCGATGCCAGCCTGTTGCTGCACCCGCAGGTCGCGATCGTAGGCGCTCGCAGCGCGAGCACGGCAGGCAAGACCAACGCGCGAGCGTTCGCGCGTCACCTCGCACTGGCCGGGTTTGTGATCACCAGCGGCTTGGCCGACGGTATCGATGGCGCGGCGCACGAAGCGACCCTCGACGCCGGCCGGCCCACCATCGCCGTTATCGGCACCGGGCCGGACCTGGTCTATCCGCGCAAGCATCGGGAGCTCTCGGCGCGCGTGGTGGCCCAGGGCGCGCTGGTAAGCGAATTCCCGCCCGGCACGGCCGCCCGGGCCGACCATTTTCCGCGCCGCAACCGCCTCATCGCGGGGTTGGCGCTGGGGACGGCGGTGATCGAGGCCGGGCTCCAATCGGGGTCGCTCATCACCGCCCGGCTGGCCGGCGAGCAGGGGAGGGAGGTGTTCGCCGTGCCCGGTTCCATCCATAATCCGCTCGCTCGTGGCTGCCACCGACTCATCAGGGACGGTGCGCGACTGGTCGAGAGCCCCTCGGAAATGGCCGAAACCCTGGTTCCCGCCGCGCGGACGCTTGGTGCCGAACTGGCCCAGCGCCTGGAGCGGCTTCCGGCGGCGCCCGCAGGAGGCGCTCTATCGGCGGCTGGCAGCTGGCGCGACGACCCGGAATACCAGCGCCTGCTGGACGTGCTCGGCCACGATCCCATGGCTTTGGACGACCTGGCGGCGCGCACCGGGCAGCGTGCCGCCGTGTTGTCATCCATGCTGCTCATGCTGGAGCTGGAGGGCTGCGTCGAGGGCTTGCCGGGTGGTCGCTATCAGCGTTTACCTGGCCTGTGAACCGGCTCGGAAAGCGCGCTAGGCCTCGCTTTCACACGAACCAGCTTGACAGCCGTTAAGCCGGCGTGCGCCAACTATTAATAGGCGGCCATTCAGGAATGGCCGCGCATGGACTTATCGGAACCTCAAGCTACATGGCAAAGAACCTGCTCATCGTCGAGTCGCCGGCCAAGGCCAAGACGATCAACAAATACCTCGGCAAGGATTTCCAGGTCCTGGCCTCTTACGGTCATGTGCGCGACCTGAAGCCCAAAGAGGGCGCGGTCGACCCCGAGCACAACTTCGCCATGAAGTACGAGGTGATCGAGCGCAACGAAAAACACGTCGACGCCATCGCCAAGGCTGCCAAAGTCGCCGACGACATCTTCCTCGCGACCGACTTGGACCGCGAAGGCGAGGCGATCAGCTGGCACATCAGCGAGATCCTCAAGGAGCGCGGCCTCTCCGAAGGCAAGAAGATGCACCGCGTGGTGTTCTCCGAGATCACGCCCAAGGCGATCAAGGCGGCCGTCGCGTCGCCGCGCGAGCTTTCGCACGACATGGTGGATGCCCAGCAGGCGCGCCGCGCGCTGGATTACCTGGTCGGCTTCAATCTCTCGCCGGTGTTGTGGCGCAAAGTGCAGCGCGGCCTTTCCGCCGGTCGCGTGCAAAGCCCGGCGCTGCGCATGATCGTGGAGCGCGAGGAAGAGATCGAAGCTTTCATCGCACGGGAATACTGGTCGGTGGAAGCGCAGCTCAAGCACGCCGACGGCGACTTCAGCGCGCGCCTGACGAAGCTCAACGGCAAGAAATTCGAACAGTTCGATCTCACCAACGAAGCCGACGCCACAGCGGCACGCGCAGCGCTGAAAGAAGCCGCGCACGGCCGCCTCACCGTGAGCGAAGTGGGCAGCAAAGAACGCAAGCGCCGCCCGGCGCCGCCGTTCACCACCTCCACGCTGCAGCAGGAAGCCGCGCGCAAGCTCGGCTTCACCACCAGCCGCACCATGAAAGTGGCGCAAGGCCTGTACGAAGGCGTGGGCCTGGGCGATGAGGGTAACGTCGGCCTGATCACCTACATGCGTACCGACTCCACCGCACTGTCGGACGATGCGGTCGGCGAACTGCGCCAATTGATCGGGCGCGATTACGGCAACAAGGCGTTGCCGGATGGTCCGCAGGTGTATCGCACCAAGTCCAAGAACGCGCAGGAAGCGCACGAGGCGATTCGTCCCACCTCAGCGATGCGCACGCCGCG
>DATJMR010000166.1:0-7281 GCA_035508595.1 Dyella sp.
GTAATCCACACCGTGCCGCCGAACTATCCGGGCCACGGCCGCGAGGTGTATCCGGGCTTCTTGCAGCATGCCGGATTCATCGCCATGAATCCGGGTCGCCACCTCAATTCGCACTGGGATTTCTATCTCAACCTGTTGCGCGGCGACGAGGACGACGCTCAGGCGCACCGCAAGTTCTACGACGAATACAACGCCGTGCTCGATATGCCGGCGGAGTATTACCTCGACACGATCAGCACGGTGTTCCAGCAGTTTCTGCTGCCGCGCGGCGTGTGGGATGTGAACGGCGAGCGCGTGGATCCTTCGACGATCAAACGCACCAGCCTGCTCACCATCGAAGGCGAACTGGACGACATCTCCGGCATCGGCCAGACGGAAGCGGCGCACGATCTGTGCACGGGGATTCCGCAATCGCGCCGCGCGCATCGCGTGATTCACGGCGCCGGTCATTACGGCATTTTCAGTGGCCGTCGCTGGCGCGAAGTGGTGTACCCGCAAGTGCGCGACTTCATTCGCCGCTCGGATATGGCGCTGGTATCGACCAAGCGCGCTTGATGCGGTTTTGCATTCTCCCTTTCGGGGAGAATGTTTCACCGGATGAAAAACGCCTTGAACGCGGCAACCACGCGTTCGATGCCCGCATCGTCGATATCCAGATGCGTGACCAGGCGCAGTGTCGGCAGGTAGCCGATGCTGATGCGAATCGATGCCGCGCGCAGATGCGCATCCAGTTCGCGCAAGCGATCGGCCGGCACGTCGATGAACACCATATTGGTGTGCTGGCCAAGCAGCCGCACGCCCGGAATATCGCGCAGATTGCCCGCCAGTTGCACGGCGCGCGCGTGATCGTCCGCCAGGCGAGCGACATGGTGATCCAACGCGTGCAGACACGCTGCGGCAAGCAAGCCCGCCTGACGCCAACCGCCGCCGGCAACCTTGCGCCAACGCCGCGCCTTGTCGATCAACGCCGAGGAACCCACCAGCACCGACCCGACCGGCGCACCGAGTCCTTTCGACAGGCAGACGGAAACGCTGTCGAAATGCCGCGCGATCTCGCGCGCCGACACGCCAGCGCCTATGGCGGCGTTGTAGAGACGCGCACCGTCCAGATGCAAAGCAAGCCTACGGTCGCGCGCAAAGGCATGCGCGGCGCTCAGATAATCCATTGGCAGCACACGGCCGTGCCAGGTGTTTTCCAATGCCAACAGGCGCGTGCGCGCGAAGTGCGGATCGATCGGCTTGATCGCCGCGGCGACTTTGTCCAACGGCAATGTGCCATCGGCATCGTGGGCGATCGGCTGCGGCTGAATCGAGCCAAGCACGGCCGCGCCGCCGCCTTCGAATTTGTAGGTATGCGCATCGGCTCCGACGAGATATTCGTCGCCGCGCTCGCAATGCGACATCAAGGCAAGCAGGTTCGATTGCGTGCCAGAAGGCACGAACAAGCCCGCTTCAAACCCCAGATCGCCCGCAAGGCGCTGTTGTAGCGCGTTGACGGTGGGGTCCTCGCCATAGACGTCGTCGCCGACTTCGGCGTCCAGCATCGCCTCGCGCATCGCGCGCGTGGGACGCGTCACCGTATCGCTGCGCAGATCGACCCAGTCCATGGCATACCTCGTTGGTTGACGAAACAGTCTTCCACTTTGCCGCTCACGGAGGCCGTCGGCAAGTCGTCTTTGGCCTATACGGCGTCCCGCCATGACCCGGGAAGCAAAATGGCGAACAAACCCTCGCGCCGGGTGCGACGCGCAAGGCGCAACAGTTCGTCGTCACGCGTAAGCAAGGCTACGGCGCGCGCCTGCCAAGCCAGTTCCAAGAACTTCTGATCGTCGCGGTCGCGGCAACGGGGCAAGGTGATCCCGCCCTGCCCGCTCATCTCCGCAGCATCCAGACATCGCACGTATCGGTCGAACAGTTCGACCGCTTGCGCTTGCCGCCGCGGGCCCAGCTTCAGCTGAGGATACGTGAGCACCGCCCGCCATTCCGCGCGGCAATCTTCGCGCGTCACCAGCTCGATCTCGCCGCCGCGCGCCGCTGTAAGCAAAGCTTCGCATTGCGGATCGTCGAAGACGAACAGATCCAGGCAAACGTTGGTATCCGGTACGTAACGCGGCCGCATGCCACGCGCATCACGCATTTTTGCGGAAATAGAACCATGCGATAAAGGCGAGCAGCAAAGCAGGCAACACGTTCGCCGCGAGCGGCGGAATGCCGTACACCGTGCCGAAACTTACGATGGCCTTCTGCACGAAATACCAGCTGATCGCGATGATCATGCCCATGAAGATGCGCTTACCCAGGCCACCGGAGCGCAAGGCGCCGAAGGCGAACGGCATGGTACACAACACCAGCACCAGCACGTTGAACGGATACATCACGCGGCCCCAGAACGGGATTTCGTAAGGGCGCGTGTTCTCGCCGTTCTTCAGCTTGTAATCGATGATGTGCTGCAAATCGCGCATCGCCAGATATTGCGGCAATACCTGCGATTGTTGCAGCACCTCCGGATCGAGCTTGGAATCCCAGCGTTCGCTGGGGGACGTGCTGCTATGCACGCCGTTGTCGTCCACCGTGGTGGTGCGCACATGATCGAGCACCCACTGTTTGCCGATCTGTTCGGCTGTGCTGGCCTGATCGAAACGCGTCAATTGCCGGCCATCGGGCGACAGGGTGAACACCCGTACATCCATCAGTTGCACGTGGGCGCCATCGCTCGTATTGCGCACATCACTGTGCATGGCGTTAATGATGCGATCGCCGTCGCGCGCCCACAGGCCGCTATTGGTAAGCCCAAGATTGCCGCCGGAACGCAAGCGCAATTGCAGCGCCTGCGCCTGCTGATCGCCCCACGGACCGACGGTTTCGCCCATGATGACCACGGCCGACGCGAGCACGGCAATGACGCCCACGGTAGATACGGCGATACGCAGGCGCGACATGCCCGCCGCGCGAAGTGCAGTCAGCTCGCCGGTAGAGGCCAAACCGCCCAGCCCCAATAGACCGCCGATCAGCGCGGCAAAGCTGAACATCTCGTACATGCGGCGCGGAACGGTCACCACGACGTAGAAGATGGCATTGCTGAGCGTGTACCCATTACGGCCGATGAAACCGAGCTGGCGCACGAACTGGATCATGGCATCCAATCCCACCAGCACCAGCCACACCAACAACAACGAGCCGAAGACGGTAACGGCGATCAGCCAATCCACGCGTTTGATGCGCAAGCTCGCCATTAAGCCCCCGCCTTGCGCGGTTTGCGCGCGGCATATTGATTGTGGAAAAACCACGCCGCGACCAAAAGCAGTCCAATGCTGAGCACCCACATAGGCGTGGCGTGATGCCAATTTCCTTTGGCGATCTTGCCGCGGCACAGGCCCAGCAGGTTGTTGTAAAGGAAAAAGCCGAGCACGGCGATCAGCATACGTCCGTAACGTGGTTCGCGCGGCGTTTGCTTCGAAAGCGGCATGGCGAGCGTGAGCAGCGCCAACGTCATCAGCGGCAACACGGTACGCCAGGCGAATTCGGCCCGCGCATCGGGAGTGACGTTGTGCAGCAGATCGATCATGTCGAGGTTGTGGATCGGATCTTCTTCGTCGTCCGATTGAATCGACGACAACGCATTGTCGTTGCGCTCGTACTGCATGCGGCGCCAGTTGTTGGCGCCCAGCGGAATTTCGTATTGCCAGCCGTCCTGCAACGCCAGATAGCGATTGCTGTTGTCGCTGTTGGAATACAGATGTCCGTGCTGGCCGGTAGCCATCTTCATGACCAGGCTGCCGTCCTTGTTCGTTCGCTGGGCGGCGATGAACGTGCGGCCCAGCTTTTGTCCGTCGCGGCTAAGCGTATCCACCAGGATGATGCCGCCTTTGCCCGGCAGATCGGTAAAACGCCCCGCGTCGAGGCCCGCGGCGATGATCGAGCGGTTCGCCGCCTGCACCAGGCTGTCGGACGTGCGCGAGGCCAACGGCCCCAGCCACATGGCCACCACGCAAACCAGCGTCACCATCACGGCCGCGATGATCGCCATCGGCCGCAGCAAGCCAGCCATGCCCATGCCCGATGACGAGAGCACATGCATTTCGCTTTCGCGATACATGCGGCCGATGGACTGCAGCACGCCCAGAAAACCCGCCAGCGGCAGCATGGTGGACAAGGTGTCCACCATATTCAGCCCCAGCACCTGGAACATGATGCTGGCCGGAAAGCTGCCCTTGGCCACCTGCTCGAGCACGTGCGCGAAGGTGGTGCCAGCCATGATCACCAGCAGCACAATCACTGTGGCGCCAATGGTTTGGCCCAGTTCACGCAGAAAATACCGGTCTAGGATGCTCAGCATGCGATAGAATTTGGGGTTCCATGCCTCCCGTCCGGAGAGGCAAACCCTTAGTGTAGCCGGTTGGTGAAGGCCGGTCTTCCCGCAGGAACTTGATGATGACGCTTCAATTCAGCCTTGCCTCTGTCGCCCCCGAATCTGCCGACACCCCTTGTGTAGTAGTCGGCGTCTATGAGAATGGCCTGCTTACCAGCGCCGCCGCTCGCGTGGACAGCGCCGCCGCCGGCGCGATCAAGCGTCAGGTGGAAAGCGGCGACATCACCGGCAAGGCTGGCTCTACCAACGTCTTGTTTGCGCCCGAAGGCGTGCAGGCCAAGCGCGTGCTGGTGGTGGGCCTGGGTTCGCAAAAAACCTTCGACGCCGCGCGCTTCCAGAAAGTAAACCTGGAAGCAGCACGCGCGCTGACGCGGCTGCCGATCGAGAGCGCCGTCTCTTTCCTTGCTGACGTGGAAGTGCCCGGCCGCGATAGCGCCTGGCGTCTACGCACGGCGGTCCTGGCGACGGACCACGCTGCGTATCGCTACACCGCTACCTTCAAACCGCGCGAAAAGAGCACTCAGCCGGAACTGACCCGCATCACCTTCGCGGGCGACGAACCGGCACGCGCAGGTCTGGACCAAGCCAGCGCCATCGCCGAAGGCGTGCGCTTCGCACGCGAACTGGCCAACTTGCCGCCGAACATCTGCAATCCGGCCTATATCGCCGATCAGGCCGCGATGTTCGCGGAAAGCCACGAGCTGGTGAACTGCAGCGTTCTGGATCACGAAGAAATGGAACAGCTCGGCTTCGGTTCGCTACTCGCCGTCGGCCGCGGATCGGCCAATCATCCGAAATTGATCGTGCTCGAATACACAGGCGGCGCGGCGGACGAAAAACCCTACGCCCTCGTGGGCAAGGGCATCACCTTCGATACCGGCGGCATCAGCCTCAAGCCCGGTCCGGGCATGGAAGAAATGAAGTTCGACATGGGCGGCGCGGCCGGCGTACTCGGCGCCTTCGTGTCGGCGGTGAAGATGGGTTTGAAGATCAACCTCGTCTGCGTGGTGCCTGCCGTGGAAAACATGCCCGACGGCGACAGCTACCGTCCGAGCGACGTGCTTACCAGCTTGTCCGGCATCACCATCGAGGTGCTCAATACCGATGCCGAAGGCCGCTTGATTCTGTGCGATGCGCTCACCTACACCGCACAAACGTTCAAACCCAAAGCGATGATCGACGCCGCCACGCTCACTGGTGCGTGCGTGATCGCGCTGGGCAAGCACGCCAGCGGCCTGATGAGCAAGCACGACGACCTTGCCGCGGAGTTGCTGAGTGCCGGCGAAGCCACGCTCGATCGCGCGTGGCGCCTGCCGCTGTGGGACGACTACCAAGTCCAGCTCGATTCCGGCTTCGCCGACGTCGCCAATATCGGCGGCAAGAATGCCGGCGCCATTACCGCCGGCTGCTTCCTGTCGCGCTTCACGGAGGGTCAGCGCTGGGCGCATCTGGATATCGCAGGCACGGCGTGGGATGAAGGGCGCAAGGGCCTGGCCACCGGTCGTCCGGTACCGCTGCTGGCTCAATGGCTCATCGATCGCGCCGGCTGATGCCTTGCGGGAACAGACCGTACGTTCTTGTTCCCGCCCATAGACGCTAATCCTCATGCCTCGCGCCGACTTCTATCTCATCACCAAACCGCGCTTCAACGAGCAGCCATTGCTGCTGGTTTGCGAATTGGCGCGCAAGGCATTTGCCGCTCAGCAGCGCACGCTTATCCTCGCTCGTGATTTTGAGCAAGCCGAAACGCTGGACGAATTGCTGTGGTCGTTCGATGAAGATGCCTATATTCCGCATCAACTCGCCGGCGACGATGATGACGAACACACGGCCGTGCTGATCGTGCCGCCCGGCATAGACACGCTTGCACGCCCACTTACCATCAATCTGCGCGAGCAATGTCCGCAAAGCCACAGCGAACGTATCCTGGAAGTTGTGGCCGCAAATCCAGAGGAACGGGAAGGCTCGCGAACACGATGGCGTGAATATCAGCGACTGGGATTTGAAATAAACAAGTTCGACATGTGAAACCCTGGCCAACGTTACAGTCGGCCAGGAAGACGCTCCGTGTTAACCCGCCCGTGCGCGTTCGATAATGCCGGCGATATTCCTCCAGTCGACCGTTCCATTTCTTTCTCCCATAACGTTGTGCTCGTAACCCGGATCGGAAATGTGATTGGCGAACCCATGGTCGACCGTCATCGTGTAATGATCATCCTCGCCCATCAGATGACCCGCTTCGTGGGCAGCGACGAATCTCAACTGCGCGTCTGAATAAGGTTGTTCGCCTCGCTCAGACGTATATATCGTGGCTTCGTGAGTCGCTGGATTGACCGTCGATTGGTTCTGTTCGTCCAGCACGGTGACGGTATTGATGTCATCGGCCGGCGTATTCGGCGGCGGAATGCTGACCGTTGTTGTCACCTCATAGGGGCCAAACGTGCCGCTCCAGGCCTTCTCAATCCCCTCGATGATGGTCGCTTGCCGTTCGGGCGTTAAGCCGGAGCCTTTAAATTGAACAGGCAAATCGATGGTCACCCGATTCCCATCCACCTTGACATGGATATGCGGGCGATATGTCGGCCGTGAGTCGCCCGATGGTTTGTTTGAGACGGCGGACGCAGAATTGGAAACCGTGGCGTTCGACGCATCGGCCAAGTAATTTTCAAGCTTTCCCTGGTACCACCACGGATTGGGTCCGAACGGAACGCTTTCTTCCGGCGAGAGACCTTTGATCTTCGGCGCCTCCGGTGCCTGCGTCAGCGTATAGACGCCGTCATGGAACACCACTGTATCGCCTGCCCGATAAATCGCGGATGGATCATAGGTGGGAACCGGCGAAGGCGACGAAGAACGTGTTCCGCTGCGTTGCTGAACGTGTGCATCCCAAGGCGGACTCTGCGGCGAAACAC
>DATJMR010000167.1:0-6622 GCA_035508595.1 Dyella sp.
ATTGGCCGCCAGTGTGCCGAGGGGCAAGGTGGGAAAAATAGGATTGAGTAGAACGCCCAGTATCCAGCGCATCCAACATCCGATCGCGCCGCCGAGCCCGACGGCAAGAAATCCACTCATGCTCACGCTGTGTTGTCTCCCGGGTGAAATGATTCGAAGCATTTGTTCGACATTCCGGAAACACAGGCACGCCTGCGCCGCCGGAATCCGGTGGTGCAGGCATCATCAACCTTTCGGTGGTTCGCTCCACGGGAACGTGTCCTGAGGAACGGGAGGCATGCCATCTCCCTCATGGCAGGCATGCTAGCCGATGCGGGCGGCCGTTGAACAGCTACGGCGTTCGCCGATAGTGCTCAGTCGCGATGAAATTCCGGCATAACCGCAATCGCGCGCGCCACATCTTCCGGTTCCATACCTTGGGCGTGAATCACATGGCGGCTCGGGCCATAGGGGCCCCACTCATCGGCGTTGGTGACGGTGAAGATGCCCATGGTCGGCGCATCCGAGGCGCAAGCCAGGTGCATGATGCCGCAATCGGCGCTGATATAGACGGCCAAACCAGATAACACGCTCGCCAGCTTGCGCAGATCGGTGGAGAAATAGGCCGGGTAGCGCGAGCTCAGCATCGATTGGCCCGATGCGGGCACGATCTCGACGACGCGATGTTCCGGATAAGCGGCTTCCAATACCCCGATAAGGCGCATCCACCACGCTTCACTCAGCTGCTTTGGGCCTGTGGCGTTGGCGAAGATGCCGATGATGCCGCGCCCCGGCGAAGTGATGCCGCTCGCTGCGAGCGAACGCGTCAACGCAGCTTTGCCTTGTTCGCGCTCGGTCGCGCTGAGGCGGATATCGGGAACGGGATAGTCGGATTCCTCGCGTCCCATCGCGCTGCGCAGCAAATACACCGGGCGTCGTCCCTTGCTTTCCAGATTGGAAGGAAGCGGTACCGGGTGGGTGATTTCGCCGTGTTTTTTAGGGCTGCTGAAGCCAAGTGTGTAGGTGGAGTTGGACAGCAGCATCAACAAGCGGCCCGTTTGCGACAGCGGATCGGCGTCGATCGCCAGGTCATAACGCATCTTGCGCATGCGTCGCAACGTGCCGAAGAACTGGAGCGGATGCCCCACGCCGTGTGCCGGCAAGCGAAAAATGCGCTGTACGTTGAAGAAGTGGCCGTACACATCGTTCGCGATCGGGCTGCGCGTGAGGACATCGATTTCGGCGGCCGGATAGATCTTTTCCAGTTCCGACAGCAACGGCGTCAGCAACAGCGTGTTGCCGAGGCTGTGGCTCACGTGGCAAACCAGGATGCGATAGATGCCTTTGGCCGGCAGCGGCTCCGACGTCGGCTGCCCGTGGTTGCCGAAAAACAGGCGCATGAGCCGACGGGCGACACCACGGCGGAAATCGTTGATCGGGTCGTAATAGCGCGTGTTCTTCAGCACGGGAGTGTCGGCAGCGAAAAGGGCGACGGCGACTATACCGGTTCGCCGGCCTCCGTAAGCAGCCGGTGTTCGGTCAGCCAGTCTTTGGCGTTCTGCGCATCGTGTTCGAACCAGGCTTGGGTCGAGCCCAGCCGAAAGGAATATCCCCAGGCGTCCATATCCTTCATGATGCGCTCGCGGCCTACGCCGCGAAGCACGCCACCCAGCACGATCTGCAGATAGCAGACGGCATCTTCCTCTTCGATGGAATCGGTGGCGTCGGTATGGACCTCCGCACGCCGACCCGGCGGCAATACGATGAGATGCCCGGCTTCGTGCAGCACCGAGTGCACAGGGGTATCGCGGCGTGCGTAAACGGTATGGCCGATGATGCCGGCCTCGTCATCACCCCAGAAGCTTCCGGGTATGGCGGCGGCGTCAGCGACGAGCATTAGGCTCAAACCGTAGCGGGCGAGCAAAGATTCGATGTCGCCCAGTTGAATATCGGCGATGCGCAGAACAGAGGCGGCCATAGTGTTTCCTCTCCTGCGAAGAGGAGAGGAACTCTCGATCAGGTGGCCGCGTTTCCAGCGGGTTTGCCGTCCGGCAACGCCACCGACAGCTCAAGCACTTCGTGTCCGCTGTCGCGTTCGACATTGATGTTGATCGCTTCCAGGTCGACGTTCACGTACTTCTTGATGACCTCGAGCAATTCGTTGCGCAATAGCGGCAAGTAATCGGGTGCGCCACGGTTGGAGCGCTCCTGAGCGACGATGATGCGCAAGCGTTCCTTCGCGACGACGGCGGTGGGTTCCGGTTTGCGCTTGAGAAAATCGAGGATGCCCATCGCGATCAGCCTCCGAATACGCGCTGGAAGAAGCCTTTCTTCGGTACATCAAGGAAGCGCATCGGGCGTGTTTCGCCGAGGATGCGGGCCACCGTGTCGCGATAGGCCTGACCGGCGTTCGAATTTTCGTCCAGGATCACCGGAACGCCCGAGTTGGACGCCGCAAGCACGTTTTCCGATTCGGGGATGACGCCGACGACATTGATGCCGAGAATTTCTTCCACGTCTTTGACGCTGAGCATTTCACCTTGTTCGACACGCGATGGGTTGTAGCGCGTCAATAGCAGGTGCTGGGTGACGGTACCGTTATCCTTTTCGGCGCGGCGCGTCTTGCTGGCCAAGAGGCCCAGGATGCGATCGGAGTCGCGCACCGAGGAAACTTCCGGGTTCACCACCACCACGGCATGATCGGCGAAGTACATCGCCAGGTGTGCACCTTTCTCGATGCCGGCGGGGGAGTCGCAGACGATGTAGTCGAAGTCGTCCTTGGCCAGATCGTCGAGCACTTTCTCCACGCCTTCCTGGGTCAGTGCGTCTTTGTCGCGGGTTTGGCTGGCGGCCAGGACATAGAGATTTTCGTGGCGTTTGTCTTTGATCAGTGCCTGCTTGATCGTGGCTTCGCCTTGAATGACGTTGACGAAGTCGTACACCACGCGACGTTCGCAGCCCATGATCAAATCGAGATTGCGCAGACCAACGTCGAAGTCGATCACGGCCACCTTTTTGCCTTGCATGGCCAGGCCGGTGGCAAGCGACGCGCTGGTCGTGGTCTTGCCCACGCCGCCCTTGCCGGACGTCACAACGATAATCTCAGCACTCAAGGCTCATCTCCGAAAAATATGTTCTTGTAATAGTGGTTACTTCAGCGCTGCGATCAGCAGCTTTTCGCCGTCGAGCCAGCATTGCACAGTCTGGCCCTCCAGGTCTTTCGGTATTTGCTCGAACACGCGGTAGTGGCCGGCGATGGCGACCAGCTCCGCACGGAAATCCGAAATGAAAATACGCGCTTTCGCATCGCCTTGCGCGCCGGCCATCGCGCGGCCTTTCAGGCTGCCGTAGATATGGATGCTGCCGTCGGCAATCACTTCGGCGCCATTGGCCACGGTGCCTACGACAACCAGATCGCGATCGCGCGCATAGACCTGTTGGCCGGAGCGCACGGTGCCGTCGTGTCGTTGCGCGCCCACCGAACCTTCCGGCTGCGACAGCACGGGTTCGCGCACCGGCACGGGCGCTGCGGGTGCGGAAGCGGGCGCCGCGCTCGGTGCGGGCGGCGCGATGCTGCCGCCGTCGGCCGGCTCGTAGGCGGCGCGAAACTTGGCGATCAACGGCAAACCCATGCGTTGCGCCAGCGCTTCGGTGGCGCTGGTCCCATAGGCGAGACCTACCGGAAGCATGCCGGCGCTGCGCACGGCTTCGAGCAGGGCGTCGACCGTACCGTCATCGGGCAGATTGAGCAGATGGCTGAGGTCGAGAACGACCGCCGCGCGCGAGAACAATTGCGGCGCGGCACGCACGCGGCGTTCGAGTTCCTCGCACAGGGCTGCCGCATCGGGCCGCTTTATACGTACACAGGCAATACCGACCTGGCCAAAGCGCAGGTCGCAGGCGTCGGTTGCATCCATGGTCGAGCTCCCTCTCATGCCTCCCATGCCTCGCGCCGGAATCCGTTTGCCCGCAGGCCAGGGAAGAACGAGGGAGCGTATGTCGATACGTGACTGAGTGATGAGGCGGGCATGTGGGCAAACAGATTTGGCCAGGAGGATTGTTTCTGGTTGGCCGTCATGCGGCGGCACGCGGCTTGGCTTGACCGCCCGTCACGCGCGGCCACCGGGCGACCGAACAGAAACAACGCGGGGTATTGAAGGCATGCGGGAAGGCTCATATTCATGAACGCCGCTCTCCGGCGAGGCGGCGTGTTGGGTCTTGGTTGGTCAAAAGGGTGTCTCGGCTTGCCAGCCAGGGGAGGTCGGGCAGGCCGCCTTGTTCGAGATAGGTATCGCGCACATAGGTGAAACTGGGTAAATCCTTGGCGAGCAGACTTACCTGTGGTCCGTGTTCGCCCATGCGCTGCTGGCCAACCTCTTGGAAACCGTAGGTGCCGTGAAACAGCACGACCACGTCGTCGGCCGGCTCCAGGAACACTTCGCAGGTCAGCAACGGCACGCGCACTTCGGCGTAGCTGTTCACATCGCAATAGAAAATGCGACCCAGGCCGTGCCGGCGGTAGGCGTTGGCGATCACGATGCGGTCGATGTAGACGAACGCCGGATAGTGCTCGGCGAACCAGCGGTAGTTGGGGCTGGCGTATTCCTGCCCGTTGCGCAGCGCAATCAGAAAGCCCGCGAGCTCACCGTCGATTTCGGCCACGCGGAAATAATCGGCGTGATCGTAGAAGTAGCGCAACTGCGCGGCATCCAAAACCAGAATGGACCGGCCGGCGGTGTTGTTGAGTGCCAGTACGGCATCCAAGTCGTGCTCGCGCACGTCGCGGATGGCAAGGGCCATTCGTTGCTCCGCAGTGATGTAGTGGCTAGTTAAGACCGGTGACGGCCCAGCTCAAGGACACATTATGGCATGCGGCACCCAGCCGTACATCCCGTGCTGCGGCATGAAATGGAATGTAAAAGCTTTGTAAAACCGAATGTTGAGGCGGCACCGGGGCGGGAGTAAAACGGCTCTGTTCTCGTGCGAAGGCTTCGTTGCCGCGCATGACTTCCCGCGCATGGCGCGACCCCCCGGCGGCCCTATGATGCGAGCCATGGCGATGATGAATTTCGATCACAAGCGGCTTTTGCGCATTACCGGTTTGCTCGCTTACCTGTGCGTGGGTACGCCGCTATTCACGAGTTGGGCCATGCAGCGGCTCGATTTGCTGCATCGCCCCAATTTCGCGCTGCTGCTATGGACGCTGTTCTATCTGGTCTTCGGCATTCTGTATCTGCTGATCACCGACAACCTGGGTTCGCGCACCCGTCTGGGTTCGCGCCTGTTCGGGTTGTTGTTGATGACGGCCGCGGCGTTGCTGGTGGGCTGGTATAGCCACAGCGGTTTGTCGGCGATTTTGTTGGTGGTGATGATGTTGATCCTGCCCTGGGTCGTGCCGGCTTGGGTGGGGGTGGCGTGGATGGCGCTGCAGATGGTTTGTCTTACGGTGCTGTTTTCCAACTTCTCCGAGTTCAGCGTCATCCTGGCGCTGCTCCAGGCGTGCATCTATACGGCCTTTTCCGGGCTGGTGTTCGTGGTTTCGACGGTGGCTAGCCAGCAAGCCGAGGAGCGCGAAGTGCAGCGCCGCCTCATCTCCGAGCTGCGTGCCACCCGCGCGCTGCTGGCTGAATCGACGCGCATTGCCGAACGCATGCGCATCGCCCGCGAACTGCACGACTTGATCGGACATCACCTCACTGCGTTGAGTCTCAATTTGGAAGTAGCCAGCCACCTCAGTAACGAGGCGTCCTCCGTACATGTGCGCAAGGCGCAGAGCACGGCGCGCCTGCTGCTGGCGGACGTGCGCGAGGCGGTCAGCGAATTGCGTCAGGACGACGCGATCGATCTCACGCAAGCACTGCAAAGCCTGATCGACGGCGTGCCTAGCCTGCATGTGCATCTGACCACTCCGCCACGTTTCAGCGTGGAGGATCCGCGGCGTGCGCAGGTGCTGCTGCGTTGTGTGCAGGAAATCATCACCAATACCGCCAGGCACGCCGGCGCGCGCAATTTGTGGCTGACCTTCACCTATGAAGGAGAGACGCTGCTGAGTTTGTGCGCACGGGACGATGGTCGCGGCACCGCCGACATCGCGCCCGGCAACGGTCTGGCCGGTATGCGCGAGCGCCTGGTTGAGTTTGGCGGCGACGTCACCATGGAGAGCGGAGCAGGGCAGGGTTTTGCCCTCAGCATCCGTCTTCCATTGGGCGAACCCTCGGTGCTGGCGCATACGCCTTCACGTTTCGAACCGCCCGCATTGAGCCTTACCTGATGAATTGCCAGAATGTCATAAGTACGCTCGTGGTTTACGAGAACCACCTTTGCTGCGAGGAGCCGCGATGATTTCCGTTTGTCTCGTCGACGATCAGAACCTGGTTCGCCAGGGTGTGCGCTCCCTGCTCGATCTGGCGGAGGATATTCGCGTCGTGGCCGAATGCGCCGATGGCGTGCAGGCGGTGCAAGACATTCCGCGCATCAAGCCGGACGTGGTGCTGCTGGATCTGCGCATGCCCAACATGAGCGGTCTGGAAGTGTTGCAGGCACTTTCGGCGCGCAATGAATTGCCGCCCACCATCATCCTCACCACCTTCGACGACGATCAACTCGTGTTGCAGGGCTTGAAGGCCGGCGCGCGCGGATATCT
>DATJMR010000168.1:0-15634 GCA_035508595.1 Dyella sp.
AGCTTCGGATACGTAGTTCCCGCGTGTAGCAGCGGCGCACCCAACGTCTGCGCGGGGCGTCTCTTCCACCACATCATCACGGCACTGATCGACACCGTGACCAGTCCGAGTGCCGTAAATACGCCCAGCAGTTGATTGGCCAGGCCAAACAGTTGTCCTTCGTGGGCGGCCACGCCATAGCCGATGACGCGATCCAGCCAAGGGCGCTGCCGAAAGTCGACACGCTTGAGCACGCGTCCGGTCGCCGGATCGAGCACCAGGTTCACACGCAAAGGACGATCGGAGGCGTCGGAACGGGCGCCCCAGTGCGGGGACATGGCGGACGGTGGAGTCACCAGGACCGGTGGCGCCAGATCGAGTTCGCGCACCACCGGCACGATGCGATTCAATGGCGCATAGTCGACCGGCACCGCGCCAAGCAACGCGGCATGATGTCCCGTGTGATCGGACGCATCGCTCGCCCGCGCCACGGACGGCGTATTCATCGCGCGCCGCTGGGCCAGTTCCGAGGCACGGCCCGTCGTCCAGTCCTGCTGGACGACGGGATGCGACGCAAACTGGCGGACATCCTTCAGTGCGCCACCCCAGAACTTGGCCCACGGCAATCCGGTGAACAGCAGGAACAACGCAAGCAGCGACACCCACACACCGACGACTGCATGAAGGTCGCGCAGGAATAATCGTCCCTTCGCGCCCCAGCGCGGATACAGCACGCCAGCTGCGCGGCGCCCTCGTGGCCACCACAAATACAAGCCAGTCACCAGCATCAGGATGGTCCACGAGGCCGCCAGTTCGACCACGATGGAACCGCGGTCACCCATCAGCAACTCGCCGTGCAAGTGGAACAGCACGCGCGTGAAGCGATCATCCTCCACGACGTTGTGAAGCACCCGGCCGGTGACGGGATCAACATAGATGCGCCGCAGCGAGGTGCCTTTTCCCACGAGCACCTGCGCTGCGTCATGTGCACCGCCGGGCAATTGGTAGGCATTGAGTACACCGCCGGGCACGACAGCGAGCGCGGCGTTGACCTGATCACTCACCGGCAACTGCGGCAGGTTCGCGTCGACGTGGTTGTACGGCCGATCGAACCATGCGTCAATCTGCGGATGGAATAGATAGATCGATCCGGTGATCGATAGCCAGACGACGAACGGAATGCAGAACAGACCCGCATAGAAGTGCCAGCGCCAGATCAGCCGATAGACCGAAGACCGCGCGCTCGGATCGGGGACGCGGCCGTTGTCGACAAGGGAGGCCTCGGTAGGAACCATGATTGTCCGCCTGCTCAGTAATCGTAGTTGAGGCCGATGAAAGCCGTACGCTGCGGATACGGGTGCGGACTCACGAAGTACTTCTCGTCACCCAGATTGTCCATGCCGATCGATCCGGTAAGACGCGGCGCGATCAGGTAGCTCACCTTCATGTCGAACACGCTGTAGCGACTGATGCCGCCGTAGACGTCGTGATTGACGTCGGTATTGAGCAGCGTGCTGAAGCTCCCGCTCGAATAGCGATAGCCCAGCGCATAAGTCAGGCGGCTGTTGGCGTGGTATACGGCCGAGATGCGTGAACGCCAGCGCGGTATGCGCGGGTATTGCTTGCCTACCACCGTGGGTGCCTGTGCATCTTGCTGCACGACGGACTGGGCGTAGGTAACGCTGCCGGAGATATCCAGGCCTTGAATACCCACGTCGTTGGCCTGAATCGCCATTTCCGCGCCGCGAATGCGGGCATGCCCGATGTTCTCGATTTGCGTCAGGTTCGGGCTGACTGTCGTATCCGTCTGCGAGAACAGGGCATTGCGGCGATTTTCCTGGAACAGCGATACGCGGAAGCTGTCCGCCGCCCAGTTGTATTGCGTTGTCCAGTCGTACGACTGAGCGTCTTCCGGTTTCAGGTTCGGATTGTTCTGTACCAGCTCGCTACCGCTGGTGACTTGTTGGTAGAGCTCCGTCACGGTGGGATAGCGCACGGCGCGGCCATACGACAAACGGGTCTGCAATGAAGGGGTAATGTCAAAGCTCAACGCCGCCTTGGGCGAAAAGTCGAGGCGGTGCTGGTTGGCGTAATCGGCCCGAGCCGGCTTGGTGGACGCGTTGGCATTGAACCCGTCGAACGCCGCCCAGTATTCCTCGCGACCCCCCAGTGTCAGGACCCAGCGCGGGGCGAGCGTCCAGACATCCTGTAAATACACCGCCTGCGTTTGCGTCTCGCCGCCGGATGCGCTGCTGGTCGCGCCGTTGGTGCCTCCTTGCCAGTTCGCCGTGGTGTAGGTGCTCTGCTTCAGCAGGAAATCGTCGATGTGATAGCCCACGGTGACGCTATGCGTTTGCCCGAACAGCGGCAGTGCATGCCAGGTGCCGCGTAACTCACCGGTCTGCCAACCGGTACCGTCCATGACCTGATTCGTGCCAACCTGGGTTTGACCGTAATTCGATGCCGAGCGGGAATCGTCGCGCAGGTAATCGTAGTTGCTGTAGTTCACGCGCCAATCGAAGAGGCTCTGGTCATGACTGGCGAGGGACACTGCATTGAGCATGTGCAACTCGTCGGCCGAACCAGGATTGAGCCCGGAAACGCTGTATGCGCGGCCGCCGATGTTCACCGCACCGTTGTAGAACGGTTGGCCGCTCAGGGTGTTGGTCAGAAAACTGTCGACGGATGTTTGCGATTCGTTCTGCCACAAACCCAATGTGTAGAGCGCCCGGATCGCCGGCGTCACGTCCCAGCCAAGCTTGATCTTTCCCTGGTCCTGTTGGGTGTGGTCGATCGAGTAGGCGCCGAACACCATGCGCGGATTGCCGTTCTGATCGATGTCCTGATAGGCGCCAGTCACCGGCGTGGCGCTTGCCCCCGCAGACTTGCCGGACAGACCCGCCGTCGAAAAACTCATCGGGTGCCCTTGCGCATCCAGATGGTCATACGTCACCCATAGGGAAAACGGCCCCCAGCGATCGCCGGCCGCGAGATTGAAATCGCCGCTGCCATTATGTTGATGCGTACCGTAGAGCCGGAAATCTTCCAAGGCGCCAGTGAGGCCGGCATGGAATTCCGCGCGTTCGGGCATGCGCGTTTCCAGCGTGATCACGCCGCCCATCGAGTTGCCCGGGTACAGCGCACTGAACGGTCCGTACATCACGTCCACGCGTGCGATCTCGCTCGGCGATACCAGCCCCCAGCGCGGCGGGAAGTTGTAGCTGTTGCCGAGCAGGTTCGATAGCAACAGGTCATCGGCATACACCAGCGACTCGGCGCTGGACACCGTTCCGGTTGTGCGTGTAGCCACGATGCCATTGCGATCGCCGATGTAGCGCTCGCGTACTTCGATGCTGGGCAGGTATTTCAGCGACTCGGCGGTAGTCATCAGATTGACGGTGTCGCGTATCTGCTTGGCGTCCACGCTTTCCACCACCGCCGGCGCGCTCGCAAGTGCGGGCGGCAGCGGTTTGCCCTGTTGCCCCGTTACCGTCACCCCGGACAGGGTCTTGGCGGATACGGGCTGGGGCTTGTCCTTGGTTGGATTGATGCCGTCAGTAGCCTGTTGCGCGAAGGCCGAAGCGGAAGACATGGCGAGGCACACGGCGAGTGTCGGGAGCGCCGCTCCGTTGAGTCGGGTTGCTTTCATGCGGCGTTCGCCTCCGGCAATGACGAACGCGAACGGATCGAGTAGCAGGCAGCCAAACGCGTGCACAGCACATGGCTGACGCGGGCAGCGAAAACGATAAACATAGTGGGGCTCATCCAGTAGACGGAATGGTCAAGCGCACGCCACGCCGTCGATGCGCGCCAAGGATGCTCTGCTCAATTCAGCGTAGGCCTCAGCGTCCCTGCGTGTTTGCAGAGCACAGGGCCATCGGCAAAGGCAGACTGGCGTTCTGTCGAGCCGATGGACCGAAGCTATGCGGACACACAGGGCCTCTTGCAGCCTGCGATGGATTGAATCAGCGCATTCCTAAGGCGTACCGATCGCGGCGAATCGCTTGCGTGATGTCAGGCGGTCTGGATCAGGCCCACGGCGGCGCCCGTGAACGCACGTCCAGCGGACGCAGCGAAGGCGCGGTTGGAGCGGTATGCGACACAGCCGGCAGCGCCGCTGGCACAACGGGCGTGAGCACGGCACCGGCCCAGGTCAGTGCCGGGCTGTGATACAGCAGTGTGCAGTAGCCGCAATCGTCCACGGACGGCGGCATGGGCCGATGCGGAGAGCCCGCATGGCCGCCTGCATGGTGCATGGAACAATCCGCTGCCATGTCCATGGCCGGCACCAGCGACATCGACACCAGGGTGCGCGATACGGTAGGCGTCAGCATCAGCAGGCCCAGGGCCACGCCGGCGAGCCAGACGACGAATCGCCTGTATGGACGTCTACGTACCACCATGTCCCCTTGCGGGCGCCAAACTCTGGAGTGAGGTCCGGAGATTATGTCACAGGAACCCTGGGAAGGACTCAAGGGAGATAGGACCAAACGTCGCAAGCCCATCCCGCAGGGTGACAGACTCGGTTGGCTCCTGGTGTATCGGGTTGTCAGCAGGGCGGCAACCGTCGCGGAACTTTTCGACCGTTGGGCAGGGCGCTTCGAAGCGCTCGCGCGCTATCCGGTGCGCGATCAGCGACGAATGCCGGCGCTTTCGCGCCAGGCCGATCCGCACCATGCCAGCGCCAACACCGAGTGGCGGCGCGAGAGTCCCGCCGTATTTGGCAGCCCAAAGCGACGGAATAAGGTCACCACACGAAAGATAGCGTGTGGTCCCTGCCGCCAGCGCGAGGCTTTCACCAAAAAGGGCTATGCCCAAAGATCGCTATAACGAGAGCCCCAATGGAACGGCCCCGGCAGTCATCAACGTTATGCGGCTGGCCTGATTGCGCGTGTAGCCGCCAGCGACAAGCACGCCGGCGTTGCCAATCCCTCTTGGCAGGGGATAAGCATGGAGAGTATCCAGATGAAGAAGATGCCGAGGCGAAGGAAGGCCGCCTACGCAACCAATCATTACTGCCTTATCCGCCTGGCGCTGACGAGCAGACGCGGACCCTGAGGTTCGCGTTTCACGGCTGTCCCGCAGCATGGCGGGCTATCGCGCAATCGATGTCCTGCAGATCGTCCGCATTACCGCGATCTCCGGTTGCGGCATCGATCCGGCCGCTCAGCAACACGAACCCCGGTTTGCCGGTGGAGGAATACGCCCCCAACACAACCAGGCTGTGCATGGCCATCGTATCGCCGGGCGCAAGCGAGCGCGCCAAATCCTGGAACGGATTGATGCGCAGATCGCTGCCGCTGACCCAACGCGCGAGGTAGCGGTGACCGTCCGGCGGCAGCGTTTGCGGCAGCGGGTTCCAGCGCTCGCCGATGTCGGGGAGCATGCGGTCGATGGCAGCGCGAACATCCGCTCGCACGCAATCGATATGTATGTGTAATTGATCCTGCGAGCGCCCGGCCGGCGAATTGACCACCAGGCTGATGACATCGCGCGATTGCGTAGTGCCCAGGGCGGCTTCCACGTAGAGGCGTGCGCTCCAGGCGCGCGCCAGGTAATTGACCGCGTCGGGCTTCAAGAGCGTCGGGCTTTCGATGCCCGGGATGCGCGCCAACGGCAGCAGAAGGTATTGGTAGCGGCCGTGGCGGTCCTTGAAAATAACGTAGCCATTCACTCCGGTTTGCACATCGATGCAAGGGGATGGCGGATACACGTGCTGCTCGGCCTTGACGGCGCACACGTCATGGATTTGCGTCCATAAGGCGCTGCGGTCTTCGCTATGCGCTTCGTTTGCGTGGGCAGCGAGGGCGCCCAAGGACAGCAGGATGCACGTGCACCAGCGTCGCCACGCATGCGAACGCTTACTCATGGCGCCGCCTTCGCATCCGTATCATCGATGTGTGCGACCAGTTGTTGACGGTCCTTGGTATCCAGGCGTGCGACGACGATCCATCGCGCATGCACCAGCGGATTGACGCGGGTGCCGCGTTCCCACACTTCGTAATACAGATGAGGCCCGGTTGAAAGGCCCGTGCTTCCAACATAACCGATGACCTGGCCGCGGTGGACGTGCGTCCCCGGATGAATGGCGGCCGCGAACCGGCTCAGATGAGCGTAACGCGTCGCCAAGCCATGGGTGTGCTTGAGTTCGACGACGCGCCCGTATGCGCCGCGCCACTCGGATAGTCCCACTACACCATCCATGGCCGCGCGCACCGGCGTACCCATTGGGGCGGCGTAGTCGACGCCCTTGTGAAATTCGTCGCCGCCGAGCACCGGCTGTATGCGCCATCCCCATCCCGACGAAAGGCGCGCATCGTTCACCGGAAGTAGCGGCTTCAACACCTCATAGCCGCGTCCGTGAGGACCCACCACGAAATCGTGACCGGCTTTGTCGACGTAGTGATACGCCCTCCGATCACGGCCATGATCGTCGATCTCAAAATAAGCCAGTTCGTATGCACCACCGGGCGCATGCGACGGCCGCATGGCCAGCGCGTAATGCGCGTGCTCGGGAATACGGGCCGGTAGATTCCATGCGTGCTTCGCGTAAGCGACGATGGCATCCACCACGGGGCGCCGTCCCAGCAGGCGAGTCAGCGCTTTGTCCAGCGGCAGGCCCGGGTCCAACTGCCGTATCTTCAGGTCGTCCACGTCGCGCCCTTCATTAGCGGCGACCGAAGACGTTGGCACCGATATAGCCATAGGTGCGACGCGTGAGGGCGATGTCAACACATCACCTGTTACGTTCGCCAACGAAATGATCTCCGCCGGCGAGGAAGGTAGGTCGACCCGGTCGGCCGCACGGCGACCTTGTTCGTCCCGAACGACGGTAAGACGGTAGATCGCATTGTTCCCATCGGCACGCGTCGCAACGCAGATGTCGAGCCGGTCGCCGGGTTGCAGTTGTTTCAACGACCGGCGCACACCAGGTTCGATGTGTGCAGCCCATCGGTCGAACTGTCCTGCTTCCACGCCTGCACGCAATGCCAAGGAAAGCGCGCTGTCTCCCACGTGGATGACTTCGTGATGCGGCGTACAAGGGCGGGCGTTGATGATGGTGGAGTACGACATGACAAATATGACTAGCGGCGATACCCAGCGTTTCATCCCCGGTCCTTGTCAAGCCGGCAAGCAATGATCGAATCGCGCATGACGGTCAGTGATTGCGCGGAGCGGTATCGTGGGAATCGAGCGTCAGTCGCGCCGCATACGGACCGTTCCAGTCATCATCGAAGATTCGCGCCAAGGTCTTGGCCGGGCCGCTACCCGATACAAATACTGAGGCATCCACGGTGTTGTTGAAATATCCCCACTCCCAATTGCCCGTGCCGATGTACGCCGAGCGGTCGTCGAACACGGCATATTTGGCGTGTTCCACGCGCGCGTAGGGTATGAATCCTTCCGGCGACGGCGGCAGGCGGGTGAACTTGATGGTGATATTGGGCAGCGCGGCGAGGCTCTTCAAGTAATCCTGCATCGGTTCGCGCAGCGCCCAATCTGCAACGATGATGCGCACGTCGACACCGCGCGCCGCGGCGTCGCGAATCGCGGCGTCCAGCTCGGGCCACCAACCTTTCGGGCCGTATTGGCGAATCGCTGACAGCGTCATGACCTGGATGCGCAACACGTGGTGCGTATGCTCGATAAAGCGCACCAGTTCAGGTTGCTCCCAACTTACCCAGCGCGGCATGAGACTGGGCGGGCTGAATGCCGGAAAGACCGTCAGCGCGCCGTTTTCGGGGGCGTCGATACGCACCGGGTCGGTGTCGCTGGCCGGCGCGAAGTCGGGCGGTTCGGCCGCCTCGATAGCGGCTTTGGGCAGGTTGCCCTCCGCAGCAAGCTTCCAGTCGAAATCGAACACCGCATCGAAAGTCCGGGCGAGCCGATCACTGACGATTCGTGCGCCAATTTCATGAATCTGATCGAGTGCGCGCCAATCCCAGTTCTGACTTCCTACGAAAACACTCGTGCTATCGACCACCATGTACTTTGCATGCAGCACTCCGCCCGTAAGCGCACGGACGGCGAATTCGCGTACCTCGATATGGGGCACAACGCGCAGCTTCGCGACGGCATCGCCGTTGTCTTTCAAAAACGACTGATCGACCAGGACACGTATGTGAACACCATCGCCGGCCTTCTTTCGCAATGCATCCAGGATGGGAGATAGCGGGCCGCCCGGCTTGTCCGAGATATAGAACGCGGCGATGTCGATGCTCTTTTGTGCACCGTTGATCATGGCGAGCCAGGTTGATGCCGTGCGAAGTGTGGAAGGATCCCCATAGACGGTGCCCTGAGGAACACTTTCGACTATCTCAAAGCCAGGCGAGTGGTCGAAGAGTGGCTGCGCCGCGACGGGAACGATCAACAACGGCCCCAGGACAACAAGCAGCCATCGAAATCGGCTAGGCGTCAGGCCACGACCCAACCGCCACCCAAAACGTCGTGGCCTCTCTGTGGTGAGCGATATCTGGCGCATAACCCCCCGATCCTATCGCCGGAAAGTTATGTTATATCATTGCAACTGTTGAAGATAAAGCACCGCGAGCGAGACAAAGGAGCGCCAAGACAATGGGTGAGATGCCGATCACTCCGAGCGCGAAGGCTGCGTTGGAAGCTGCCGCGGCACGGTGTCAGGCACGCGGCTTTGATCCTACGCTTTGGGTCTAAATCCAAGATGAGAGCGGTGCACCGTTTACAAAGTGAACCGTCTCGCCCTTTCTGCAGCGCTGTATTTCAGATGCCTCCCCGTCGGCGTAGCTCCCGGATACGTTGACCGAGCCGGCGGTGTCGGCATGGGAGGCCTGAGTGGGTCCGCCGCGGACAGTCCGCTTGTTCGCGATCGCACTCAAATCCGTTGGACGTTGCTCACGACCTATCGCTTTTGACGCGGATGCGGCCGTGATAAAGATCGATCGCCACCGTCATTGGATCGGGTGGCCGGGAACGGTAATGGTGGCGCGGTACAGTACGGCATCGCCGTATGTGCCATGCAGCGTCCGGTCGAGAATGTAATCGCGCATCATGGCGAAGTAGCCCTGGGCGTTGCGGGTGTCCTCGCGTCCCCCATCCGGTTTGGTTTCAAATTCGTAAATGCCATGCTCGGCGTGCGGAAAGACCGCCAGAGTGATGGGGTGCCCTTGCCCCTGCAGGTCGCGCAGGCGCTTGATGGTTTCCGCACTCGGGGCATCCGCGTCTTCACCGCCCAGGATCCACAACTGCGGCGTATCGAGATGACGCAAGACTGGCATGGGGTCGTACTGAACCGGCACGCCAGCGAACAGCACGGGTCCCTTCTGCTCCAGCTCCTTCGTCGGCCACGCCAGCAGTGCCCATGTGACGTCGCCGCGCACATCCTTGAACCATGGTGCCGTGCCGTACTTCAGCTTCAGCGCATCCAGTCTGTCGTAGCCGCTTCGAAAGTCGCTGAGGATGATCGCTGCCGAGGCGTCCGCAATCTGCATGGCGCTGGCCATGACGGGCGGCCCATAGCCGTGGCTCTGCATGTCATAGGCGATGGCTTCGCGGTCTTCTTCCAGCGGGGAGACAGCAAGCCCGAATCCCACGATGACAAAGTCCACTGGCGAAATTTTCGCAGCCAACGGCGCGACCCAGCCTCCTTCGCTGCCGGCCTGGTAGCCGATGCGCCCGGCGCGCGTGCCAGCCAGGCGCTTGGCCTCTCGTACAGCCGCAATGGCGTCGTCCGCAAGCAGCAGAAAATTCTGTGTGTACATGCCGCCCGATGCGCCGGTTCCGCGTTTGTCGTAGATAAATACACCGATACCCATGGCCGGAAACATGCGCTGCAGGTCGTAAAAGTCGAGCGCGGAATCGTGCTCCGAGCCATGCACAAGCACCACGATCGGTACGCGCTCCTTGCCTTTCGGTAACACCAGGCGACCCGCGAGCGAGACACCGGCCCCGTCAAATCGCGTGTTGGCGATGTCGAAATCGATCCGGCGGCCGGTCGTACCGTCGAACGTGATGCGGCCGTCTCGACAATCCGAAAACCGGACAGTGATGTCGTCCAGACGACCGGTCCAGCCGCGGGTGCTCGTCCATGTGCCGTCAGGATGACGCGTCAAAAGACCGGTCGTTCCGTCAACTCTACGCCAGCGCAAGGAAGTGGCAGGATCGGTGGCGCCGATGTCCACGACGCTGCCGTCGATGAGTCGATAGGCGCCGATATGGCAATTTCCTGCGGGGGCACCGGAAGCGTGGGCAACGCCACCCGGCGCAATCAAGGTGGCAGACAAAAAAAGAGCCAATATGCCGTGAATGGAAGCCGGGTATCGTGACATTTTCGCAGCGGTTCCTCGATCAAATTCGGCGTCGCGCCGAGAAGCATGCAGCACGGACCTCGGCAGCTGCTCTGCGTTACCGGGCTATCCTGCCGCGTCCTTGCAGACACCGTATTGGACGGATTCAAGGTGAGCCTGCCCGGCAGACGTTGACTTCGGTCGTGCTATCGACTTGTAGTATGGTCCCGTTCGATGGCGAGATCCCCGCCCACCAATAGGGAACAACATGTTGCGCAAATTCAGCGGCGCCCTCGTCAGAAGGACCATCGACCGCAGTGGGAGCCTAGTGCCGCAACACGCCCACGACTGGCCGCTGTTGTCGCTGTTCGTGATCGGTTCGTATTCAAATCAGACCGAAACCGGAGAGCGATTCATTGCCGGCCCCTCGGCAACCCTGTATGCGGCCGGGGCAGCGCATCGCAACACGGCAGGCCCGAATGGATTCGAACAGATCGAGATCGAGTTCGACCCCGCCTGGCTGCGTTCCAGCGTGCTTCCAGAACGTCCGGTCATGCACTGGCTAGGCGGAAGGAACGGCGCCGAGGCGCGAGCGATCGCCAGCATGTGCAGTCATGAAATTTCCGAACAGTCTCTACGCGTGGTGTTGCGACGGTTTCTGAGCCTTGCGTCCTTCGAACCCCAGGTCAGACGTCCCGATTGGTTCGACGACATCATCCGCCGCATCGAGGCTGATCCAAGCAAGAAGGTCTCCGACCTTGCGCGTGCGGCGTCCATGCATCCAGCGTGGCTAGGAGCAGCGTATAAGCAAGCGGCAGGAGAAGGGCTTGTGGATACTGCCGCGCGATTTCGCGTTGAGCGCGCCACCCGGCTACTACGCGAAACAAGCCTGCCCTATGTAGATGTCGCGATCGAAGCCGGCTTTTGCGATCAAAGCCACATGATCAGGACATTTCGCCGGATTCTTGGGCGCCGACCATCGGCAGTACGCGAGGACAAACAGCAATTCAGACAAATGCCGGAGTCCTTGCCGATTGCGGACAAAGAGCACGCACATCATTGATCTCAGAGTTGCAAAGGCTCCGATCCTGAGTGCGCTTCGCCGAAACTTCAATTTCGTCGTCTCGTCCGGGATCGCGTCCTCATTGAGTTCAATGCCCGCAAAGCGGCGCATCGACTCGATTTCATACAGCGCATCTTCCATCCCGGGGTCCGACAGTGCATACCATTGCTGCATGAAGTGGATGCGTAGCATCGTGCTCAGGGGCATCGGCGGACGACCGCGCCGCCCTCGCTAGGGTAATGAGGTTCGATAAGCGCCTCCAAGGCCTTCCAAGGCACCACTTATCCATCTGCGCCAGAAATTTCTCTTTCTGCGTCTGGCGCTTTTTTGCGTCAAAGCGCGCTGAGGCGAAGGTGGTTTGCTTGCTGATCTTGAACGTCACCGATGAAAGTGGGCCGATCTTGCCATATCTGCGAATAAATCAGAGCATCCTTAGTTCAACGACTGGTGAGAAAAGGACTATGACTAGCTCGAAATGGAGTTTGATGTTTCTCATCGCAATTTTGCCGATGATCCCTATCGCGCGTACCTCGATGGCAACGTGTACCAAAGCAGACTGGCGCAACGGATTGGGGCGGCCCGAGCATAGTGCGATCTATCAAGGCGCCATCAACAATCGGCCAATCCGAATGATGCTTCATCTCGATCCAAAATCAGGCAGCATTGCAGGGGTTTACGGCTACGGCGATCAACCCGGCACGTTGTTGCTGACGGGAACTCTTCGACCTGACGGCTCTGGCGCAGACCTCGACGAGCGGGATACATCAGGCAAAGTTACTGGCCATTTCGCCTTGGAATTCATCCAGCAAGTGCCGGGGTACAACCCTGAGATGTTGAAGAAGTATCCCCTGACGTGCGAAGCCCCTGTAGGGATATGGCGGCCTGCATCGACTGGCAATACGCTGAAGGTTAAGTTAGGAAGAGACGGCGAGTCGATTCCTGGAAACGAGGGCGAGGAGGCTGCCGATGAAGCGGCCGCATTCAAACTTCGAAATGCCATCCTGCAGAAAAATCGCAAATTGTTTGCCGCGCTGTTGAATTATCCATTTTTCGTGGTGAGTTACCCCGAGAACTTCAAGAAATTCGCTACGCCTGACGATGTCATCAAGCACTATGATGAAGTTATGACGATACCGCTTGAAGAGGTTCGTGACTCGGTCCCTCACGTGTTAGGCGCCCATTCTGGTACAGCATACTATTTGCGAGATTCGGTCTATTTGTCGAACGGAAAAGTGAAAATGATTTGCGACGGAAGATGCCCAGTATCCGCGCAATATGATTTAAATCTTCAATAGGTGGATGGCTAAGCCGCGGGGGCCGCTTCCGACCCGAAGCGTACTCCTGAAAATCGCTGCCTTTGCCGGCATAGCGCCCTGGTGGCGTGGGCCACCGATTCGCGCACTACCCGAATTCGGGGCCGTAACTCCAAAGCTCGCTCCAGGGTTTACGCGCAGGGCCGCAGACAAAGATGTTGGGATGATCCCGGCTTTCTTCATTGACGACGCCCCACGCGTTACCGGAATGACCCGCTAGGCGGCAATCGACAAAGAGTTCATCAGCGCGCGCACGTGAACTCCCCAGTACGATCACTGTGCGCGGCGGTGTCTGTGGATAGCCGCGCAGCCATCCGGAATTGACGGCGGTGATCGGTGGTGGCAGGCCATAGGCCTTCCCGAGCAAAGCGATTGCGCCTTCCTCGCCGTAGTTGCCCACTATGATGCCAAGATCGGCCTGCTGCTCGGCGGGAAGCGCATCCCTAATGGCGGCAACTCGCGTGACGAGCTCGTTCCAGCCGATTCTTTCACGCAGGTCGTTGTTTCTACTCAGCGCGAAGTCCCGTAGCGGACCGCTTGATGTCATCGGCATGATGATCAACGCCGCGTAGGTGCCGATAGCCGCAACACCGCTGAACATCAGCGCCGCTGTCGCGACCCGCCATACAGGACGCAAGGTGCGCAGCCACTGCTCTGCGATCACTGAACCCATGGCCAGCAGCATCGGGTACGCCGCGCTGACGTAGTAGAAGCGGCCCTGTAAAAGCATGAACAAGAGCAACGGGGTGACGTACATCCAGGCAAGCATTCGGTAGCGGCGCGCTCGGAAGTATCCAATCAAACCCGCGATCCAGACTGGCGCGGCAAATAGGTTTGCATTGATGAGGAATTGGTCGCGCAGGAAGCCTTCCGCGCGTCCCTCATTGACGTCGCGCGCGTGGATACTTTGCAGGAATTGATAGGAAATGAAGTTGTGCCTGGCAAGCCAGACCAGGTTGGGAACAAATACGAGTAGCGCAACGACTGCACCAGCCCAGAGCCAGCGGCTGGAGAGGTACTGCCGTACATCGGTAAGCAGCACGCCCGCCAGCACGCCCAAAAGCTCAAACGCTATCGAGTACTTAGTCTGCAGGCCAAGCCCAGCAAACAGGCCGATCGCCACCCACCAGCGCGGATCGTCGTCGCGGAGCAAGCGGATCGCACTCCAGGCGATGAGCACCCACCACAGCATATCGAAGGAGGAGTACTGGAACATGGTGGCATTCCCCATGGGCGCGGGTGACAGCCCAACGGCGATTGCCGTGAAGATCTGGGCCAGACGACCGCCACCAAGGTCACGCACCATAAGGCCGCTGAGCAGAATCACCACGGCTTGCGCCACTACCGAGAACAGCCGCAGTCCCACCAGCGACAGGCCAAACATCTTGAACCCCAAGTGCTCCAATGCAGACGTCAGCGGCGGGTAGGGCACGAAGCCCCAATCCAGATGTTGAGCGTCGCTCAAGAACTGGAGTTCGTCCCGGTGGAAGCCGTATTGCCCGTTCGTCAGCATGTGGGCTACACCAAAGAGCCCCGCGATGACGAGCAGCGGTATGGCGCTCCCGTGCGGGCGAGGTGCAGTCGTTGGCGGTTTGGGCGGGTTACGGCTGTGCACGTTGGAGTTCCCCCGGGTCGTCGACCCCAAATACTTCCCGCTCCGATGTGGCCTGGCTAGATGCATTGGGTCGGATTGACCTGATTCGGGGACAAAAGGCTGGCCGATGGGGACAAACGGTGGGGTTGCTTGGTCTTTCGGCCGGCAAGCTGGATGCCCGGACACGCGATGCTGAGCCATGCGCGGCTCCGGTTCGATGACCGGTCTAAGGACCTGTTTTTTTTCCCTGTGTCGGATTCTTCGGCGCGCCTTTTGGTTGATGCCTGGGTGAGCTGGGGCGCCAGTGCAACTGGCACAATAGAGCCGAGCCCGTGGCGCTGGCAGAAGGGCGTGCTGAATCGGGAGAACGCTTACTTATCGCTAAGGTCCGCCACCCAAAGCGGTCGGTCGCACGCCATGGTTGATGGTCACCCATTCTCGCTTCGCTCAGGTAGCATCAGTAGTTAGCATAAATTTGATGTGTCATGAGGGTATTCAAGTCATCGCGTCTCAACAGAGCCAACGCATTCAAGGAGATAACGATGGAAGGTCACTACGCAACGGATAGTTGTGCCCAGTATCTGACCAAGTTTTACATTTTGCCGCATACCTACAGGCAATCCATCATTGTGAGATTCTTCCTCGCCCCTTTTTTAATTGTCGACCTGACTGTGCTGTTAACATCGATCCTCCTTCCTTACCATATCTCCCACAAACTGACCGCAGGCGTGTATTTCGCGCTGATGGTGATTGCCGGTGCCAGCTTTTTCTTATTGAGCGCCACGTGGAGAAAAACGGTCATCACTCGCCATTCGATCGACATCACTTTGACGCTGTCGAAAACGCTCATACCAGCGAGCAACATTGTGGGCTACGCACTCGACTCGGTCAGGCAATCCAGAGGTCCTGATGGATGGGTGCTTTCTATTGTTCATAATGAACCCGGAAAGCCGCAGACAAAGACACGTTTCGCGTGTAGTCCAGACGACTTGAACGATCCTAAATTGCAAGGCCTCTTCATGTCGATGAGCAACTATGGCGATGTCCCCCTGGGTACGTTTTTGGATGACGTCGGCAGTGGCAAGTATCCAAGGCTTGAGAAAATCGCTCTCGTTGTCCTCATCATGGTGACTGTGCCCATCCTCCGGTTTTGCCTTCCAGTTATTTGGCATGCGCTTAAGTAACTTCGCGAAATTCAGGGCACGAAGTAGTTGAACGTGTAGATTCTAGAAGTTCGATTGGGCCCGCTTATATAGCTATAAGCGTCATGTCCGCTTCTGGCCGATTCTGTTGAAAAACTCGGTCATTTGCGGAACGTGAGATACGGCGTGTTGTCGAATACGTTCGACGCAGATCGAGGGCATCGAGATGATGGGACGTCAAGAAGTCGCGCAAGCCCCACTGTTCTACAGCTTCAATCTCG
>DATJMR010000169.1:0-3859 GCA_035508595.1 Dyella sp.
CACCGATGGCGGCCAGCATTGGGACAAGGTGTTGTTCAAAGACAACGACACCGGCGCGATCGACATGGCGTTCAAGCCCAACGATTCGAACACCGTCTACGCGTCGTTGTGGCAAACGCGTCGCCCGCCGTGGAGCGTGTACCCGCCGTCGAACGGACCCGGCAGCGGCTTATATGTGACTCACGATGGCGGCGCGCACTGGACGCAAATTCAAGGCAACGGTTTCCCTGCGCACCCGGGCCGCATCGGTCTGGCCACGGCGCCGAGCCAACCCGACCGCGTTTACGCGCTGATCGATGCGCCGGAAGGCGAAGGCGGCCTTTACCGCTCCGACGACAGCGGCGCGCATTGGAAACATGTCACCGACGATCAGCGCATCTGGCAGCGCGGCTGGTACTTCAATCGACTCACCGTCGACCCCAAGAACGCCGATCGTGTGTACGTGATGAACACCATCGTGTTGCGTTCGGATGATGGCGGCAAACAATTCATTGCACTGAAAGGCGATCCCACAGGCGACGATTTCCATGAAATGTGGATCGACCCGACCAATTCGAACCGCCAGATTCTAGGCGTGGATCAAGGCACGCTGATCACGCTCAACGGTGGCGCCACGTGGAGCAGCTGGTACAACCAGCCCACCGCGCAGATCTATCACGTCGCCACCGACAACCAATTCCCGTACTGGGTGTACGGTGCACAGCAGGATTCCGGCGCCGTGGCGCTGCCCAGCCGCTCCGGCAGCGGCAACGGCATCACCATGCAGCACTTCCACGAAATCACGCCCGGCGGCGAAAGCGACATGATCGCGCCCGATCCGGACGATCACGACATCGTTTACGGCGGTCGCGTCGACAAGCTCGACACGCGCACGGATCAAGTGCGCAACGTCGATCCCACACTTGCCTATCCGGCGGCGCATTACCGCGCGGCATGGACGCTGCCGCTCACTTTCTCCAAGCGCAACGCCAAGGTGTTGTACTTCGCCAATCAACGTCTGTTCCGCACCGCGGACGGCGGCGATCATTGGGCGCCGATAAGCCCCGATCTCACTCGCGAAGACGCGGGCGTGCCTGCCAACCTCGACGCCACCACGGCAGCCGACGACAACCATGTCGACAAGCGTCGCGGCGTGATTTACACCATTGCGCCCTCTCCGCTCACCGCGCAGACGCTGTGGGTGGGCACCGACGACGGCCTGGTGTGGCGCACCGACGACGAAGGCGCGCATTGGAGCAATGTGACACCGACGGCGTTGACGCCGTGGTCGAAAGTCGGCGGCATCGAGCCGTCGCATTTCAGCGCGGAGGTGGCCTATCTCGCGATCGATCGCCATCGCCTGGATGACGATGCGCCCTATATCTACCGCACCACCGACGGCGGCAAGAACTGGACGCGTATCGACGCCGGCATCCCTGCCGACAGTTTCGTCAACGTCGTGCGCGAAGATCCCGTGCGCAAGGGATTGCTCTACGCCGGTACCGAGAAAGGCGTCTACGTATCGTTCGACGACGGTGGCCACTGGCAATCGCTGGAGCAGAATCTTCCTTCGACATCTGTGCGCGATATCGACGTACACCAGGACGATTTAGTAATCGCCACCCACGGCCGCGGCTTCTGGATCATGGACGACATGACCGCGCTGCGCCAAATGAACGATGCGAAACCACAAGCCGTTACGCTGTTCAAACCGGCCGATGCCTACCGCGTGCGCCACGCCTTGTTCACCGGTACGCCGTTCCCGAAAGACGAGCCGATGGCGGAAAATCCACCCGATGGCGCGATGATCGACTATGCGCTGCCGGCGCACGTCAAAGGCCCGGTAACGCTGGCGATCCTGGATGCGCAGAACAACCTCGTACACAGCTTCAGCAGCGAGGACAAAGCACCGTCGCTCGATCCGGCCAAGTTGGAAATCGCGCCGGAATGGGTGCACATCCCCACGGCCGTACACACCACCCCTGGCATGCATCGTTTCGTATGGAACCTGCGTTATGCCAACAAGACGGGTAAACCGGGGCGGCGCGGCAGCGATGGCGTATGGGCGCCCCCGGGCTCCTACACCGTGGAACTCGCGGTCGACGGCAAGAGATATCGTCAGCCGCTCACCATCAAGCCAGACCCGCGCGTAAATGTTTCCGTGGCGGCCATGCAGCGCGAATTCGAACTTGCGCAAAAAGTGGAGGCGGCTTCCGCTCAAGCATCGAAAGCGAGCAATGAAGCGAAGACATTGCTGCAAGCGCTCGACGGACAACAAGCGCATGCCACCGGTGCGTTGCACGATCAGATCGCTACGATGATCGGAAAGGTAACCGACCTGTCGGGCATGCCGCTGCACGCCGATCCGCGCAACACCATCGGCGCAGAACCTCGCCGCACGGATAGCCTGCGTGCGCTGTCGATGGATTTGGAAAAGCTGCTCAGTGCGGTGGATGGCGCGGATGCCGATCCCAGCGCCGATGCGCAGACGTCCTACACGACGCTGTCGCAAACGCTGGGCACGACGCTCGATGCGTGGCAGCAGTTAAAGCAGCACGATTTGGCCGCGCTCAACGACAAGCTCAAGGCCGCCGGGAACAAACCGATCGCGTTGTGAGGTTTCCGTCTGGCGGCGCTCAACGCGCCGCCAGGCGTGCCTGTACTTCGGCGTAAATACGCGCGCGTTTGGCGGAAAACCAACCGAGCACGCCAGTCACCGGCATCGGTTGCAAACCCGCCAGACGCGCATGCGCAACGCGCAACAGATGTGCGCTGTGAAACTCGCTAAATGCCTCGGCGAGCGCAGGCGTGTGGAACGGCGCTTCCACATATTCGTCCATCACCGTGCCGAGGATCGACGCCGCGCGCCGCGCGATATCCATGTTGGCGCGTACCACGCTGGAGTCGCCGAAGCCGGCGTCATAGGCCGCCTCGATGGCGCGTATCAGTTGATGGAACTCCGTAGCGTGCAGCGGGCGCAGATAAATCGGCGATCTTGCACGCGCAAGCAGCCAGGTTTGATCCGCACGCGATAGCGCGCCGGAGTTGGTGGTGGCAATGTCCAGCGCTGTGCTGTAACCGTAGCCGTACTCGCTCATGAGCTCGATGGCCAGCTCTTCCCGCACCATCGGCTCGGCGCGACGCGCGCCGTCGCGCCCGTACCAGCGTATGTATTCGGGAGTGACTTGATAAAAGCTGCCGCGCGGCGGGCGATTGAAGATTCGCTCTTCGACATCGCCATGCAAATGCAATTGCACGGCTTTCATGCCGGCGGCGCGCGCGGCGAGCACGCGGTCCATCAGCACTTCGGCCGTGACCAGGTCATGGTGGTAGTCGCCGAACAAGCTGTCGTCGTCGACGTTGGCGAAGTAAACGAAACGAACATGCCGCACCACACGCGCAGCACGACGCGCGCGCTTGGCAGGATCGTGCAGGCGGCGTTTCCACGCATGGCTTCCCGACACGGCTTGAGCGCCATGCGCGGTAGGAAGATCGCTCAGCAATTTGCCTACTTCCCGATCCGATACCCCGGCGCTATTTACCGCACCGTTGTCGAACGATCGTGTTGAAAAATCCGATTCACACACACCGACACCCTCGCACCGCAAGCGCGCGGCGACATTCGCCGCTTTAAGGACGCATTGAAGAACTGCCAGAACATTCGTTGCGCGCCTCGGCAGCGCGGTGTTGCTCAACTGTCCCGCATGGCCATACACGGCCGCGCGCGCCGGAGCACACGCTCCAACACGCGGTGGACAGCTTTGCGAATACCTTCGCCGTGAACGGATCGGCCGATGGGGAAATCGACGGATACCTCAAACTCCATGCCTCAGGAACAACTTGGATTCACCGGCCACGACACGCATCGGTGCCATGCGGA
>DATJMR010000170.1:0-13102 GCA_035508595.1 Dyella sp.
GAGAATACCCAGCGCGACCTCAACATCGCGCTGGTCAACGACTTGGCGATCCTGTTCAACAAGCTGGGCATCGACACGCTTGAAGTGTTGCAAGCAGCCGGCACCAAGTGGAATTTCCTGCCCTTTCGGCCTGGCCTGGTGGGCGGTCATTGCATCAGCGTTGATCCGTACTACCTCACGCACAAAGCACAAGAAGTCGGCCATCACCCGGATGTGATTCTCGCCGGTCGGCGAACCAACGACAGCATGGGCCCCTATGTTGCCAGCGAAGTGATCCGTTTGATGGTGCGCAAGGGCATCAACCCGGTGAACGCCCGTATTCTGGTGTTGGGTTTGGCGTTCAAGGAAAACTGCCCCGATCTGCGCAATACGCGCGTGGTCGATATCCTTAAGGCGCTTTGCGGTTACAACGCGCAAGTCGATGTCCACGATCCGTGGGTGAGTGCCGCCGAGGCCGAGCACGAATACGCGATTACGCCGGTGAGCAAGCCGCAGGGTGGTCAATACGATGCCGTGATCATCGCGGTCGGTCATCGGGAATTTGTCGCGTTGGGCGCCGAAGGCATACGTGCCTTCGGCAAGCCGTCGTCGGTCATTTACGACGTAAAGTACGTACTTCCGCGCGAAGCCGTCGACGGGCGGCTTTAATAAGGACGTTATGCCATGAAAGTACTCGTCACCGGTACCGCCGGCTTTATCGGGTCGCATGTCGCGCTCAAGTTGCTTGAACGCGGCGACGACGTCGTCGGCTTGGACAATCTCAACGATTATTACGATGTGCGCCTGAAAAAGGCGCGCCTCGCGCGTTTCATCGATCATCCGCGCTACACGCATATTCATGCCGACCTATCCGATCGCAACGCCGTAGAAAACGCCTTCGCGTCGCACAAGCCGCAACGCGTCGTCAATCTCGCTGCGCAAGCGGGTGTGCGATACGCCGCCGAAAATCCGCACGTTTACGCCACGAGCAATGTCATCGGTTTTTTGCATATTCTCGAAGGCTGCCGCCGCCACCCGGTCGAACACCTGGTGTTCGCCTCGACCAGTTCGGTCTACGGCGCCAACACCGCGATGCCCTTCTCCGAACATCAATCCACCGAACATCCGCTCACGCTCTACGCCGCGACCAAAAAAGCCAACGAGCAGATGGCGCACAGCTATGCGCATTTGTACGGCATTCCCAGTACGGGCCTGCGGTTCTTTACGGTTTACGGGCCGTGGGGCCGCCCCGACATGGCGCTGTTTCTCTTTACCAAAGCCATGCTCGCTGGCGAACCGATCAAGGTTTTCAACCATGGAAAGCACAAGCGAAGCTTTACTTACATCGACGATATCGTCGAAGGCGTCGTTCGCACCCTGGACACCGTCCCCGGCAAGAACGCCCACTGGAGCGGCGCCGATCCCGACCCCGCCAGCAGCGGCGTAGCGCCGTATCGGTTGTACAACATCGGCAACGAACAACCGGTGGAATTGCTCCGCTACATCGAGGTGCTTGAGCAATGCCTGGGTCGCAAGGCAAAAATGGAAATGCTGCCGTTGCAAGCCGGCGACGTGCCCGATACCGAAGCGGATGTAACAGAACTGATACAGTCCGTTGGCTATGCGCCGAAAATTTCTGTAGCCACGGGCATCGCCAACTTCGTAAGCTGGTATAGGGATTACTACCGCGAGTAGGTCACGCCGCTCGCAGCAGCACGCACGCGCAAATACGCGCGCCTGGGGGCGAAGTGATCATCGATTACCTGGATAGTTCGGCCGTATCGGACATAGATGCCGACCTGTGCATTATCGGCGCCGGCGCCGCCGGCATTGCGATTGCACGGCATTTCATAGGTACGCCGATGACGGTATGCCTGATCGAAGGTGGAGGCGCCACCGGCGAAGAGCAAAGCCAGGCCTTGTACGAAGGCATGTCGATCGGCACCGTGCCCTTTGACGCTGGTACCTCGCGCATGCGCGTTTTTGGCGGCAGCTGCAATTTGTGGGGCGGCGGTTGTATTCCGTTGGACAGCCGCGATTTGGCCGAACGCGACTGGGTGCCGCATAGCGGCTGGCCTATCGCCTACGATGATTTGAAGCCTTATTACGAGCAAGCGCGCGAGTATTGCCAGATCGAAACGCACCACTTGGCCGACGGCTCGTTTTCGACACCGCTCGCGCACGATCCAATCTCATTCGACGCCGACAAACTGGTCAATCAGGTCTTTGCGCGAAGCCCAATCCTCTTCGGCAAGGCCTATCGCGCCGAGCTGGAAAGGGCGACGAATATCACGGTCGTGCTGCATGCCAACTTGCTCGAACTGCATGCGTCGGCCAGCGGCGCTTCGGTCCGTCACGCGCGCATTGCCTCCGTCGACGGACGCAAAGGCGTCGTGCGCGCGCAGCACTATGTGCTTGCATGCGGCGGTATCGAAAACGCACGCATGTTGCTGCTGTCCAATTCCGTCGTGCCGCGCGGCCTTGGGAACGAACACGATCTCGTCGGTCGCTATTTCATGGATCATCCCTGCGGAAGCCTGGGCACGGTGATCACCGATTCGCCGGAGCGCGTGACCCGGCCTTACGATCGAAATCTTGGCAAGGGCCTTGCGCCGGCGTTTCCGGAAATCGGTTTATCGCACGCATTCCAACACGCGCGCCGTATCTTGAACGGGCGCGTGCATCCGTTCGCCACCGAGGGAGCCGTGCCGCAAGGCATCCGATCGCTGCGCGATTTCCGCGCCGCGCTGCGTCCGTCCTCGCAAGACGAAAATGCCAAGCTGGAAGCGCGTCTTTGCGCTGCGCTGAAAAACGCGCCCTCCAACGAGGACGATACGCGCGAACGCAGCACCAACCTTGCCATGCTGGCTTTGCGCGTCGGGCTCGGTTCCGCGGATATCGCCAAAGCGATGCTGCAAAAGTTGCGAAACAAGCCTACCGTGCGCAGCAACCGCGTCGAATTGATCGGATATTTCGAACAGGCTCCCAATCCCGACAGTCGAATCACGCTCGCCCATGAGCGCGACATCCTGGGCTTGCCGAAAGTTTGCGTCGACTGGCGGCTCACCGAGCTCGATCGCCATACCTACCGGACCGCGGCGGCGCTGTTCGGCACCGAGCTTGCCCAGGCCTGCGGTGGTGCGTATCAGGCCGCCGAGTGGTTGAACGACGGCAACCACGCAACCGCGCAAGTCCACACCACCGCGCATCATCTTGGCACCACACGCATGTCCGACGACCCGCGCAGCGGCGTGGTCGATCGCCATTGCCGGGTGTATGGCGTCGACAATCTGCACGTCGCGGGAAGCTCGGTTTTCCCGACCGGCGGCTGGGCATTCCCAACCTTTACGGTTGTCGCCCTTGCCTTGCGTCTTGCCGATCAACTGCGTGCTTTGATGCGTACCGCCGCTTACTCCGAGGCGGTGTAAGGCATCCGCCCAAAGATCGATTCGGGCTTGCGCGAGCATCGAGAACAATGCTCGCGCGTACGGTTTTCCAGGCGGTTTCGCATCTTTGTATCAGGCGTGCAACGCCATCCATGTATCACGCCTGTAACACCTTTTTCCCATTTGATGACTTTCGAAAAAAGCGACGCAATCGGCATCGACACCGATAAAAAAAGAGCGTAATTTCAGATTCCCTCATGGGGGCATAGCGTTAGGGGGAACCATATGCTTCGCTTTCTGCGACGCCAAACGGTGCGTTGGTTATTGCTGTTCGGCATGACCGAATTGCTGTTGCTTGCATCCTCGCTTTATCTGGCGATGCATCTTCGCTATTTCCGCAATGCCGATGAATTAATCGATTTTTCGCATCATTTATTGCTGCGGTCGCTTATTTTCGCGTCGGCCATCATGCTTGGCATGGCGGCGCTCGGCGAATACCGAACGCATCTGCGCACGACCTGGCAAGGCGCGGTGGCGCGCCAGGCCGTCGGCTTCGTCATCGGTGGCGTGTTGCTGGTTATCGGCTACTACGTGGTGCCGCAGGCATATGTCGGCCGCGGCGTGCTGAGCATGGCGTTGGTGATGGGCTTCCTGGCGGTCATGATGTTTCGCCTGCTTTTTATGCGGCTGGTGGACATCGAATCGCTCAAGCCGCGCCTGTTGATTCTCGGCACGGGCCAACGTGCCTCGCTGATTCACAACCGCATGCGCCGCCGTTCGGATCGGCGCGGGTTTACGATCGTGGGCTACGTACCCTGCCCTGGCGACGACGTCGCCATTCCCACGGACAAACTGCTTACGTTCGACGTTCCGCTGTCCGTGCTGGTCAAGCGCGAACAGATCGATGAAATCGTCGTAGGCGTCGACGACCGCCGCGGCAGGCTGCCGATGGACGGTTTGCTGCAATGCCGGCAGGCTGGCGTGATGATCACCGATCTCACCACTTTCTTCGAACGCGAATCGGGCCGTGTGCAGTTGTCGTGGCTCGAGCCTTCATGGCTGGTTTTTTCCGGTGGTTTTCAAGCCACTCCCATACATCGGCTGGCCAAGCGCTGTTTCGACGTGGCGGCCGCGGCGGTATTGCTGATGCTGTGCTGGCCATTGATGCTGGCCGTCGCTGTGGCCATTCGGCTCGAATCGGGCCCCGGTCAACCGATCCTGTATCGGCAGGAACGGGTTGGCGAAAACGGCAATACTTTTTGGCTGCTGAAATTTCGAAGCATGCGCACCGATGCCGAACGCGACGGCGTCGCGCGCTGGGCCAGCAAGCACGACGATCGCGTGACGCGCGTCGGCCGTATTTGCCGCAAACTGCGGTTCGATGAGTTGCCGCAGTTGTGGAACGTGCTCAAGAGCGAAATGAGCATTGTCGGTCCACGCCCCGAACGTCCGCAGTTCGTTGCCGATCTGGCCACGAAAATTCCGTTCTACAGTTTGCGTCACTGCTTAAAACCCGGTCTGGCCGGATGGGCGCAATTGAGTTATCCGTACGGCGCATCGGAAGAGGATGCGGCCGAAAAACTCAAATACGACCTGTTTTACGTGAAGAATCACAACTTGCTGTTCGACATGCTGATTCTTATCGAAACCGTGGAAGTGGTCTTGTTCAGTCGTGGAGCGCGTTGAGACCGGTACGCGCTTCCACGCGCCGCAACCGGCGATATCGAGTCAGTTGCGTGCAGTAGGCGGCCGGGCTTGAGTCGTTTTCAGCGAATGCAAGGGCGAGCTGTACCAATCGACGACCGAACCATGGTCGAACCGCACCCATGAGGGGCCGTACTCCCACACATCATCGCGAATCGCGACAGGACTGCCTTCGATGGCGCGTACGTTATCCATCGACATGCCCAACGTCAGCATCGGCACCGCCGGCGCTTCGGCAGGGCTTGCATCGTTGTCGTGGGTAGCGCTGTCGGTCGTGCTATCGGGCGATGGCGCGACGGCGGACGCGCCCCAAAACAGAAATCCGACCGCGACCAGGGCAATGGGAATCAGCCATTTCACATTGGGGCGCCGCGGCGCGACAGAAGGTTGCCGCGGCGAGTCGGGCGATGCTTTGGGCGGCGCCGGCGGACGCGGCGGCGGCGTAATTTTCGGCTGCGCCGAGACCGAGGCCGGCAACGCGCCAGGCAGACGGCCATGAAGCCGCTGAAACGCCATCGCCGCCTCGTATTGAACATTGAGCTGCTGCAGGCGCTGCGCGGCGTGCGGACTCGTATACCCCTTGAAGCCCGGAGGTTTACGGTCGGGATGCAGTCTGGAAACGCAGCGGCGATAGGCCTGCTTGAATTCCTTCAGATCGCAATCGGGCCCCACTCTGAGCTGTCGGTACAAGTCGAGAAAGTCGACCTCGTTACCCATGCCGTTTTTCCCCTGTTGCATGGCGGCGTTTTGGCACGCCAGACCGCTTTGGCTGTTGCGCTGGAACGCCCTTAGCGTCGCGCAGGATTTGGGTCTGTGCAAGCACATTTTTCGCTTGACTTAGTGTGATCCAGTTCTCAAAATCTGTCATACATGGATGGGGGGATTTCCCATGCAGGGCCGTCGCAAGTACGTAGCTGCGTGTTGCCGCTGTGCCCCGGCTGCCGTGCTTTTGGCCGCAGCCGCCGGCGCCGTGTTGGCCCAAGGAACCGCTAACGCCGCCGCCCCGGCCTCCGCGCTGGGCGCCCATACGCTGCAAATCCAGTCCGAAGGGCTTGGAACAAGCCCGGTCGTCACCGACCCGATCACAACACAGGTTCGTGGCAGTTCGTTGATCGTTTTCAACGGCGGCTACTTGAGCAATGCATCGGGCCCCAACGACACCTACGGCAATCGCTGGAGGCAACTGGGCCGCGACGTTCCGTTTGGCAACGGCTACGGCGACCGTTTCAACGTCAAGGCCTATGTGGCACTCCAGGCCAAAGGCGGCCCCGGCCACACCGTCAGTTTTGCCAAAAACGGCAATGCGACCGGCGAAATCTCCGTGCCGTTTATCGAAATCAAAGATGCCGGCGTCCTCAAGGACGTCAGCCAGAACTACGCGCCGACCGGTCTTGTGATGACCAGCGGCAACGTCACCACCACCGGCCCGGCGACCCTGATCGCCGTGTGGTGGGGCGATGGCGGCATCAAGCGCATGTCCGCCGTTCCGAATAACGGTTTTTCTGTCATCGACAGTTTTTTGAAGCTTCCCGATAACAGCGGCGTGCAGTGCGCGGTGGCGTTCAAGCAAGTCGCCACGGCGGGTACTTACAACGTCAGCTGGCGAGGCGTTCCTGCGCAAGGCGCCATTTTGTGGTTGTTAGCGTTCCAATCCAAATAAGCGGTAGTTGGGGCGATGCGCCTTGCGATGTTCGGCGCACCGGCAAGTTGAGCGACAAGGGGAAACACAGCGGGGAATCCGTTGGGGACTGACGTATCAACGTCAGCATGTGCATCAAACGCCCGTTACGGCCACCAAAGACGACGTGACGGACGGCGTACGCAAAGCGTCGGCGCAAAGAACATTCATACCTTGCGCCAACGGTGTCGTACGACCAGAGGGCTCACACCATGAACACCCATGCAGCGGCACTTATCGACCTTGATTGGGACACCTTCGACCCGTCGCGCATCCAGGCTGTGCGTCATCGGCTGTCCGATCATCCGCTGTTGCAGCCTGATCAACTGGTGTCGCTGGGCAAGCGCTTCCAGGGCAGCACGCGGCTGTTTACGTTCAACAACGAAGCCGGTGCCGATGCGAACTTCGACGACGTCGGCCGCCTATATCCCAATCGAAAGTCTGCCGCCGATACGGTGCAAGGCATCAACGATGCCAAGGCATGGATGCTGCTGCGTCACGTGCAGGACGACCCGACGTACCGCAGCCTGGTCGATCTGGCCATGGATCCGATCCAGCCTTTGATCGAGCGCAAGGATCCAGGCATGCATTACCGCGCGGGGTGGATTTTTGTGGCTTCGCCGCGCACCACGACGCCGTTTCACATCGACCGCAATCACGGCATCTTGCTGCAGATTCGCGGGACCAAAAAAGTGTACGTGTGGGATGCCAACGACACCGTCGTGTGCAGCGAGCACGCACGCGATGTGTTCCATGCTCGGCACGATCTCGGATTGGTGAAATGGAGCGAGGCATTTCGCGAACGCGCGCACGTCTTCACCGTCGGCCCGGGCATGGGCGTCTACATGCCTATCACCAGCCCGCACATGGTTGAAACGGGCGACGAGCCGTCCATCACCATCAGCTTTACCTACAGCACCACGGCAACACGACGCAATGCCATGCGCCATGTTCTGAACGACCTGCTTTACCGCAAAGGCATGAGACCAACGCCGGTTGGCAAGCGCCCTCTCGTCGATACGCTGACCTATGCCACCGCATCGGTCATGGTCGCGGCGCACGGAGTCGGCAGCCGGCCGCCTGCTTGCCCATCGCTGGCGCATCCGAGCGCCTACGCGGTGGCCGATTGAACCCGCCCCGCGCAGCCTGACGGCTGCCATTACTCGCACGGAGATCGCGAAAGCTCATGAACACATGCCTCGCCAAGCACCAGGACGGTACGGCTGAAGGCAGCACGCTATGGGACGTACTGCCATCGCCCACCGGCCCGTGCGCCACCGACTGGACGCGCTGCGACTACGCGCTGGATGGATCTTTCGTAACGTCGTTGAACGAAGCCGTGCAGCGACATGCAGGCAGCGAGAGCGCCGTGCTATGTGCGGCATTGACGCTGGCCGAATCGCGACTCACCGGCGCGCAAAGCGTGATGGTCGGCTGCATCGATGCGGATCAATCAAAGCAGCTGTCGATCGAAGTGCCGTGCGCCGGCGAACGCGACACATGGATGCAGGCGTTCTGTACATCGCTAAGCCACGCCGAACCAGGCGCATGCCGTACCGCATGGATCGTGGACAACGGCTCTGATTCGCTCGATACCCTATTAGGCAGCGATACCTCGGCCAACGCCATCGATAGTCGCTGGCGCGTACAAGCATCCGCCGCGCGCATCGAAGTGGCCTTCCGCGCGCCCCTCGGTGCCGCCGCCATCGATGCACTCTGTGCCGCAGCGCTGCGCGCACTGGCGTGGTTGTGCGCCCCCGACGATGCCGACTTGTCATCGTTCGAGGTCTGCGATCCCGATGAACGTCAGCGCATGCTGGTCGAATGGAACGCCACCGCCGTGACGCGCAACGCGGCTGACACCGTGCATGATTTGTTCGTCGCGCAAGCCCGCGCGCATGGCGATCTGCCGGCGATCGAATCGGCTCATCTCACCCTTTCCTATGCCGAGCTCGATGCGCACGCCAACCGCGTGGCGGCCGGACTGATTACCGCCGGCGTTAAAGCAGGCGCCCCGGTTGCGCTATTGCTTGAGCGTTCCCCGGAAGCGTTGATCGCCGTACTGGGCATCCTCAAAGCCGGTGCGGCTTATCTTCCGCTCGATCCGAACTATCCGGCAGAGCGTCTCGCCTTTGTGATCAACGACGCGCACGCCGCACTGATCATTGCCGGCGCCCAAACACCCGCCCTGCCGGGCGTCGCGCTACCGGTTATGCAGCTGGAGCAATTGCAAGGCGACCCATCGGCGCATCGCCTGCCTTCGGTCGACGGAAGCGCGCTCGCGTATGTGATGTATACCTCCGGCTCCACCGGCACGCCCAAAGGTGTCGAAATCACGCACCGTTCCATCATTCGCCTGGTGCGCGATGTCACGTATGTGGATCTGGGCGGCCAGCCTCGCATGCTGCATGCCGCACCGCTCGGCTTCGACGCCTCGACGCTGGAAATATGGGGCGCCTTGCTCAACGGCGGCACGTGCATCGTGCACGACGAACGGATCCCCACCGGCGGCGGACTGAAACAGACGATCGAGCGCCGCGGCGCGCGCATCGCATGGCTGACGGCCGCCTTGTTCAATGCGCTCGTCGATGAAGATGCGCAAAACCTGCAAGGTCTCCAGCAACTTCTGATCGGCGGCGAAGCGTTGTCGGTGGCGCATGTGCGCAAAGCCTATGCCGCATTGCCCGACGTCACCCTCATCAACGGCTACGGCCCGACCGAATGCACGACCTTTGCCGCGACCTACCGCATTCCGCGCGACATCGACGCGCACGATCGCTCGATTCCCATTGGCCGGCCGATCGCCGACACCACGCTCTATGTGTTGAACCATCGCCGCGAACCGGTGCCGATCGGCGTCATCGGCGAGCTCTACATCGGCGGCGCCGGCCTGGCACGCGGTTATTTGGCACGCGCTGAATTGACCGCCGAACGGTTCGTCGCGCATCCCTTTGGCGCCGATGGCGAACGCCTCTATCGAACCGGCGATCTCGTGCGCTGGTTGCCCGCAGGCGTGATCGAGTTCGTGGGCAGAGCCGATGGCCAGATCAAAATTCGCGGCTACCGTATCGAGATCGGCGAGATCGAAGCCGCCTTGCAACGTCAGCCGGGCGTGCGCGCGTGCGCGGTGTTGGCGCGCGAAGACCGGCCCGGACAGAAGCAACTGGTCGCGTATTACGTCGCCGACGACGCATCCGTCAGCGCGCGCGCATTGCGCGATCAGCTGATGCATGCGCTACCGGAATTCATGGTGCCATCGATCTATATCGCGCTCGATGCACTGCCCGTCACCGCCAACGGAAAGCTCGATCGCCGCGCCCTGCCCGCACCGGACAACGAGCGCCCCGAACTGGCAGGTGTCTATGTACCTGCGATCGGAAAAACCGAGCAACGGCTTTGCGAGCTGTTTGCCGACGTGCTGGGCCTGGACCGGGTCGGTCGCGACGATCATTTCTTCGAACTCGGCGGAAACTCGCTGCTGGCCGTGCGCACGGTGACACGCATTCACGCCGAATGGGCGTCGAGCATACCCACGATAGCGGCATTCTTCAGCACGCCTACCCCGGCCGCGCTCGCCGCCATGATCGATAGCGGCGACACGCGCTCCGCCCTTGCATCGCGCCTTTCCCGTCATCGCGCTTCCTCTGCGGCCGAACCCGTCGCCATCATCGCGATGGCCGGGCGCTTTCCCGGCGCAAGCGATGTCGAAACGTTCTGGGACAATCTCTGCGCCGGCCGCGAGTCGATTACTTTTTTCGGCGCGGACGAACTCGATCCGAGCATCCCGTCCGAACAACGCAAAGACCCGGCATACGTAGCCGCGCGTGGCGTCATCGACGGCGTGGAACATTTTGACGCTGCGTTTTTCGGCATATCGCCACGCGAAGCGGAGCTGATGGACCCGCAGCAGCGGATCTTCCTCGAACTGTGCTGGGAATGCCTGGAGCGCGGCGGCTATGTGCCTGACGAGCAAGACGTGCCGGTGGGTGTTTTCGGCGGCATGCACAACGCCACCTATTTTCAGCGCCATATCAGCACGCGGCCGGATCGGGTGGACAAGTTCGGCGCGTTTCAGGTGATGCTGGCCAACGAAAAGGATTATCTCGCCACACGCGTCGCGCACAAACTCAACCTGACCGGCCCCGCGATCAGCATGAACACCGCATGCTCGACCTCGCTGGTCGCCGTTTGTCAGGCCTTCGATGCCTTGCGCGCCGGTCACTGCGACATGGCGCTTGCCGGCGGCTCGTCGATTTCGTGCCCGCCGCGCAGCGGTTACGTCTCGCAGGAAGGCTCGATGTTGTCGCCCGACGGGCACACGCGCAGTTTCGACGCCGATGCGCGCGGCACGGTATTCAGCGACGGCGCTGCCGTCTTGTTGTTGAAGCGGCTCTCCGACGCACTGCGGGACGGCGATCCTATCTATGCCGTCGTTCGCGGTGTCGCGGTCAACAACGATGGCGGTACCAAAGCGAGCTTCACCGCGCCCAGCAGTGCGGGACAAGCGGCCGTGATCACGATGGCGCTGAACAATGCCGGCGTGCATGCCAAGTCGATTTCCTATGTGGAAACCCATGGCACGGCCACGCCGCTGGGCGATCCCATCGAGATCGAAGGATTGACCCAGGTATTTCGCCAGAGCACGAACGAACGCGGCGTCTGTGCGATCGGTTCGGTCAAGAGCAACGTGGGCCATCTGGTCATGGCCGCCGGTGCGGCCGGCGTGATCAAGACGGCGCTGTCTTTGGCCGAACGACGCTTGCCGCCATCGCTGCACTTCCGCACCAACAACCCGAAGCTCGATCTCGCCAACTCGCCGTTCTTCGTCAACGACAGCTTGCGCGCATGGACGTTCGACGGCGGCCCGCTGCGCGCGGGCGTGAGTTCCTTTGGCGTCGGCGGCACGAACGCACACATCGTGCTCGAAGAGCCGCCGCAGCGCGAACCGTCCGACGCGGCCGAAGGCCCTCAGCTTTTGCTGCTTTCCGCGCGCACCGATGCGGCGCTTGGTCACGCGGCGGAACAACTTGGCAAACATCTTTCGCAGCCCTCAGACGCTCGGCTCGCCGATATCGCCTGGACCTTGTGCAAGGGACGAAAAGTTTTCGCGCATCGCATCCACGTCGTTGCCGACAACGCCGAAGACGCCGCAAAACGATTGCAGGAACTGGCATCGTCGTTGCCCGCCAAGACCGCGCTCAATCCCGCGCCTGGCATCGTCTTCATGTTCCCCGGCCAAGGTTCGCAGTACGCCGGCATGGGGCGCCCGTTATACGAGACCGAACCCGTATTCGGCAAAGCGCTTGACGAGTGCGCCGAGATTCTTCGCGACGAGCTCGGATTCGATCTGCGCGAGCGGCTTTTCGCCGACGATGCCGATGCATTGCGCGCGACCGCGCTGACGCAACCGGCGATCTTTGCCATCGAGTATTCGCTCGCACGCCTATGGATGAGTTATGGCGCGACGCCGGTTGCCATGATCGGCCATAGCGTGGGCGAGTTTGTCGCGGCGGTGATCGCCGGCGTGATGCATCTCGCCGACGGCGCACACCTGATCGCCCGGCGCGGCCGACTGATGCAAGCGCTGCCCCCCGGCTCGATGCTGTCCGTTCGCATGGATGCCGCGCAACTGACGGCACGTCTCCCGTCCACGTTGTCGCTCGCCGCCGAAAACGCGCCAAACGCGTGCGTCGTCTCGGGCGACACGCCATCGGTCCAGGCATTTCAGGCGGAGCTTGAACAAACCGGTATCGCTTGCCGGCTGCTGCACACCTCCCACGCGTTTCATTCCTCGATGATGGACCCCGCGTTGGCCCCGTTCCGGCAGGAAGTCGAACATATCGCGTTGTCGGCACCACGCATACCGATCGCTTCGACGTTGACCGGCGAGATGCTGCGCAACGACGAAGCGACATCGGCGGACTATTGGACGCGGCATCTGCGCGGCACGGTACGTTTTTCGACGGCATTGCAACACCTGCTGACCGATCCGCAGCATGCGTTTGTCGAAGTCGGACCGCGCACCACCCTCAGCCTGCTGGCACGCCAACATGCGCAAAGCCGCGGCAGAGTCGTAGTGGCCTCGCTGGCCGATAGCCCATCGAGCGAACGTGCCGCGTGGCTCGATGCGATAGGTCAATGCTGGTCGTGGGGCGTCGACGTTTCGGTCGACCAACTGGATCGCCGGCAACGCAAGTTCCGGGTGCGGCTGCCGACGTATCCGTTTGAGCGCAAGCGCCATTGGATCGATGCGCCACGCGCTTGCGACGCATTGCCCACCGCCACGGCCTCGAACGTTTTCACGCTGCCGCTGCGATCCGAGCCCGCCGTGACGGTCGCCCCCACCAACCTCATT
>DATJMR010000171.1:0-3674 GCA_035508595.1 Dyella sp.
CATCTTCATCTTCATCTTCATCTTCAGGTACTAATAGCTATCAAGCGAGGATGGAATCCCCAGAACACGCGGACGAGCGTGCGCGCGTGGTCGTCCAAGCGTGTATCGCGCTGCGGAAGCTGGGGATGTTCGACGTCCAGCCGCAGAGACCCGAGCTGATCGACCTCGCCAGCCGCGGCTGCACGGTGGCGCAGATGGCGCTCACCGCCGCCGAGCTGGCGCTGAAAAAGGCCGGGATGCACAACGATTCGGACCTGCACCCGGAGCTGCTGGAGCTCTTCGCGAACGGCCGTCCGCAGCAGGAACTGATGCTCACGACCGAGCAGTACACCCGCCTGCGCAACAGCGCGCCCAAACTTCCCTATCTCCACAAAACCCTGATCGGCCGCGCCGAAGACGCCGCGCGGAACGGAGACAGCCATGCAAACGCCGAAGCCTTCAGTGCCGCCATTCAAGCCCCGTACGCAAACGTTCAGCGCGGTGGGCAGCGCGATCGATCAGAGTCTGCCGCAAGCCGGGCTGAGCGTGCACGACGGGCAGGTGACGCGCGTGAGGAAGACGCCCTCCGCGGATCCTCGGGATTCGAACCAGCGTGACGTGACGAAGCTGTCGCCCCTCAGCAACCGCACGGTGCGGCACCTCTGGTCGAAGATGGTTTCCATCTACGGCCATCGATGGGTGACCAACTTCGGCGATACCGCCGAACACCCCGACGGCAGCCTGACGGATGCGGGTGCCGTGTGGTCGTTCGGGCTGGCTGGCCTGGACGCCAAGCAGGTGGATGTCGGTATCACCAGCGCGCTGATGGGCGCCTACCGCTGGCCGCCGACGTTGCCGGAGTTTCGTGCGCTGGCGCTTGGCATTCCCACGCTGGCGCGCGTGCAGCTGGTGATCAACAAACCTGACCTGCAGACCGACGAGATCGCCGCCTTCTGCCGGCTGATGTGGCGCTTCCTCGACGCGCATCGGCTGGCACGCGCCGATATCGCGAAGGCGACTCGCATGATCGCGGACGCTTACGACTACGCCCTGGAGTACCGCATGAACCTCGGCGAGCTGCCGCCAGCGCCAGTGGCCGCCATCACGCAGCAGCCCGAGCGCCCTGTGCGGGCAAGCGTAGAGACCGCCGAAGCCCACGCCAAACGCATTCGCGAGCTTCTCGGCATGCACCAGGAAGCTGATTCCGCTACCGACCCATCCCCTGCAGGCGAGGCCCCAACTCATGAGTGAACTGCGCAACCAACTCGTCCTTGCCGCGGTACGCCGGGCCGGCAAGCCTGTCACCAGCGTCGAGCTACAACCACTGATCGAGGGCTTGGCTACAGACGCTGGATGGCAGGAACACCAGCTGCAGGATCTTTCGTTGCGTTCGATCGGGCGGCGTCTGCTCAACCTGGCCGCACGCGGCGAGATTCGCGCATGTGGTACGGGCATCGACGCCCGTGGCAACGCGACGACGCCTCTCTACGAACCATCCGATGGTGTTTTCGATCAGGCTGCACCGATTCCTGAGCCGCCCGGGCAACGCGATTCGGAAGTGTCGCAGCCATCGGCAACTGCCGACGAATCGCCTTACGCAGATATGGAGCAGCGGCAGCTGCTCGAGGTCCTCGAAGTGCAGGACATGGCGCTCGCATGCGTGGCCCGTTTCCTTCGTGACATGCAGGCGATCAGCGAAAAGGCACGTCGGCGCTTGCTGGCGGCGGGACTGGAACCCCGTTAATGGGATTCCGTAACACGCGCGCCCGCAAAGACGACAACCACGACGAGATCGTGGCCACGTTCCTCGCAACCGGTTGCTCCGTGGCCGAGACGATCGCTACGGGCATTCCAGGTTTTCCGGACCTAGTGGTGGGCTGCATCGGTGTCGACCACCTGGTGGAAGACAAGAACCGCAAGACGCGCTACGGCCGCTCCGGCCTCAACGCCAACCAGCGCAAGTTCGCCGACAGCTGGCGCGGTGGGAAGGTCGAAGAGGTTGGTACGCCCGATGACGTGATCGCGCTGGTGCAGACATGGAGGAAGCAAGGATGAAACGAGTTCCGCTCAAGCGCACCACGCCGCTGCGCCCCCGCAAGCGCTGGGTCAACCGCAAACGTCACAGCACGCCGCCGCCGGCACCGCACGATGAGTTGCGCTTCGCCCGCATGCGCCGCATCGGTTGCCTGGCATGTCGCATGAATCGCCTCCGCGGCATCGCCACCGCAACGTTCCGGAAATCGGACATCGAGATCCACCACATCCTGAGCGGTGGGCGCCGCATCGGTCACGCCGCCACGATCTGCCTCTGTCATTACCACCACCAGGGCAAGCGCTTGCCTTTCACGCACGAAGGCTACAAGGCGCAGGCCGAGATATTTGGCCCCTCCCTGGAGCGCGATCCTCGCTGCTTCCGTGCCATGTACGGAAGCGAGATGGACTTGCTCGAGCAACAGAACGCGCTGCTGGTGGGAGAGTTATGTCCGACCTGAGTTCCTTCGCCACCTACGTACGGCGCCGGCTCGATGCGTGGGGCACGGAATTTCGCCTTGATCGCGATGGGGAGTTCCTGGGCTATGCCGGCAAGAACATCCTGCAGATCCTGCGCGAGCACGCTGGCGAGATTCCAGAGCGAACGCATGGATACAAACCGCTGCTTATTCCGCCCCTGGAATGGCAGATGGAAACCATCGTGCACGACATGCACACCGACGCCCCGCACCTCGCCATGACGCTGCGCGCGTATTACTGCGGAGCAGGCCGCGTAGCGGTGGAACGCCTGGAGACGCTTCAAGGGATGCTTGGCTACGAGATTTCCCGGCAGCGCTTCTACGGGTACCACGATGTCGCATTCAACTGGGTGCAGGGTTCGTTGCGCGCGCTCGCGATCGGAGCATGAGCGCAGCGCTTGTGTCCGGACAAAAACACGTGTAACTTCCGCACCGTGAACGTGCTCGCTTAGACGAAAGTTTGGGCCACATGTGCACCACAACTCGCCACAGTTCTGCTTAATTCTGCAGAATTGTACAAATGAAGCCCTGGGCGCATCGCGCCGGGGCTTTTTCTTTTTGGGAGCTACCATGGAAACCACGAACGAAAATGCTGGCGCATCCGCGCTCCATCAAACCGAGGTTGCGGCAAAAGACGGCGTGCAGGCGGCTGGTGCGGATATCGCTACCGCCGCGAATGACGTTGTGACGGTGGGTAAAGACGTTACCGCCGGCAATGTCGGCACTGCGACGACGGAAGCGCACGGTGTGCTGACCGAAATCGAGAACGCGTGGCACGCGCTGGAAAACGTGCCGGCGGATGTCGCGTCCTGGTTCAAAGCCAAGTTCCAAGAGCTGCGCGCGAAGCTCTGACCCATTTGCGGCGCATGCACGCGCTCTTCGGGCCCTGTCGCTAGACACCGCCGCGCCTTGGTGAAAGGTAACTATTCCCCTACCGCTGGCGCCCAGTCGCCCACCTCGCGCACGCCGCAATCTTCTCCGCACGCATGAACGACTACATCGACCTCGCCGAGCACACGATGCACGTGCTCAACGATTTCCTGTCGACGCCCACTGCGTTGCGTGCGCTCGTCTTCGGGCTACTGCTCAGCTGGATGGGGACTCAGCTGATCAAGTTCGTGCCAGCGATCCAACAGCTGGCGGACCGTGACAACCGGCTGGGTGTGCGAGCGGTCGCGTTCGCCA
>DATJMR010000172.1:0-3954 GCA_035508595.1 Dyella sp.
GACGTTCGAACATGGCAGGCATGGCGGGGCGCCCGCATCATGCGCTCAATTCATCCACGGGAATATGTGCAATGCGTCATTTCATCGCGACAAAAGCATCCTGGGCGCTGGACGTGCTGCACGGCGGGCGCTGGCTGGGGCCGCTGGTGGTGCGGCTGGTGTTCGGCTATTTCTGGTTGGAAACCGGCATCGCCAAGGTGCACAACCTGGACGGTTTCACGCAACGCTTCATGGGTTGGGGCATCCCGTTTCCGGCCTTCAGCGCCGCGTTGTCGGCGTGGACCGAACTGGTGGGCGGCTTGCTGCTGATGCTCGGATTGTTCACGCGGCTGGTCACCATTCCCATGATCATCAACATGATCGTGGCGGTAACGTTGGTGGTGTCGAGCAATTTGATGGGATTGGACGACTACGTCGAGGCTGACGAAGTGGTCTACTCGTTGATCTTCTTCTGGTTCCTGATGGCAGGCCCCGGCAAGATCAGCCTCGACACGCTGGTGGCGCGCTGGCTGGGCATTCGCACGCGGGACTGATCAGTGCACGATGAAGGCGAGCAGCAATTTGATCGCGATGCCCCACATGATCAACGCGATCAGAACATCCAGCACCCGCCACGCCATTGGTTTGCGAAACAGCGGCGCAAGCAGTCGCGCGCCGTACGCTAGACCGAAGAACCAGATGAACGATGACGTCGCCGCGCCGATCGCGAACCACACGCGCGGCCCCGGCAACGGCCACGCCGACGCCAGGCTGCCGATCAGCAGCACGGTGTCGAGATAAACGTGCGGATTGAGCCAGGTGAAACCGGCGCATGCGGCAATGACTTGCCAGACGCTGCTGGAGGCGCCGTGCGTATCGGCCGTGAGTACCTCGGGATGAAACGCGCGCCGCAGCGCCTGGACGCCATACCACAGCAACACCAGCGCGCCTGCGCAAGCCACGACCGCCAGCATGCGCGGATGTTGGCCGATGGCGACGCCCAGGCCGCCAACGCCCGCACCGATCAACACCGCATCGGATAACGCGCAGAACAGCGCCACCGGCAAGCGATGCGCTTGCAGCAAACCTTGCCGCAACACAAATGCATTCTGCGCGCCTATCGCGATGATGAGCGATGCGCCCAGCAACAGTCCGGCGAGGAAGGGCGCATGTGCCGACGTTGCCGCGATCAATAGGCGAACTCCTTGAACACCGGATCCACGCTGCCGTTCCATGCGCCGTGGAACAGTTCCAGCTTGCGTTCGGCGGGCGTTTGATTGGCGTGGACGATTTCAATCAGCGGCTCGAGGAAGATGCTTTCGTCCGCACCGTTGCGGTTGAGCCGATTGCGGCGTTTCAAGCCGTGCGCGGCGATCTGCAACGTTTCGCGCGCCAGGTCGCGCACGGTGCCGTTGCGGAACGGCAACTTCAGCGCATGCTTGGGAACGCCGTCGCGCAGGGCATGGCGTTCTTCGCGGGTGAAATCTTTCACCAGATCCCACGCGGCGTGGAGCGCATCGTCGTCGTAAAGCAGGCCCACCCACAACGCAGGGAGCGCGCAAAGACGATTCCACGGGCCGCCATCCGCGCCGCGCATTTCCAGATATTGCTTCAAGCGCACTTCGGGAAACGCGGTGGTGAGGTGGTCGGCCCAATCTTTCATCGACGCGTGCGTGCCCGGCAATTCGTCGAGCGTACCGGCCATGAAGCGTTTGAAATCCTTGCCGGCCAGCTCGATGTAGCGGCCGTCCTGATAGCTGAAATACATGGGCACATCGAGCATGTAATCGACATAGCGCTCGTAGCCGAAGCTGTCTTCGAATACGAAGTCGAGCATGCCGGTGCGATCGGCGTCGGTATCCGTCCACACGTGCGAACGGTACGACTGATAGCCATTGGGTTTGCCGTCGGTAAACGGAGAATCGGCGAACAACGCGGTGGCGATGGGTTGCAACGCGAGGCTGGTGCGGAACTTGCGCACCATGTCGCCTTCGCTGCCGTAATCCAGGTTCACCTGTACGGTGCAGGTGCGCGTCATCATGTCCAGGCCCAGCGAGCCGACCTTGGGCATGTATTCGCGCATGATTTTGTAGCGGCCCTTGGGCATCCACGGCATCTCGTCGCGGCGCCATTTGGGTTGAAAACCCATGCCGAGGAAGCCCAGGCCCAGGCCGTCCGCCACGGTACGCACTTCTTCCAGGTGGCTGTTCACTTCGCAGCAGGTCTGGTGAATGGTTTCCAGCGGCGCACCGGACAGTTCGAGCTGTCCGGCCGGCTCCAGTGTGATGTTGGCTTTGTCGCGAACCAGGGCCACCGGCGTGTCGCCTTCGCGGACGATCTCCCAGCCGTAGCGCGCAGCGATGCCTTCGAGCAACGCACGAATGCCGTGCTCGCCTTCGAACGCGGGTGGACGCAGGTCCTGCGTGCGAAAGCCGAATTTTTCGTGCTCGGTGCCGATACGCCAGGCATCCCGCGGTTTCTCGCCGGCAGCGAGGTAGTCGATCAGTTGCTGTCGGCCGTAAATCGGCGTGCTTTTGACGGCACTGGGTATGGACACGGGGCATGCCTCACGGGGGTGGCCTCCGACTATGGAGGCATCGCAGCCCCGCGAAAAGGGGGGCGAACGAAAAAATTGTACGTGACAGTACAGCTACACGGATACCGGCGCGGGAGGACGGCGCACCGGGGTGAATGCCCTTGCGCGCGCCTGGCGGCTAAGGGACGAACGGTGGGAATGCCACGCGCATGCGCGCGCCGGTTCCCTCCAGCGCCGTCAATATCTCGAAACGTGCGCGGTGGCTGCGTGCAATTTCTTCGACGATGGCCAACCCAAGCCCGCTGCTCTGGGTGTCGCTGCCGGCCGAACGATAGAACCGTTCGCGCACGCGCTCGCGTTCGGCGGCCGGAATGCCTGGGCCGCTGTCCTCCACTTCCAAATACGAGGCCCCGTTGTGCGAACCGCAACGCAGTGTGATGCGGCCACCGTCCGGCGTATGGCGTATGGCGTTGTCGAGCAGATTGATCAGCAGTTCGTGCAACAGCCAATGCACCCCCCGCACCGGGGCCGGTTCGCATTCGGCGCCCAGATCGATGTTGTGGGCAATGGCGCGGTCCAGCATGGAGTCGGCCACGGTGCCGATCAACGCATCGAGCTGGACGAAGGCGAAATCGCCGGGGTTGTGCGCCGAGGGTTCCGCCCGTGCAAGAGCGAGCAGTTGATTGGCCGTGTGCGCCAGATGGTCCACGCTGTTTTGCAGGCGTTCGATGCGCTCGTGTTGCGCTTCGTCCTGGGTTTCGCTTGCGAGCACTTCCAATTGCGCTTTCAAGCCGGTAAGCGGCGTGCGCAGCTGATGCGCGGCATTGGTGAGAAAGTGCTGTTGCGACAACGCGGAGTCGCGCACGGTAACCAGCAAAGTATTGAGCGACTCCACCAGGGGATGCACTTCGCTGGGTACCGATTCCAGCGGCAGCGGCTGCAAGGAATGCGGTTGCCGATTGGCGATGCGCTCGCGCAGTCGGTTGATCGGGCGCAAGGCCACCGTGATGCCAAGCAGGCACAACCCCAGCACCAACATCAGTTGGATGCCGTCGCTGAGGCCGACTATCGTATCGAGGCGATGCATGACTCGGTCGCGTCGGTGCACGGTTTCGCCTACCGTAACAATTACCGATTGGCCGCTCACTTCCGTGTGATAGCTGACGATGCGCAAAGCCAATTGCTTGTAGTCGGCGTCGCCGTAAGTGAAATTATCCACTGGGTTGCCTTGCGCGACGCGCAACCCGTCGTCCCCGGCGAGCGTTTGGCCGTCCGGAAGGCTAATGCGATAGACGAAGCTTTCCTTGGAGCCCGGGTACAACCGCATCCAGGACATCGGTCGAATATCGGGGGCGAAACGCTCCGGGGGGGCGTCGTGGTTATCCGGCGCTTCCCTGGGCGGCGGCGGCGGGGGACGATCGCCCGGCTGGTGAAACGGA
>DATJMR010000173.1:0-3331 GCA_035508595.1 Dyella sp.
TCCATGCGTCGTCTGTTGATTGTGCTTGCGATGATTGGCTTTTTGGGCCTGTCGGCCATCCCTGCGCTTGCCGAAGTGCATGGAGGGAACCCGCAAGTGGGTCAGCCTACGCCGGCTTTCCGTTTGCAAGATCAGAACGGCCACTGGCGCAGCCCTGCCGACTATCACGGGCATTGGCTGGTGGTGTACTTCTATCCGAAAGATTTCACGCCCGGCTGCACCACCGAGGTCTGCACCTTCCGCGATGAGGTGGTCAAGCTGCGGCAGGCCGGCGCGGACGTGGTCGGCGTGAGTTTGGACAATGTCAAATCGCACGCGGAATTCGCCGCGAAATACCACGTGCCGTTTCCGCTCCTTTCCGATGCGAACCGACAGGTTGCTATCAACTATGGGGTGCTGACATCGGCAGTGGGATTGCATTTCGCCAAGCGCACCACGTTCCTGATCGATCCGAACGGAAAGATTGCCAAGATTTACCGCGATGTCGATCCCAAGGAAAATGCCGGACAAGTGCTTAGCGATCTCAACACGCTGAAGAAGGCTGCCGCCTGATGCTCATCTCACGCTTCGATTCGGGACTGCGCAAGAAGCCCGGTTTCGCCTGGTGGCGCATGTTGACGTGGGTGTTGCTGTTGTTCGCCGCATACAGCGGTGTGCAATACGTCCGCCACGCGCAGCAAGTGTGGGGTGCCATGCAAAACCTGCCCGCGGGCAGCGACGAAAAAGCGGTGGTGCTGCATAACGCGCTGGCTTGGTATCTAGGCTGCTTGGCCGCCGCGTTCGTGGTGATCGTCGCCTGTGCCGGATGCATCCTGCGCCAAGCTTGGGCGCGCTCCGTGCTACGTGTGGTAGTGCTAATGCTGAGTGTGTGGTTCGCTTATCGCGGCACGGTGTCGTGGCATCAATGGAGTGCGCTCAATCACCTCGGCGACGCGGCGCTTCAGCAGCAACTGGATAATTTCAAGCGTCCTTTGTTGATCCTTATGGCGTTACAAGCGATTGCGGTGCCGGTGCTTCTGTGGCTCGCCTGGCAACTGGGCCAGCCCGCCGTACGCCTGCAGTTCCGGCCTCGCCCGGGCTGATTCAGCGGCAGTTATCCCGCCGCCCTTTATCGCTGTTGGCCATCAGTCGATGGAGAGTGCCGACATGCGTGTAAACCGATGGCTGACTGCGTGGCTGTTCATGCTCGCCGGGGGCTGCCTGCACGCGCAGGATCTGTCCACGGTTTGCCACGCCACCAGCAGCTACGACCTTACCGTGCAGCAGAACCGGCTGATTTTCGATCGCGCCTCGCCCGCGCCTATGCGCGTGGTGATCGGTGCGGGCAGCCTGCAGACCGACGGGCAGGCGGTATCCCTGAATGCGGAAGACCAGGATCGCGTCTCGCTTTTTCTGCGCGAAACGCAGGCGTTGGTGCCGCGCGTAAAAGCCATCGTGCAGCATGGCGTAGACATCGCGGTGCAGGCGATTCAACAAGAGTCCGCCAGTTTGAATCTCGACGACGAAACGCGAGCGGAACTTCAGCGGCGCTTGCAAGCCGATGCGGCCAATCTGCATCAACGCATCGCCGCCAGCGAAAGCACGCACGATTGGCGTGGCGATGCGGCCAATCAATACGCCAACCAGTTGATCGGCGACATGGCGCCGCTGATTGCATCGTCGCTGGGGCAGCAAGCTGTCAGTGCCGCGATGAGCGGCGATTTGCAGCAAGCGGCGGCATTGCGTGATCAGGCCGCCAATCTGGCCAGCGGTTTCCAGCCCCGCCTGCAACAACGATTGCAGGTGCTGCGCCCGGATATTCGGGCGCTTTGCCCGGATATCCAGCGTCTATCGGCACTGCAGGAGGGACTGCGTGCGAGCAATGGGCGTCCGTTGAATCTCGTTCAGGTCGGCCAATGAAACGTCAGCTGAGCAACAGCCCACCATGACAGGTGTATTTAGCCGCCGCTAAGTGCTTGTCCTGCAACATGTCGCCCATCTTGGACCGTCCATGCAGGAAACGACCTCGTGTCGCTCGCAATTGAACACCTATGCAATGGCCTGATACGCCGCAGCATCGAGCTGCGCGCGCTGTATCGCCATGCCGCGACGCGGGTCAGCGAACCCGGGTTGCGTACGGTGTTGGAAGAGGAGGCGCAGTCCCTGAGCCAGGTTATCGCCGAATTGCAGGCGCAAATGCGCAACCACGACAACGTGCCGGCCACTCGGCGCCGCATGATCGGCGCCGTTCGTTATCGGTTCGATGCCCTGATGCCGCGCAACGACGATGCATGGATACGTTTGTTGGCGCATCATGAGCAAAGTCTTTTGCGCGCGTTCGAGCGCGGTCTGGCCAACTTGCGACCGGGCGACATGACCACCGCGCTGCATCGGCAGCTTTCGCGCCTGCATTCCATCGACCTGGATATGAACAGCCTGTCCAAAGCCGTCGGCGTCGGGCACTGAACCGTGGCGGCTCCGGCGCCGGAAGCGTTGGCGGTGCTGGCATTCTGGTTCGATCCTGCCAATAAGGAAAACTGGTTCGCCACGAATCGCGATTTCGATGCGGCAATCCGTGATCGATTCGCGCCGACACTGCAGCTGGCCATCGAAGGCAAGCTCAATGACTGGGCCGGCGACCCGCAAGGATGGCTCGCGCTGCTGATTGTGCTGGATCAATTTCCCCGCAATCTATATCGTCGCGACCCGCGTGCGTGGGCTCAGGATCTTCCGGCGCAACAACTCGCTTTGTGGGGCATCGAGGAAGGTTTTGACCGGCGTTTGTCGCCCACCGAGCGCGTCTTCGCCTACATGCCGCTTGAACATGCTGAAGATATAAGGCTGCAACGGCGATGTGTCGCGTTGCTCCAAACCTTGTGCGACGAGCTGCCCGTGCAGGAGCGCCACCGCTACACCGATTTTCTCGACTATGCTCGACGGCACGAAACGGTGATCGCGCGCTTCGGCCGTTTTCCGCACCGAAATGCGGTGCTTGGCCGAACCAACACATCCGAGGAACAGCGGTATCTCGATCAACCCGGAGCCGGATTCTAGCTAGTGGCCGTGGCCATGGAGCTTGGCCTCGTTACGACAAGGAGCACGTCATGCGTCGATGGTTTTTTTATCTTGCATTGTTGATGGCCGCGTTCAGCGCCCATGCGCTGGAAAGTTTGCGGGTTGGCAGTCAAGTGTTGTCGGTGGGCGACAGTGCCGCGCGGGTCAAAGCGTTGCTGGGGAACCCTTCCGCGAAAGTCTCCGGTTCGAGTCAAAGCGGCGCTCGAAAAGGGGCGTCGAAATCATCCGGCAAGGGCAAGGGCAAGAAGGCCGGCGCCCAAAACAAAGGGGTGCAATG
>DATJMR010000174.1:0-44863 GCA_035508595.1 Dyella sp.
TCGTGGATAACCGTGGCAAGCCTACTGAAAACTATCCGCTCAATCCCAACGGATCGCCGGGTGGTCTTGCCGGGTTCACCGCTGCCGACGGACGTGTCACGATTTTGATGCCGCATCCGGAACGCGTCTTCCGTAGCGTGCAGATGAGCTGGCATCCGGATTCCTGGGGCGAGGATTCGCCGTGGATGCGTATGTTCCGCAACGCAAGGGTGTGGTGCGGCTGACATTGGCCGCACGGCTGCGTCGATGGCCGGCTTGGTTGCTGGCCATCGCGTGGATGGTTTTGCTTGCATGCATGCCCTGGTGGATCGGGCTTCCGTTGCTGTTGGGATTGGCCGCGACGCAGGCCGCCCGGTTGCCGCGTCTGCAGCGTTACAGTGGCCTATGCCGGCGCGCGTTGCGTTGGGGATTGGCGGGGTTGCTGGTGGCGGGGTACCGCGTTTTCGATCATCCCGCGCTGGGCGCTACGTTGACGTTGCTTGGGGCTTTGGTGGGGTTTTCGCTCTTGGTATGGCTGGAGTCCTGGCAGGATCACAAGCCGCAGCGCAACGCCGCTGTCGCCGCGGCAGCGCCCGAGTGGAGCGAGTTGGCGTTGGCGCATGTCGGCCCTTCCGATACCTTGATTACGTTGGAGCCGCCACACTGGATGGCGCTGAATGATGCCTTGAGCGGCATCGCGATGACCGCTGCACACGGTTGTCGTATTGATGAAAAGGTAGACGTGGACGGCATTGAGCCCCAGGTTTCCATCGCCCCGGGACAACGGTCGCTGGCCTTGCCGCTGACAGCAGGGCGAGGCCTGGTGCTGTACGATCGCGACCACGAAAAGCTTCATCGTTTGCGTGGTTGGCATCTCTACGGCTGGCATGTAAACGAAGCCTGGTTAAGCCGCAGCGAAGATCAACCGCCGTTGGCGCTTTCGCATGTGTTGGGACAAGATCAGCGCGAAGATCCGTAGTATTGCAACGCTGATATCGCCTCGCTGTCATTCCGGCGAAGGCCGCAATCCAGTCCAAGTGGGCGTCCGAAGGACACATTGTGGGATTTGAGTGGTTCGCACATCGTATTGAAACGGGATTCCGGCCTTCGCCGGAATGACGTGCGCTTCGAATCGTCGCTGCGGACGAACTGAATATTCCCAAGCGTGCTGCAGTACGATCGCTAATCCGGAAGTTATCAACCAACCATGTCTGCCCTCGATACCACGCAACCGCAGCTCAGTGTCATCGTCGTCTCCGCGGACAGCGGGCCGAGTCTGCGCGACTGCGTCAAAAGTGTGTTGGCGTGCACGACGCCGCTCGAACTGCTGTTGATCGACAACGCATCCTCCGACGGTATCCCGCAGGCCATCGCGCGAGCGCGCGAGAGCGATCATCGCTTCGCGTTGATCGACAACCACGCCAATCTTGGTTTTGGTCCCGCCATAAATCGCGCTGCCGTCAAAGCGCGCGGTGAATACCTGTTGATTCTTAATCCCGATTGCGTGATCGACGAGTCGGCCTTGCAGCGACTGTTGGACGTGTTGGCGACGGAAAAAAAGGCAGGCCTCGTCGGCGCTGTCGTATGCGATGCGCAAGGCGTGCCCGACCCGGCGTCGTTTCGGCACGATCCGGTCATCGGGCGTGCGCTTGCCACGTTGTTCAAGCGCAGCGGCGGCATCAATGCCGCCGCCATGCCCGATCACGTGATCGATGCCGAAGCCGTATCCGGCGCCGTGATGGCGATGCCGCGACGCGTCTTCGAATGGTTGAACGGATTCGACGAAGAATATTTTTTGCATTGCGAAGATCTGGACCTGTGCCGCCGCGTGCGCGACGCGGGCTGGCGCGTGCTGTTGGCGGGCGATGTTCGCGTGTTGCACGGCAAGGGTGGATCGAGCCGCCATCGTCCGGTGTTCGTGAGTTATCACAAGCATCGCGGCATGTGGCGCTGGTTTCGCAAGTTCGACCCGGCCGCGCAGAAATTCTATGTGGCCACGATCGTATGGCTGGGCATCTGGGCTCACTTTCTGGTGAAAATTCCGGGGCAGTGGTTGCGGATGGCCAGGCGATGAGCACCGCTTCACGGGTGGGCCTGCTGGCAACCTTGGGTTTGCTCTTGATGACGGCGGTATGGGGTTCCACCTTTGTGCTCATCAAAGGTGTCGTCAGCCGTATGCCGGTGGCGGATTTTCTCGCTGTGCGCTTTATCGTCGCCGCCGTCGTCATGTTTCTGCTATTTCATCGTCACGTAGCGCGCCTTCAGCGGAGACAGTTGTGGCGAGGCATGATGCTGGGCGCGATGTACGGTGTGGGGCAGTTGCTGCAGACGTGGGGACTGTCGTTGATCTCTCCCAGTGTCAGCGGGTTTGTAACCGGGATGTACGTGGTGTTTACGCCGATACTCGCCACGATCTTGCTGCGCCAGCGCACGCCAGCCGTCGTTTGGCTCGCCGTCGGCATGGCGACGCTGGGGTTGGCATTGTTGTCGCTCAACGGGTTTTCGGTCGATGCCGGCGTGTGGCTCACGCTCGCCTCGGCATTGCTCTACGGCTTGCACATCGTCGCGTTAGGGCAATGGTCGCGTGCCGACGAAGCCTTTGGTCTTTCGGCCGTCCAAATGGCGGTCATTGCGCTTGTCTGCCTGCTCGCGACCGTCCGGCACGGCGGCCCAACCTTGCCTCCCGATCGCGATGCGTGGATTGCCGTGTTGTATATGGCATTGATCGCCGGGGCGGGCGCCATGCTTATGCAAACCTGGGCGCAAGCGCATCTGCCCGCTTCGCGCGCCGCGATCGTGATGACGACGGAACCGGTTTTTGCCGCCGCATTCGCCGTCGCGTTCGGCAGCGATGTGTTGACCTGGCGGATGCTTTGCGGCGGTGGCCTGGTACTGGTGGCGATGTATCTGGTGGAATTGATGCCGCGTCGCGCGGACAAGAACGAATTACCCGCCGAAGCCGTACACCACGAGGTGTAATGCGTCCCGCATCATGCCGGCTTACGTCCGTGCGGCTGCATCGCGATACGAACCAAATACACCACGATCACGATATTTCCGATCAGCGCGCCAAGTTTCAGCCAGTTGAACTTATAGAACACCTCATACAATTCCACCGGGATCAGCGAGCCGGTGGCGATCACCGTGAACCATTCCGCCCAATGCTTGCGCAACCACAAGCCAATGCCTTCGGTCGCGAAGATCGCCGCATAGCCCAACGCCACGATACCGATGGCCATGAACTTGCTGGGGCCCATTTCCTGAAGCAATCCGACCAGGCGCCAGCGTATGTCGCTGCTGTCCTGCAACGACAGATGCTCCAGCGTGTGCACCAGATGGTCGAAGTTCCGTTCCTGATGCAGGCCGAACGCGACGAAGGCTACAAAGAGCAGGCACAGCGTTTTGATCACCTCGTAGATGGCGATCACGCGCAGGCCGAAACTGTGTCGGGCCTCGATCTCAGAAACGGGCTTGGTCATGTAGGGTGCCCAGGGCGATGGCTCGGGTGAAAGGGATAAGTCTAACCGCTGGTTGATGCGACAAGAGCATGTCTTTATATGGGCGGCGTCTTGGACTTCCAGTGCGACGAACGAGGCGCCGGCGATGCGCTCGAAGGCCGGTCACGGGCCGTGGCGTACGTGGCGGGGTCGACGCCGCGGCGCATCGGCAAAATTAGGATTTGCGCCCGTGAGGCTGCATCGCTATGCGGATCAAATAGATCACGATCACGATGTTGCCGATAAACGCACCAAGTTTCAGCCAGGTGAACCGGTGGAACATCTCATACGCCTCCACCGGAATCAGCGAGCCGGTGGCGATCACGGTAAACCACTCCGCCCAATGCTTGCGCAGCCACAGGCCGGTGCCTTCCGTCGCAAAGATCGCGGCATAAGCTAGCGCCACGCTACCGATGGCGACGAATTTGCTGGGCCCCCATTTTTCCAACAGTCCGACCAGGCGCCAGCGCATGCCGTTGCTGTCTTGCAACGGCAAGTGTTCCAGCATTCGCACCAGATGATCGAAGTTCTGTGCGTGGTGCAGGTGGAACGCAACAAAGGCCACAAAGATCAGGGACGCCGATTTGATCGCCTTATAGACGGCGATGATGCGCAAGCCGAGGCTGTGCCTGGCTTCGATGTCGGAAACGGGCTTGGTCATACAGAACCACCCAGAGCCAAGGCCCCGGTGGAAAGAAACCGTTTCATGGCGGATATGTACAACATGGCCATGCCTTCAATGGTGGACATGGCCATGGGTTTCCAGCGTGACGAACGACAGGGTCAGCAGCAACGCCCCCCGGTGCCCTTGTAGCGCGCTATTTGCCGGTCGCGGAAGAACTCGGCGTAAGTGGGGATTTTGCGTTCCGGGTGGTGGGTGCGCAGGTGAGCCACGTAGACATCGTAGTCCGGCACGCCGCAGCTCAGGCGGGCGGTTTGTACCAAGCGCTGCCATAGTTTGGAAAGTGTCATGGTCATGAACTCCTGCCTGCCACGCTGGCCAGCGCAACGCGCGCTGCTTCGTGCGCCGTCGGGAGGCGGCTGCGCCACGCTTTCACCATGGCGTAGATGCTGAAGCCGAGCATGGTCAATACCAGCAGGACAAATACCGCGGTAAGCGTCGCATCCACGCTGTTGTTGGTAATGATGCGCTGCATGTCGCCGGCGCTCTTCGCCGGTGCCAGCAACTTTCCGGCTTGCATGGCGTCGGCATACTTCTGCGAGGCAGCCGTGAAACTAATCGGGCCTACCAGCTTTTCGATACCCGCCGTTACCGTACATATCACCAGCCACACGGCGGGAATGCCGGGTACCCATGCGTAGCGCTCGCGTTTTAGCTTGATCGTGACCACGGTGGCGAGCATGAGCGCAATCGCCGCCAGCATCTGATTGGCAATGCCAAACAACGGCCACAAAGTGTTGATGCCGCCCAGCGGATCGACCGCGCCTTGGTAGAGGAAGTAACCCCACAAGGCGACGCAGATGGTTGTGGCCAGCACGTTGCCGATCCACGACTCGGTGCTTTTGAGCGGCTCGTGCACCAGTCCTGCGATCTCTTGGATCATGAAGCGTCCCACGCGCGTGCCGGCATCGACCGTGGTGAGAATGAACAAGGCTTCAAACAAAATGGCGTAGTGATACCAGAACGCCACCATGCCTTCGCCGGGAAGAATATTGTGCAGCAGTTGCGCCATGCCCACGGCTAGCGTGGGCGCGCCGCCCGCGCGACTTAGGATGCTCGTTTCGCCGATGTCGTGCGCGGTGCGCGTCAGATCGTCCGGAGTTACCACGAACCCCCACTGGCTGATCACCGTGGCAGCGTGCTCTGCCGTCGTGCCGATAATGGCCGAAGGCGAATTCATCGCGAAATAAACGCCAGGATGCAGCGACGCCGCGGCGATCAACGCCATGATCGCGACAAATGCCTCCATCAACATGCCGCCGTAGCCGACCATGCGCGCTTCGCGTTCGTTGGACAGCAATTTGGGCGTCGTGCCCGATGCGATGATCGAATGCCAACCCGACACCGCGCCGCACGCAATGGTAATGAACAGGAACGGAAACAACTGGCCCTGAAATACCGGTCCGGTGCCATCGATAAAGCGCGATACGGCAGGCATCTGCAACGACGGCGCGGCGAACACAATCGCGATGGCCAGCAAAAGGATCGTGCCGATCTTGAGGAACGTGGACAGGTAATCGCGCGGTGCCAACAGCAACCATACCGGCAGTACCGAAGCGACGTAACCGTAGACGATCAGCAGCCAGGCCAACTGCGCGGCGTTGAAATCGAACATCGACGCCAGGGCCGGCGTCGCCGCCACATGCGCGCCGTAGGCAATCGACGAAAGCAGCAGCACCAGGCCGATGATCGACACTTCCAGAATGCGGCCAGGCCGCAGCCAACGCAGATACACGCCCATCAACAGCGCAATGGGAATCGTGCACGCCACCGAGAACGTGCCCCACGGACTGTGCGTCAGCGCTTTCACCACGACCAGCGCGAGCACGGCCAGCACGATCATCATCAGCGCAAGCAGACCGAACATGGCGACCACGCCGGCCATCGGGCCGAGCTCTTCCCGCAGCATGTGACCGAGCGAGCGGGCGTCGCGGCGAACCGACAACCCCAGCACCATGAAATCTTGCACCGCACCACCGAGCACCACACCAAATAAAATCCACAAGGTGCCGGGGAGATAACCCATTTGCGCCGCCAATACGGGTCCGACCAAGGGGCCCGCACCGGCAATCGCCGCGAAGTGATGGCCGAACACCACCCATTTGTCCGTCGGTACGTAATCCAGCCCGTCATTGCGCAATACCGAAGGCGGTGCCCGATCGGGATCCATCTGCAACACGCGGTGCTCGATGAACTTGCCGTAGAAGCGGTAGCCGATCAGGAAAATCGCGGCAGCGGCGGCCACCAGCCAGATCGCGTTGATCGGTTCGCCCCGTCGCAGCGCGATCACCGCCAGGCAGGCGGCACCGATGATGGCGATGACACCCCAAACGATCTTGCCAAGTATGCCGGTGGGCCTTGTTGCAGTGGTTTCCATGGAAGCTCTCCAAGTCAAAGACTTCATGTCACCCGTGCAAAGACTTCCGTCCTGCAGCACCGCATGGCTGCGGCAAACAGTACCGTCCGTTGCGCACGGGCTGCTGACCACGCCTAGGGTCGTCCTGTCGGCGTTGCCGGTCAATAGCTGCGCCGTCGTTCCAGGACACCGGGCTTGCAGCATAAGGCACGTCGCGCAAACCTCACGCGAGGTCGTGGAGCGCCGCCCGCGGAAACCGGATCGTGCAGAAATAAACAGGTTTGCGGTTGGAGTTGGAACTCGTCGGACTCCTTGGCAGATTGCCGCAAAACTCGTATTTTTTTAACTATCAGGATGGTTCGGAAGGCTTGGATTCACGCCCCTGCATCCACACTAATGGCTTAAATACTCCCGCGTGAGGTCGGCATGATTCGCGAGATTCTGAAGATGGGCGACGCGCGTCTGCTTCGCGTGGCCCCGCCCGTGCCCGAATCGATGATCGGCAGCGCCGAACTGGATGCGCTGATCGCCGACATGTTCGAAACCATGCATCACGCTGGAGGCGTCGGGCTTGCCGCGCCGCAGATCGGCGTCGATCTGCAACTGGTGATTTTCGGTTTCGACAGTTCCGAGCGCTATCCGGATGCGCCGTCGGTACCGCAAACCATTCTGCTCAATCCGGTGATCACGCCTTTGTCACAGGACATGGAAGAGGGCTGGGAAGGCTGCCTCTCCGTGCCCGGGCTGCGCGGCGCGGTCAATCGCTACTCGCTTATTCGCTACGAAGGCATCGACCCGAAAGGCGGGCGCATCGATCGTACGGCGGAAGGGTTTCACGCGAGGGTCGTGCAGCACGAATGCGATCATTTGATCGGGCGTCTGTATCCCTCGCGCATCACCGACTTTACTAAGTTCGGTTTTACCGACGTGCTGTTTCCCGGAATGGACCCGGGCGTCGACGATTGATTCGTGCTTACACGGCTGGCGGATGCCACAGGAACCAGCCGAGGAAAACGATGCCTGCAACAACGCAGTACGTACCGAATGTGGCAAGCCGTCCGCGCCCTTCGAAGTAATGCATCAGGAATCGCAAGCTGAGCCATGCTGCAATGGCCGTCAGCACGCCGCCGAGGAGCGCGTCGCCAAGTTGTTCCGGCGCCTTGAACAACTTGGGAATTTCCAGCAGACCTGCAGCGAGAATGATGGGTGTGCCGAGCAAGAACGAAAACTCGGCGGCTTTCTCTTTGTCCAGTCCGGTTGCGGAACCGGCAATCATGGTGAGTCCGCTGCGTGAGAAGCCGGGAATCAGTGCGCCGATCTGCGCAAGCCCGACCAGAAACGCTTGCCGAAAACTAAGCTTTTCCGGCGCTTTGTGAGCGCGCGTACGCTCGATGTGATCGCCCAGCCAAAGCAGCACGCCGTTGGCGATCAGCGCCGCCGCGACGATGCGCAGATCTTTGAATATCAACTCCAGCCGTTTCTCCAGCAACAAGCCAACGATGCACGCGGGGATCGTGCCGATGATGAGTGCCCACATCATGTGCCCGTCATCATTGCGGCGACCGGTCAGCGAGGCGAAGAAGCCGCCGACCAGCGCAATCCATCGGCGCCGGAAATAACCCAGCAGCGCCAATGCCGTACCCAGGTGCAGCGCCACGAGAAAGGGAATGAGTTGTGGCGCGTGTTTATCGATGTGAATGCCGAACAGTGCCGGGACCAGCAAGGTATGCCCCAGGCTGCTGACCGGAAAAAGTTCGGTAACGCCCTGCAACACGCTCAAAAAAAGCAAAAACCACACATTCACGCATGCATCCTTTATCGATTTGTCGAAAGTGCCGGTTCGGTCTTCTGCGGAGCAAATGACCGGCCCGCCATTATCGTGGATGAAGATGAGGGGATTGCGAACGGGAAACGGAATGGCGGCCCATTCGACAAAAGAGCCGCGATACGCGGCTCTGCGCCATGCTGAACAAAGCCGGTCGAGCGGCGCGGCCTTCGCCGCGCTTCGCTTTGCGTGCTATCTGACCGATCTCAAGGTGCCTTGATCTTGAATTGCTTGGTCAGCAACGAGAGCTTCGCCTTCATATCTTCAGGTTTGTGTGTTCCCTGTGTTCCGTAGAACGCGGTGTAAAGCTCCGATGGTGCCGCGGTCGATGGCGGATCGATGACGGTGGCGATATCCATCTCGTCGCCATCGCTGTAGGGCTCGCCATCGAACGGATGCTGTTTGTGAACCAGCTTGCCCCAGGTTTCCTTGAAGTTGTCGTCAAGATCGGCGCTGGGCGCGATGTGGCGTTTGATGCTGATGCGATCCGGATCGGTGTTGTTCAATCGGATCTGGATGTCCCCGGTCTGCAGCGAAAACTTGCCGTGGTCCTCGTAGTAACCCACGCCGATGGCCAGCTGGTTTTCCGGCGAGACGGGCTGCAGTGCCGACGGATAGCTAAACGCGAGATTGCCGGAGTCGTAGCGAAATTGTTTTCCATCTTCGATATCGATGTTCGCGTCCTTCAGCACATCCGGTAGCAGCGATTTGTCGGCGAGGAAATCTTTCCACTGCGCAAGCGTGCCGCCGTAATCGACGTTGAAGAAGTCGGTCAGCGCTTTCATGTCGATCAAACTGTCGTGCGTGACGACGGAAGGGTTCATGCGCATCATCATCGCGTAGCCATCGGGCACCGGCAGCGCGAACAACACGATCTCGCCGTTCATATACGGCAGCGGCCAAATGAACACTTTCCAGCGGCGCTGCCAGTTATCGGTATAGGTGGTGTCTGTTGTCGGATTGCCCATCGACGTGATCTTGATCTTCTCGGGGCCAATCTGCCGATTCCAGAAACCGGTCTTCAAGATCAGATCCATCATCTGCTTCGGATTGCCGTAGAACGCCGATGCCTTCATGTCGTCCGGACGGCGCAGATGGAAGAGGAAATTGTGCCCGACGTAGCCGCCGGCGACGTAACCGTTGCCGTTCAGCGGTATGCGATTGACTTCGCGCCCGGAATAACTCCATTGGCCGCTGCGGTTGTGCACGATCAACTCGGGAAAGAAACTCAGCTCCGGCGTGTCGTGCAGAATCTGATTGGAACCGGCGCCATGCGGAAACAGATCGCTGGCATGTTGCTGCAACAGGGTTTTCAGCTGCTCGTCGCTGTTGCCGTAAAACAGCTTCAGATAGCTGGCACTGAACTGGGCATAGCTGGCCGGCAGGGGGAATTGTCCTTTGAAGACGCCATTCTGATCGTCTTCCAGCACATCCAGCTGATACGACATGCGCTTGTCCATCACGGCCTGGTTGTCGGGCGCGTTGAGCACTTCGCCGATGGGCAGCGCGTAATTGAGATTTTCGTTCGCCGATTTCATCAGCACGACGCCGATCACCTTGCCATCCTGATCGAGCAACGGGCCGCCGCTATTGCCGGGCGAGGCGGCAGCGGAAAAACGCATCCACTTCCAGCGACCGTTTTCATCCTCCGGCGTGTCCGAAGTGTACAGACCATCGCGAATCACCACGCCCGTGCCCAATGCATTGCCCACCGCGTAAACCACACTGTTCAACGCGGGCTTGGCATTGGTCTGGAACACCGCGCTGCCGCTCGGCGGCTGCTTGAGCGAAAACATCACGAAGTCCTGCTGAAGCGAGAACTTCTCGATTTTGTCGATCGCATACACGTGTCCGCTCGCATCGCGCAGCGCAGGCGGCCCGGTCAAGTCGCCGATACCGACCATCAACACGTGGCCCGCCGTGACGTAGCGGTTGTTGCCCAACGCAAAGGCGGTGCCGATCGAGAAATATTTGTCGGTGCGTTCTTGATACGGCAGCAAATCGAGCGGCAGCGGTTTTTCGTAAGTGAGGGGATCGTCGACCGCTCTGGGGATCACCACTTCAAAGGTAGCCGCATCGATTTTTGCAGCCAGCGTCGGATCGGGGCTGGCGGCACGCACGCGATCGGCCGCGCCCAGCGAAATCACCACAACACACAACGCCAACGACCACTTGTGCACAAACTCGACGATTTTTGCAGTCACGTTTCGATCCCACCCGCTGGATGCCTGCATACGTTTCCTTCGTATGGTTGCCGATCGGCGCCACGCCGAATCTCCGCATCAGATACTGACATAGCGACAGGGCTTTGGGGATGGCCGCCGACATGGTTCCAAGGCGAAAGATGGCGCGATATCGCGCCTATCCACGGCCGCTTCCGAACTTCCTTACGGCTTGAAAGGCGTCAGCGTCCCCTGGACGCGCGGATTCGGGTTCCGGCGCTTAGCGGAACCGATTGATGAGATCGCGCAGGTCCAGCGTGGCCTTGCGCGCGGCCTGGGTGAAATCTTCGCCGCTACCGGCGTAAAGAATCGCGCGCGAGGAGCTGATCATCAGCCCGGTGCCGGCCGATGTGCGGCCGTTGCGCACTACCGCTTCCACGTCGCCGCCCTGCGCGCCGATACCGGGAACGAGCAGGGGAACATCACCCACCAGCGACCGCACTTGCGCGAGCTGTTCCGGCCAGGTTGCGCCGGTGACCAGCGCGCAATTGCCGTGCGCATTCCAGTCGCGCGCGACGATCTGCGCGACATGCTGATAGAGCGGCTTGCCGCCTATATCGAGATCTTGCAGATCGGCCGCGCCCGGGTTGGAGGTGTGGCAAAGCAGAATCACGCCCTTGTCGGCGCGATCGAGAAACGGCTGCACCGAATCGAGGCCGAGGTAAGGATTGAGCGTCACGGCATCGGCAGCGTAGCGATCGAACGCTTCGGTGACGTAATGCTGGGCGGTGCTGCCGATATCGCCGCGCTTGGCGTCCAGGATGACCGGCACGCCGGGATGCTTGGCGTGAATGTGCGCGATCAGGCGTTCCAGCGTTGCTTCGGCACGCAATGCCGCGAAGTGGGCGATCTGCGGTTTGTACACGCAGACAAGATCGGCCGTGGCGTCGACGATGGCGCTGCAGAATTCGAACACGGCATCCGCGCGGTCTTTCAGATGCGCGGGGAATTTGGCGGGTTCCGGATCGAGACCCACGCAGACCAAGGAGTTGTTGCGGGTCCATGCTTGTTGCAGGGATTGCATGAAGTGCATTGAAGGCTCCTGGTTTTGTTGCACCCTCTCCCCGCGGGGAGAGGGCGTAGAGCGCGGCGTTACGCCAGCTTCTTGTACTTCACACGGTGCGGCTTGGCAGCTTCGTCGCCCAGGCGGCGTTTCTTGTCCGCTTCGTATTCGTTGTAGTTGCCGGGGAAAAACTCGACGTGCGAGTCACCTTCGAACGCGATGATGTGCGTGGCGATGCGGTCGAGGAACCAGCGATCGTGCGAGATCACCATCGCGCAGCCGGGGAATTCCAGCAGGGCGTCTTCCAGTGCGCGCAAGGTTTCGATATCCAGGTCGTTCGACGGTTCGTCGAGCAGCAGCACGTTGCCGCCCTGCAGCAGCGTCTTGGCCATGTGCAGGCGGCCGCGTTCACCACCGGACAGATTGCCGACGATCTTCTGCTGATCGGTACCCTTGAAGTTGAAGCGGCCGATATAGGCGCGCGACTGAATCTCGAAGTTGCCGATGGTGAGAATGTCCGAACCGCCCGACACTTCCTGCCACACGTTCTTCTTGGCATCGAGCGCACCGCGCGACTGGTCGACGTAGGCGAGCTTCACGGTATGCCCGATCTTCACTTCGCCGTTGTCGGGCTTCTCGACGCCGGTGATGAGCTTCATCAGTGTGGATTTACCCGCGCCGTTCGGACCGATCACGCCGACGATGGCGCCCGGCGGCACCTTGAACGACAAATCGTCGATCAACAGGCGATCGCCGAAGGACTTGCTGACGTTCTTGAACTCGATCACTTCCTGACCCAGGCGCTCGCCCGGCGGAATGAAGATTTCGTTGGTTTCGTTGCGGCGCTGGTATTCGACCGCGTTCAGTTCTTCGAAGCGGTTCAAGCGCGCCTTGCCCTTGGACTGACGGCCCTTGGACGCCGAACGCACCCATTCCAGTTCCTTCTCGATCGCTTTCTGGCGCGATTTTTCCTGCTGCGCTTCCTGCTTCAGGCGCTGGTCTTTCTGTTCCAGCCACTCGGTGTAGTTGCCCTTCCACGGAATGCCGCGGCCGCGGTCGAGTTCGAGAATCCACTCGGCGGCGTTGTCCAGGAAGTAGCGATCGTGGGTGACGGCCACCACGGTGCCGGGGTAGTCCTGCAGGAAGTGCTCCAGCCATTCCACCGACTCGGCGTCCAAGTGGTTGGTGGGCTCGTCCAGCAGCAGCATGTCGGGCTTGGAGAGCAGCAGGCGGCACAGCGCGACGCGGCGTTTCTCGCCGCCCGACAGCGGGCCGATCTTGGCGTCCCACGGGGGCAGGCGCAGAGCGTCGGCCGCCACTTCGAGCTGGCGCTCCAGGGCGTGGGCGTCGTTGACGGCCAGGATGTTTTCCAGTTCCTGTTGTTCGGCGGCGAGCTTGTCGAAATCGGCGCCTTCTTCGCCGTAGGCGGCGTAGACCTCTTCGAGGCGCTTCTGGGCATCGAAGATCACCGAGACGCCTTCTTCCACCGTTTCACGCACGGTCTTTTCCGGGTCAACCTGCGGCTCCTGCGCCAGATAGCCGACCTTGATGCCGGGCTGCGGGCGAGCCTCGCCCTGAAAATCGGTATCCACGCCGGCCATGATGCGCAGCACGGTGGACTTGCCCGCGCCGTTCAAGCCCAGCAGGCCGATCTTGGCGCCGGGGAAGAAGCTCAGCGAGATGTCCTTGATGATCTGGCGCTTCGGGGGAACGATCTTGCTGACCCCGTTCATGGTGTAGATGTATTGCATGCTGGCTCCGTGGGCGTGCGCGTGGCCGGCCCATGGGAATGGGCCGCACGCCAGGCGTGGGTTTCAAACCTCACATTATAGCCGTTTATAGGCGAGCACCGGTGACAGACAGGTGTCGTCTGCCGCCTTATTGCGAGCCGATGGCCTCCCGTTCGCCACTTTTTGCGGCCGCCTGACCACCCGGCACTGCCAGGCTTCTTTATCCGTCGGATGGGTGAAGAGGCCGATGACGAAAAGTATGGGTTACTCCGCCGTTCTGGGCGCCTTGCAGAAATGGGACGCGCGCGCAGGAAGCTGGGCAAGCTTGCGCGGTCGTGGCGCGATCGCGCTGCACGAGTTCATCTGCTTCGGGGTGAAACAGGCGTCCGCTTGTCTATTCGGCGGGAGCATGGTGTTGCTGCTCGGCTTGAGCTGGGCATTCTATCCGGCGCATGTCGCGCTGGCGCGGTATGACTTTTTGACGCTTGCGGCGCTCACCGTTCAATGCGTGCTGATTGCCAGCCGCCTGGAAACGCTTGAAGAAGCGAAAGTGATTTTGCTGTTCCACGTGGTGGGAACCGCCATGGAAGTGTTCAAGACCTCGATGGGATCGTGGACATATCCCGAGCCCTCGCTGCTACATATTGGCGGTGTGCCGCTTTTCAGCGGTTTTATGTACGCATCGGTCGGCAGCTACATCGCCCGCGCATGGCGTTTGTTCGATTTTCAGTTTACTCGGCATCCGCCCTTTGCGGCGACGGCGTGCTTGGCCGTGGCCATTTACGCGAACTTTTTCACGCATCATTTTTTTCCTGATATGCGGTACGCGTTGTTCCTCGCCGTCATGGTGTTGTTCGGGCGAACATGGGTGTATTTCCGCATCCGTCGCGTGCATCGGCGCATGCCGCTTTTGTTGGGGTTCTTTTTGGTGGCCACGTTTATCTGGATCGCGGAAAACGTCGGTACCTTCACCGCCGCATGGCGTTATCCCGCGCAGCACCACGGCTGGCGCATGGTGCCGTTGACCAAGCTGGGCGCATGGTTTCTGCTGACGATAATCAGCTACGTGATGGTGAGTGCCGTCGCAACGCGGCGAGGTGCATCTTGTCGGTAGTCATTTGGACGATTCCGGCCGCGCCGCTTCCATCAACGCGGCAAACGTACGTGTATGCAGCTGCGCGGCATCGAAGCCTGCGGGCAGCAAACCTGCGATCTCCAGCATCACCGCGCCATGCAAGGCCGCCCATACCTGATGGCCGAGGATCGACGCGTCCGCGTCGATCGAGCCTTCGTCGATCATCGCCTGCATGTCGGCGGCAATGCGGCCTCGCATGCGGGCATGCGCTTGGCGATACGCCGGATCGTCGCGGTTGGTTTCCGGATATTCGAACATCAGCCGATAGGTGGCGGTGTTTCGGCGTGCGAAGTCGATGTACGCGTCGCGTACGTTGCGGCTGCGCGTGCGTCCGTCACCTTGTGTATCGAGCGCGTTTTCCAAGGCCTCGGACAGCGCATGCATGCCGCGCGTGCGCACGGAGGTGATGATGTCTTCCTTGTTGCCGAAGTAGCGGTAAAGCGTCATTGCGCCGCAACTAAGCTCCGTGGCCAGGCGGCGCATGGTCACCGCCGCCGGGCCTTCGTTCACAAAGAGTTTCGCGGCCGCCTGGCAGATGCGGGCGCGGAACGCTTCGGTTTCGGTTTCGCTGAGAGCTTTGGGCATGCGTTGCGCAAATCGGCCGATCAGGGTGAGGCGATATGTAACGTCTTGCGGAAAAACGCCAACGCATCGGCGTCGAGCTGCGCGTGCACCTTTGCTCGGTCGACGCCGGGCGGGTCGCTGCAAATATCCGGATTTTCCTTGGACATCTCGGCCGAGCAGGGGGCTAGGAATACCCAGTGACCTGCGTTGTGCACAACTTTCACGCCCGCCAAGGTTTTCATCCACGGACGGATGCGAGCCCCATTTTCCGAAGGGGTTAGCACACGGTCCGCATCGCCGTAATACAGGAAAACAGGACGATCGACTTTTTCGATGCCTGTCTGATCGAAAAGCAGGCCCGGCGGCGCCATGACGAATGCGGCTTTGACGCGCGGATCATTCGTATTGCCCCACTGCGTCAGACTGCTTTGGAGGCGGGCCGCCCATTGTTCTAATGTCATGCTTTGGCGGCGCGCCTCGGCTTCGATCTCAGGGACGTCACGGCAAGTCCCTTCGTCTTTGGGATAACGCTGGCAGTAATCGATAACGCGAGCGAAATGAGGCACGGCGCCCACGATCAACAAGCCGGTATAACCACCGGCTGAAAAACCAGCGACGCCGATGCGGTTTGCGTCGATCAGGTTTTTCCATTGCCGATCCGCGAGCAAAGTGCTGATGATGGCTTTCACCTGGATCGGACGCCCCGCCAACACGGTTGCATGGCTTGAGCCGCTGGCGTCGTGGAAGTTGTCTTTCGGGTGTTCCAACGTGGCGACGACAAAGCCGTGGCTCGCCAGATACGTCGCCAGATCATGGTGACCCAGGTCGGACCCGCCGTGACCGTGCGAGATCACCACCAGCGGTTTGGCTCCCGCGGTAGGGGGCGCATTGCGTGTGGCGTTAATGTCATAAGGGCCGATCGCCGTGACGCCTTTCGCGCCGGCGGAGGGATAGAAGACATAGCCCGGCATGGTGCCCCCGTTGACCGGGTCGGGAATGGCGATGGCATGAAAGCCGACGCCCGTAACCGCTTGAGCGAGCAGCACAGAAGGCAGAACAAGAAGCATTAGCGCCAGCCAGCGCCATGTACCGACGGACCGGTTGCGAACGGACACCATGGAGGGACTCCCTGTAGGGTTCGTACGATGTACCGTACGTTGTACGAAACAAACCGGCAAGTGCTGAACGGTGGCCGCAAACACCCCCGCCCATTACACTTTTAAGTCTCACCCCGCAGGCAACCCCACGAGGCCCGAATGTTCCCGAAGCATCAAACGATCGCCGGCTATGACGATGAACTGGCCAAGGCCGTCGCCGACGAAGCGCGTCGCCAGGAAGACCACGTCGAGCTGATTGCCTCGGAGAACTACGCCAGCCCGCGCGTGCTGGAAGCCCAAGGCTCCGTGCTCACCAACAAGTACGCCGAAGGCTATCCGGGCAAGCGTTACTACGGCGGTTGCGAATACGTGGATGTGGCCGAACGTCTGGCCATCGAGCGCGTCAAGCAATTGTTCGGCGCCACCTACGCCAACGTGCAGCCGCATTCGGGTTCGCAAGCCAATCAAGCGGTGTATTTCGCGCTGCTCTCGCCGGGAGACACCATTCTGGGCATGAGCCTCGCGCACGGCGGACACCTCACGCACGGGGCGAAAGTGAACATTTCCGGCAAGCTTTTCAACGCCGTGCAGTACGGTGTGAACGAGCAGGGCCTGGTCGATTACGACGAAGTCGAACGCCTCGCCGTCGAACATAAGCCGAAGATGATCGTGGCCGGTTTCAGCGCGTATTCGCAGCTGATGGATTGGGCGCGCTTCCGTGCCATTGCCGACAAAGTGGGCGCGTATCTGTTCGTGGACATGGCGCACGTGGCGGGTCTTGTCGCGGCCGGCGTGTATCCCAACCCGCTGCCGCACGCGCACGTGGTCACCTCCACCACGCACAAAACGCTGCGCGGTCCGCGCGGCGGTATTGTCATCGCCAAAGATCCCGGCGAAGAGATCGAGAAAAAATTGCAGTCCATCGTATTCCCCGGCATTCAGGGCGGCCCGCTTATGCATGTGATCGCCGCCAAGGCCGTCGCGTTCAAGGAGGCGCTGGAACCGTCGTTCAAGGATTACCAGGCCCAAGTGGTCAGCAACGCCAAGGCGATGGCCAAGACGTTGATCGAGCGCGGCTACAAAGTCGTTTCCGGGGGTACCGAAAACCATTTGATGCTGGTGGATCTGATCGGTCGCGAAGTCACTGGCAAGGATGCGGAAGCCGCGCTCGGCAAGGCCCACATCACCGTCAACAAGAACGCCGTGCCGAACGACCCGCGTTCGCCGTTCGTCACTTCCGGCCTGCGTGTGGGTACGCCCGCCATCACCACCCGCGGCTACAAAGAGGCGGACGTGGTCGAGCTTACGCAATGGATCTGCGACGTGCTGGACGCGCCGGCCGACGAAAGCGTGATTACAGCCGTGCGCGAGAAAGTGTCGGCACAATGCAAAAAGTTCCCCGTCTACGGTTGATCAGCAAGGCATAATCGCCTCATCGGATGCATTGCCCTTTTTGCCAGCACGAAGACACGCGCGTGATCGATTCACGCCTTGCCGACGACGGCGCCACCGTGCGTCGTCGTCGCGAGTGTCCGCAATGCGGCGAGCGGTTCAACACGTTCGAAACGGCTGAGCTGAAATTGCCCGCCATCGTCAAGAGCGGCGAGCGGCGCGAGAGCTTCGACGAGCGCAAGCTGCGCACCAGCTTCGAACGCGCGCTGCAGAAGCGGCCGGTGGCAAGCCACGACGTCGACGCCGCGGTCCGTGCGGTGATCGACGATCTGCGCAAGAGCGGCGAGCGTGAAGTGCCGTCGCGTCAGGTGGGCGAATTGGTGATGCGCGAGCTAAAGAAGCTCGATCAGGTGGCGTATGTGCGTTTTGCGTCCGTCTATCGCAAATTCGAGGACGTGCATGCGTTCCGTGAAGAGATCGAAAAGCTGGAGCGCGATTTGCCTGGGTTGGAGAATCTGCAGCTTTCGCTATTAGGCGAGGCAGTGGCTGCGGCGAAGCGCGGGCATCGCAAGAGCTGAGTTTGCATACGCGAACGATGTTGTTCGGCGTCCCAACGGCATCCCAATTACCTACCTTGCCGTCATTCCGGCGAAGGCCGCGGCGCTTTTCAACAGCGAAGCTAGTCAATCCAGTTTAAACGCGCGTGTGCAGGACACATCAAACTTGGTTGTGTGCTTCGCACGGTTTATTTGCACTGGATTCCGGCCTTCGCCGGAATGACGGTAAGGCAAGGGAATGACGGTGAGGCAAGGGAATGACGGTGAGGCAAGGGAATGACGGTAAGGCAAGGGAATGACGGTGAGGCAAGGGAAGGACGGTAAGGCAAGGGAAGGACGGTAAGGCAAGGGAATGACGGTAAGGCAAGATCAGCGACGACGCTCAGCCAAGACCCGCCAGCCATTCATCGTCCGAGCCTTCGGCCACGCCTTCGAACAAGAAAGTGGACAAATAGCGTTCGCCGGTATCCGGCAGCATCGCCAGAATTACGCTGCCATGTTCGGCGGTTTCCGCATATTTGAGCGCTGCGGCCACGGTGGCGCCGGCGGAAATGCCGACAAAAACGCCTTCCTCCTTGGCAAGACGACGCGAGGTGTCGCGCGCGAGTACATCATCGACCGGCAAGTCGATATCGAATACCTTGCGATTGAGCACTTCCGGCACGAAGTCCGGCGTCCAGCCCTGAATCTTGTGCGGCTGCCACGGTTGATCGGCCAGCATCGATGCGCCAGCCGGTTCGGACGCGACGATTTTTACGTCGGGACGCGCAAGCTTCAGCATTTCGCCAACACCGGTGAGCGTGCCGCCCGTGCCCCAGCCGGTCACGAACGCATCCAGTCGCTTGCCGGCAAAATCGCGCAGGATTTCCGCGGCGGTGGTGCTGCGGTGATAAGCCGGGTTCGCCGGATTCTGGAATTGCCGCGGCAAGAACCAACCGTGTTTCTTGGACAGCTCCTCCGCGCGGCGCACCATGCCGGTGCCACGTTCGGCCGCCGCCGTGAGAATGACTTTGGCGCCGTACGCGCGCATCAGCTTGCGTCGTTCGACCGAAAACGTTTCGGTCATGATCGCGACGAATGGATAACCGCGCGCCGCGCACACCATGGCCAATGCCACACCCGTGTTGCCGGACGTGGCTTCGACCACGGTATCGCCCGGCTTGAGCAAGCCCTTCTTTTCCGCATCTAGAATCACCGCGATGGCGAGACGGTCTTTCACCGAGCCGCCGGGATTGAATGCCTCGACCTTCGCGTATAGCGTGACGTGCTTGGGTGCGACGCGATGCAGGCGGACGATGGGTGTGCTGCCGATGGTGTCCAGGATGCTTTCGTAGATCATGGGGGCTTGTCCGGGCAGAAAATGAAAGTACTCAAGGCTACTCCCAATATCTGCGACGCGACAAACCGGGTGCGATCCCGCACACTGACCATCATGCATATCGATATTCGGATGCTTCCATGACCTTCTCGGCCATTGATGCTATGCACATGGCGCAAGCGTTGCGCCTGGCCGAACGCGGCCTTTACACCACGCAGCCCAATCCCCGCGTGGGCTGTGTCGTCGCCCAGGGTGAACGCGTCGTAGGGCAGGGCTGGCACGAACGCGCGGGCGAGCCGCATGCCGAGGTGCATGCGTTGCGCGAAGCGGCTGAGCGGGCGCGTGGTGCCACCGCGTATGTCACGCTTGAGCCGTGCGCGCATTACGGTCGTACGCCGCCTTGCGCGGATGCGCTGATTGCCGCCGGCATCACGCGGGTGGTCATCGCCGCCGAAGATCCTTTTCCGCAGGTGGCCGGCCAAGGCATCGAAAAACTTCGCGCGGCAGGCATCACGGTGCAAAGCGGTCTGATGCGCGAAGCGGCGCGCGACATCAACATCGGATTTTTCAGCCGGATCGAACGCCATCGCCCTTGGGTGCGCGTGAAATTGGCGATGAGCCTCGACGGCCGCACCGCCTTGGCCAATGGCGAGTCGAAATGGATTACCGGCGACGCGGCGCGCACGGATGTGCAGCGCTGGCGCGCCCGCAGTTCCGCCATCCTTACCGGCGTGGGCACGGTGCTTGCGGATAATCCTCAGCTTACGGCGCGGATTGACGCGCCGCATACCTCCCCTTGGCGGGTGATCCTCGATCGCCACCTGCGCACGCCCGCCGGAAGCCACGTTTTGGACGGCCAAACGCCAACGCTGTTGCTGCACGGCGAAACCGCAAACGTCACCGACGATCGTTTTGCCCGTGTCGAGCGTATCGCCATCGCCGAAAAAGACGGTGCGCTCGATCTGCACGCCGTACTCGCCTTGCTTGCGAAACGCGGCTGCAGCGAATTGCATGTCGAAGCCGGCGCCACGCTATGCGGCACCTTGTTTGCCGCCGGCTTGGCCGACGAACTCCTCCTGTACGTCGCCCCCATCATGCTGGGCGACGCGGCCCGGCCGCTGATGCATCTGCCCACGTTGACGCAGATGGCCGCCCGCTGGCGATTGGAGGTGATCGACCAGCGTCAGATAGGGGCAGACTGGCGAATTCGCCTGCGTTCACCGGGGTGAACGCTTAAATCCGCGGCGCGCACCGGTCACAGGGCGGCCTCGGTGTTAAACTTCCCGGGCCGGTTTCCGGCACTCACACAAAACGTCTTCAGGGCGGGGTGGAATTCCCCACCGGCGGTAGGGGTCGCAAGACCCGAGCCCGCGAGCGCTTCCGGCGGTATCGGAAGGTCAGCAGATCCGGTCCGATGCCGGAGCCGACGGTCACGTTGTTTCGGTTCGCCGGAGCAACTCATAGTCCGGATGAAAGAAGACGGCGGCACGCATCGCGCAAGCGGTGCGTGCGCCTTATGCCTTGGGGCGTTCCCACAGAACTTTGCGTGGAGAACGTTCATGATCACTCGTCATTCTCAAGCTTTATCCACTCCCACAAAGGGGGTGCGCTGATGTTTACCGGCATTATTCAAAGCGTGGGCCGCATCGTGCGGCTGGAGCCGCGCGGCGGCGACGTGCGTTTGCACGTCGATACGGCGGATCTCGATCTGTCGGATGTGCAGCTCGGCGACAGCATTGCCGTGTCTGGCGTTTGTCTTACGGCCGTCTCACTGGAATCGCGGGGGTTTGCCGCCGATGTTTCCAACGAAACGCTGTCGCTCACCACACTGGGCAAGCACACGCCCGGCGATCCGGTGAATCTGGAGAAAGCGCTGCGGCTGGCGGATCGCTTGGGCGGTCACCTGGTTTCCGGTCACGTCGACGGCGTGGGCAAGGTGGTTTCCGTTACGGCTGACGGTCGTTCGCAACGCTGGACCTTCGAAGTGCCGGCGCCGTTGTCGCGATATATCGCGTCGAAGGGTTCCATCTGCATCGATGGCACCAGCCTCACCGTCAACGAAGTGAACGGCCATCGTTTCGGGGTGAACCTTATTCCGCACACGGTGGAACACACGGCTTTCCACGCACGCAAGGCGGGCGACGCCGTGAACATCGAAGTGGACGTGGTGGCGCGCTATGTCGAGCGCTTGATCGGTGGCGGCGAGGCGTCGCGCATCGACGAAGCGTTTCTCAAACAGCACGGGTTCGCGTGATCTGGGCATAAGGCTCGCAAAAGGAAGCAGACATGGCATTCAATACCATTCCCGAAATCCTCGAAGACATCCGTGCCGGGCGCATGGTGGTGATCGTGGACGACGAAGATCGCGAGAACGAGGGCGATCTGATCATGGCCGCGCAGATGGTGCGGCCCGAAGACATCAACTTCATGGTGCGCGAGGCGCGTGGGCTGGTGTGTCTTACGCTCACCGAACAGCGCACGCGGCAGCTTGGTCTGCGCCCGATGGTGGTGGACAACACGTCGCCTTTTCAGACCAATTTCACGGTCTCGATCGAGGCGGCCGAGGGCGTCACTACCGGTATTTCCGCACACGATCGCGCACGCACGATCCAGGTGGCGGTGCAGCTCCATGCAAAACCGCAGGATCTCTCGCAGCCCGGGCACATTTTCCCGCTGACTGCGCAACCGGGCGGCGTGCTGACGCGCGCGGGCCACACCGAGGCAGGCTGCGATCTCGCGGCGCTGGCGGGTTTGGAACCTGCGGCCGTGCTGATCGAGGTGCTGCACGAAGACGGCTCCATGGCGCGTCGTCCCGAGCTGGAGCTGTTCGCGAAGAAACACGGCCTGAAAATCGGCTCCATCGCCGACCTCATTCGCTATCGGCTGGAAACCGAGAAAACGGTGCAGCGTGTGTACGAAGAGGATGTCCAGACCGAGTTCGGTCCGTTCCGCCTCGTGGCATATCGCGATGCGATCCGTCACGGACTTCACTTCGCCCTGGTGCGCGGCGCCATTGACGGCAGCGATCCGGTGCTTTGCCGCGTGCATATGCGCAATACCTTGTCCGACGTTTTGCACCTGCATCGCGACGATCTGGGCTTGACGGTGACGAGCGCGCTGCGTCGCATCGCGGACGAAAATCGCGGCGTGCTGCTGGTGCTCTCCGGCGAAGACACACCCGATGCGCTGCTGCGCCGACTCAACCGGCAGCCGGCCCCGCAAACGTCCAATGACCAGGATCAGGAATGGCGGCAGCATGGCCTCGGTGCGCAGATACTCACCGACCTGGGCGTGCATCGCCTGCGCGTGCTAGGTACGCCGCGCAAGATGGTGGGGCTGGCAGGGTTCGGGCTGCAGGTTGTGGAATACGCGGAGTAAGCAGAACCTTTCGTCACAAGGCGAACGTCGCCCCGGCCTTCACCGGGGCGACGAGAAGACGTAGGTTCTGTACGGGATAGGTTCGAATCGCATCGCTTCATGGCATGCTTGCCGTATCGACTCTGCTCCACCGACGAAGGGACCGGGATGAAGCTCGCTGATCGTTCGCTTGCCCTGCCGCGCGCGCGCACGGCCTTGTTCACTGCGCTTTCACTTCTCTGCATCGCGCCGGCATTCGCGGCGCAGACCGCCTTGTCGCCGGATCAGCGCGCGACGAAGCTGGAAAAGCGCATGTCGCTGAAGGATATGCGGCATTTGCTGCAGAGCTACAACACCATGGTGGCCCAGCAACCGCCGGGCGGTATCGGTACGGCCGGCTATGTGTCGGCGCTGCCCAAATGGGGCATTCCTGCGCAACAGCAAAACGATGCGGGCATCGGCGTGCATAACTATCCGCTGGATGCCGGCCCTGGCAAGCAGCCGAACCATGTGCGCGGCGAAGCGGGCAACACCACGCCGTTGCCGTCGCTCATCGGCATTGCCGCCACCTGGAATCCGCAGATCGCTTACGACGGCGGTCGCATGATTGGTGACGAAGCGTTTCGCCAGGGCATCAATGTGCTGCTGGCCGGCGGCATCAATTTGACGCGCGAGCCGCGCGACGGGCGCACGTTCGAATACCTCGGCGAAGATCCGTTATTGGCCTCGCGCATCGACGGTGCGGAAATTCGCGGCATCCAGTCGCAGCATGTGCTGTCGACGATCAAACACTACGCGTTGAACGATCAGGAAACCAATCGCACTACCGTCAGCTCGAACATCGACGAGCGCGCGATGCGCGAATCGGATCTGCTTGCGTTTGAAATGGCGATCGAAGACGGCCATCCGGGTTCCGTGATGTGCGGTTACAACAAGGTCAACGGCATCTGGGATTGTTCCAATCATCATTTGCTGGTGGATATCCTCAAGGGCGATTGGAAATATCCCGGCTGGGTAATGACCGACTGGGGCGCCGATCACGGCCCGCTGGATGCGATGGCCGGCACCGATCAGGTGTCGGGTATCGATCTGACGACAGGATTGAGCATCGGCAGCATGTCGAGCAGTTTCGGCGCGCCGCTGACGCAGGCAATCGCCAAGGGCGAGGTCACGCATGCCCGTGTAGAAGACATGGTCCATCGTATTCTGCGTTCCATGTACGCCGTGGGTTTGTTCGATCATCCGCCGGTGACCAAGCCGCTGGATGTCGAGGGCGATGCGTCGGTGTCGCAGCATGCGGCGGAACAAGCCATCGTATTGTTGAAGAACCAAAGCCATGCGCTGCCGCTGAAGTCCGATATCAAAACGGTCGCGATCATCGGCGGCCATGCCGATGCAGGCGTGCTGTCCGGTGGTGGTTCGGCGCAAGTGTGGCCGATCGGCGGTCCGGCCATTCCGGCAGTGAAGGGGCCCGATTGGCAGTGGAAGGTCTACGATCCTTCCTCGCCGATGAAAGCGCTGCAGAAACTGCTGCCGAACGCCAAGGTGACGTACGACGACGGCAGCGATCCCGCCAAGGCGTCGGCGTTGGCCAAGACGTCGGATGTGGCCATCGTGTTCGCTACGCAGTGGACCTGCGAAGGCGCGGATGTACCCAACCTCGCCCTGCCCGATAAACAAGACGCGTTGATCGATGCGGTGACGGTGGCGAACGCGCATACCGTGGTGGTGCTTGAAAGCGGCGGCCCGGTCACGATGCCGTGGTTGTCGAAAGTGAGTGCGGTGGTCGAAGCGTGGTATCCGGGCGCACGCGGCGGGGATGCCATTGCGAACGTGCTCACCGGCAAAGTGAATCCGTCCGGTCGCTTGCCGGTGACGTTCCCCAAAGACGAGCAGCAATTGCCGCGTCCGCAGATCACCTCTGCGCAGGAAGTCGATTACAACATCGACGGCGCCGCGGTCGGCTACAAGTGGTACGACAAGAAAAATCTGAAGCCGTTGTTCCCGTTCGGTTTCGGTCTTTCGTACAGCCGCTTCGACTACAGCGATCTTCATATCAACACCGACGGCGACCATGTCACGGTGAGCTTCAAAGTCAGCAACACCGGCGATCTCGAAGGCATGGATACGCCGCAGGTCTACGTCGGCATGCCGGCCGATAGCGGCGAAGCGCCGCGTCGACTGGCGGGCTTCCAGAAGGTGTCGTTGCAACCAGGACAAAGCCGCACGGTGAGCGTGACGATCGATCCGCGCTTGCTTGCCATCTTCGATGTGCCGGGGCATCGCTGGCAGATCGCGGCGGGCAGTTATCCGATCAAGGTCGGGCATTCGTCGCGCGATTTCGTGTTGAACGGCGATGCGGAAGTCGCGGCTGCAACCCTTGCGCCTTGAACAAGCGCCTACGTTTGCGTCGTTATCTGTGCTGAGGACCCAATGGCTACAACAAGGATCATGCAATGCAGGCTTTTGATTCCTGTCGCGTTCGCCTGATCGCGCCATCCGGCTATCCGCACGATCGCGACGCCATGACGCGCGGCATCGCACGTTTGCGCGATGCCGGTTGCGCGGTGGAAGCGTCCGAGGTGATCGATCGCACTGAACTGCGCTACGCCGGCAGCGACGCGCAACGCGCGGCCGATATCAACGGCTTGGCGACGCTAGACACCTTGCCGGATATCGCATTGTCCATTCGGGGGGGCTACGGTGCGACGCGCTTGCTCGATCGGCTGCAGTACGACGCACTGCGCGAACGTCTCGGCGGGCAGCCGCTCGCACTCGTCGGTCATAGCGATTTCACGGCGTTGCAAATGGCGTTGTATGCCAAGAGCGGCCTGGTGACGTTCGGCGGCCCCATGCTCGGTCCGGATTTCGGCGCGCAACGGCTCAGCCCGCTCACCTGGCGACACTTCTGGCGCACGCTCAGTGCGCCGCAGGGCAATGCGAGTTGGGATTGCGGCGAAGCGACGGAACTGGCCGTGGAAGGGCCGCTGTGGGGTGGCAACCTCGCCATGCTCTGCAGCTTGCTGCAGACGCCTTACTTTCCGCGCATCGAAGGCGGCATCTTGTTTGTCGAAGACATTGGCGAGCCGCCGTTTCGCATCGAGCGCCTGCTTTATCAGCTGCATTTGTCGGGAATTTTGAGCCGGCAGCGCGCCCTGATCCTGGCGGACTTCACCCAGTGCCGTTCGGCCCCGTACGACAACGGCTACGACCTGGACGATGGTTTCGACCAGATTCGCCGCGTGGCGGGCATCCCGGTGCTTTCCGGCATGCCGTTCGGACACGAAGCGGACAAATTTACCCTGCCGTTCGGCGTTCCGGCGCGGCTGCGCGTGGTCGGGCAGCGAGCCAGCCTGGATTTCCAAGGCTACCCGCACCTGCGCCGTCCGCACGAACCGTCGATGGGCTAGGCCCCAGACCAAGCAACCCCCTCCCTAAACCCGTAAAATAGCGCGCTCGCCGCGGGTGAGCGCCGCACACAGGAAGCACGCAACATGAAGACCATCGAAGGCGATTTCGCCACGCCCAAAGGCCGTTTCGCCATCGTCGCCGGGCGATTCAACGGCTTCGTCGTCGAACCGCTGGTCGCCGGCGCTCGCGACGCGCTGGTGCGCCACGGCGTCGGTGACGACGCCATCGATCTGATCCGCGTGCCTGGCGCGTGGGAAATCGGCCTGGCCGCGCACAAGCTGGCGAACTCGGGCAAATACGCCGCCGTCATCGCGCTGGGCGCGGTGATTCGTGGTGCGACTCCGCATTTCGATTTCGTCGCCGGCGAATGCGCCAAGGCGCTGACTCAGGCCGCGCTGGGCTCCGGCGTACCGGTAGCGTTCGGCGTGCTGACCACCGACACCATCGAACAGGCCATCGAACGCTCCGGCACCAAGGCGGGCAACAAAGGCGCCGATGCCGCCATCGCCGCGCTGGAAATGGTCAATCTGTACGGAAAGCTGTAATGAATTCACGACCCGAAGGCATCGATCTGGCCGCACGCTCGCGTGCCCGCCGCCGTGCGTTGCAGGCGGTCTATGCCTGGCAGATGAGCGGCAGCGCGATGAATGCGGTGATCGAGCAGTTCCGCCACGAGCAGGATATGGAAGTGGCGGATCTGGAGTACTTCGAAGATCTGCTGCGCGGTGTGGAAAAAAATCTCGACGTGCTCGACGAAGCACTCAAGCCGTATATCGACCGTGACGTGGCGCAGATCGATCCGGTCGAGCGCGCGGCGCTGCGTTTGGCGGCGTACGAATTGAAATATCGGCCGGATGTGCCTTATCGCGTGATCATCAACGAGGCGATCGAAGTCACTAAGCGCTTTGGCGCGGATCACGGGCACAGTTATGTGAATGGCGTGCTGGACAAGCTGGCCGCGCAACTGCGTGTTACCGAGAAGCAGGGATAGTTCTCAGGCGCGTCGTTCCGGCGAAGGCCGCAATTGAGTACGCACGTGCTGTGCGACGCACGCAAAACAAAAAAAGTTGAGCGTGCCTTGCGCGACGTATTTGGACCGGATTGCGGCCTTCGCCGGAATGACGCCGCAGCAAGGCAGACCATGGCGAACAAGGGATAGGAACAGCCCATTCATGGAATTCTCCCTTATCGATCGCATTCGCGAACGCACCGCGCAAGCTCGCGACGATGTGCGCCTGGGCATCGGTGATGACGCTGCTTTGCTGGCCGTACCGCCCAGTCAGGAATTGGCCATGGCCATCGATACCATGGTCGAAGGCGTGCATTTTCCGCGCGGTACCGCGGCTGCCGATATCGGCTGGAAGTCGCTGGCGGTCAATCTGTCCGATCTCGCGGCGATGGGGGCGACGCCGGCATGGGCGCTGTTGGCGTTGACCTTGCCGAGCGCGGATGTCGCATTCATCGACGGCTTTGCTGCCGGTTTTGCGCAATTGGCAAGGGCCTATCGCCTTGCGTTGGTCGGAGGCGACACCACGCGCGGTGCATTGACGGTCAGCGTCGCCGTGCACGGTTTCGTGTTCCCAGGCAAGGCATTGAGGCGCTCCGGTGCGCAGGTTGGCGATGCGGTGCTCGTAACCGGCACACTGGGCGATGCGGCGGGCGGCTTGCAGTTGGTGCAGCAAGGTCATGGTGGTCAAGCGCAAGGCGCCTACCTTATCGAACGGCTCAACAAACCCACGCCGCGCGTCGCCGCAGGTCTTGCATTGCGTGATCGCGCGACCGCGTGCATCGATATTTCCGACGGCTTGCTTGCCGATCTCGGTCATATCTGTGCAGCCAGCGGCGTCGGTGCCGAGCTGGATGCCGAGTTGCTGCCACGCTCTTCCGCGCTGCTCGATCTATTCGATGACGCCGCATCGCGCGAGTTGGCCTTAAGTGGCGGGGACGATTACGAACTGTGCTTCACCGTGCCGGCGCGGCACGTCGGCGCGGTGCAAGCCGACCTTGCAAAACTGGGCTGCGGAGCGACGCGAATCGGTCGCATCGTGGAAGGCGACGGCATCGATGTCCGCGATCGCGAAGGACATCGGCTCGAGCAAAGCCGTCAAGGCTGGGATCATTTCGGCGCATGAGCGAACGCAAAGTACTTACGCCCCCGCAACGTCGCGCTTTGCTTTCCACGCCTGCGGGCTGGTTGGCGTGCGGTTTCGGTTCAGGGCTTGCACCCTTCGCCCAAGGCACGTTCGGTTCGGTGGCGGCGATTTTACCGTGGCTGCTGCTGCGCCAATGCTCGTTGTCGATCAATGTACTGGTGATCGTGGTGGGTTTTGCCGTCGGCGTGTGGGCGTGCGAGGTGGCTGGGCGAGCGCTGGGCGTAGACGATCACCGTAGCCTTGTATGGGATGAGTTCGTCGGCCAGTGGATTGCGCTGCTGCCCGCGTTGGCGGCGCCATGGTGGGCCGTGGTCGCCGGCTTCGTGCTGTTTCGTCTGTTCGATGTATGGAAACCGTGGCCGATCCGTTATCTGGACAGGCATCTGAAGGGCGGTTTGGGTGTGATGGTGGACGATGTCGTCGCAGGGCTGTTTGCCGCGGTGCTGCTTAAGCTTCTGCTGGATGTTGTGTGATGCCGCTCCGCAAGATATGGCGATGCGTCGCATACCATGAAGGTTTGGCAACGGCGATTACCGAACGCCGAGTGGCCTTGCTATCGTAAGGGGTACTTACACGTAGAGGCTGGTCTCATGGCACGGGCGAGAAGTTGTTTTGCATCGGCGATTGTTTCGTTGCTCATCGCGGCCCCTCTCGCGCACGCAGGCGGTTTGCAAGCGATGGGCAACAATACTCTCCCCGATGCCGGCGCGCCGCCGAGCGCGGCGGCATCGACCGGCAGTTATTTCGCACAGCATTTCACCTTCGATGCGCTCAATGTCGACGTCAGGGACGCGATCACGCGCGCAAATCTCGCTCCCGTTTCGTTCAACCAGATCGTTATGCATACGCGCGATCAGGTGACTTCCGAAGGCCAAGCGCAACCCTCCACCTATACGGTGATCGACACGCTTGAAAATGCTGGGCACGGCTTGGTGCGCCGCCTGGAGATTGTGCAGGACAACGGTGCCAATATCGCGACGCAGTTGAGCCTGACGTACCGTGGGTATTTCTCGTTTCTGACGCAGAGCATCTCCGCGCGCGCCGACAATATTCCTCCGGTTCAAGGGCCGCGCAAGATCCTCAAGTTCGATACGGATACCGGCGCGCATGCCGCATTTGCGTATTTGTACGGCGATCCGGGCAAGGATGCTTTCCCCGATCCCGGCCAGTTCCTGTGCGACAGCGGAAAAACCTATAACGCCGCTCAATTGAATCCGGCGATAAATGGCCAGGCGCGCGAATTGAATTGCCGTGCCATCGATGCCAACGGCATGGAAACGGAGAAAGTGACGCTGGCCTATCTGGAGAAATATGGCGTTGCCGTGACACTGCGCGTGCACAACGACCAGCGCACGATCGATACCACGATCCTCGATTTCAACGTCCGTTGAACGTTGATGGGTAAAGGGGCGGGCGAGCGAAGCAAAGTGTGAGGTCTTTCCTGATAAGCGTGATCGCTTTAATCACCCGACCTACCGTATCCTGATGGCTGGACGTGTCCTCGCTCCCGAGGGCGAAAAGCGAACCAGGAGATCTCCATGCAATACCGTCGTCTTGGCCGTACCGGATTGCAGCTGTCTGCGCTTTCCTTCGGAGCATGGGTCACGTTCGGCCGCCAGGTAGGCCGTTCGGAGGCGCGCGACATGCTTGCATTGGCATGGGACCGCGGCATCAATTTTTTCGACAACGCAGAAACCTACAACCACGGCGACGCAGAGCGTCTGATGGGCGACGTGTTGGCCGATCTGCGTTTTCCGCGCGACAGTTATTGCGTATCGAGCAAGGTGTATTTTGGCGCGGTGGAAAAACCCAGGCCCACGCAGCGGGGCTTGTCGCGCAAGCATGTGATCGAAGCCTGTCACCAGGCATTGGAACGTTTGCGCGTGGGGCATCTGGATCTTTATTTCTGCCATCGCCCCGATCCGGAGACGCCGATCGAGGAAACCGTCGCGGCCATGGATACGCTGATTCGCCAGGGCAAAGTGTTGTACTGGGGCACCAGCGAATGGACGGCTGCCGCCATCCATGAGGCGCACCGCATCGCGCAGGCGATGCATATGTACGCGCCGGTGGTCGAACAACCGCAATACAACCTGTTGCATCGCGAACGTGTCGAGCAGGAGTACGCGCCGCTGTACGCCAGTTACGGCATGGGCACCACCATCTGGTCGCCGCTTGCATCGGGCTTGCTGAGCGGCAAATACAACCAAGGCGTTCCGCAAGGTTCGCGCCTGACCCAGCCGGGCTACGAATGGCTGCGCGATATGGTGCTAGGGGAGGGCGGCGAGCGCGTCGAAAAGGTAAAACGCTTGCCGGCCATTGCCGCGGAGGTCGGTGCTACGCCGGCACAGCTCGCCATCGCGTGGTGTCTTGCCAATCCGCATGTGTCGACGGTGATGCTGGGTGCGAGCCGAAAAGAACAGCTGGAGCAGAATCTGGGCGTGCTGGATGTGTTGCCGCGCTTCGACCTGGCCTTGAAGGACCGGATCGAGCAGGCGTTGGCCTGATCCGGCTCTCAGGTTTTACACAACGGGCCGGCGCTTGACTCACAAATGAGAATCATTATCATTCAATCGTCACTTCCCTGACGATTGGAGTCTAGTCATGTCTACGACCGGCACGCTGCTCACGCTTACCCGTTCGTCGCAGCCGCCCAGGCCATCGCATTTGGCTGAAGAGAGCGGTGACGGCGCGATCTCGGCGATTCGCCGCATTTCCAGTCAGCGCTTGCTGGCCGGCGAACGCGAGTTGGTGATCCAGCACATGGGCAGCGAATATCACCTGCGTTTGACGCGCAACGGCAAACTGATTCTCACCAAGTAGAGCCGCTGCGGCATCGCCGTAGCGCTTTTTTTCATACCTCTCGCCAGCGAGCTCACGCTTACGCCAGCCAAGTCCTCCACCAGGAGATCGCCATGTTCGGCTGGTTGGCCGCCCGTTCCCCATCGCTATGCCGCCGCGCGTCGCGAAGCCATGCTTCTCGGCGCGTGCGACGCATCACGCCCCATGCATTGATCGGCTTGTTGCCCGGATTGGGCAGCGTGCTTTATCTGCATGCCGCATCCCGTGGCGAAAAACTCACCGCGTTGCCGCCCGGCTTGTTGATGGGACATCCCGCCTTGGTTCCGCTGCTGGAGGTCCAGTGGCTGGTGGTCGTCAGCGCCATAACAAACGATGGCCCACGCGAATGGTGCGAGTGTGTGGATCGGTTCGGCCGCATTCGTGCGCGTTGGCATCTGCTGCCCGATACCGACTATCTCGCCTGGGACGCATTGACCGCTTCGTGCGAAGCGGCATGCGACGGTTCCCCCATCGTCGATACCCAGCCGCTGCGCCCCGACCATGCGAGCGTCGTGAACTTTCATCTGCGCGAGTGGGCCGGCCTGTGGGTGCTTGAGCACGCGCTCGCCACGCCCTTGTCGCCGCTCGGGCATCAGGTAGCGGCGACCATCGCGCAGATCGAATCGGCCATGCTGCGGGTGTGACCGCGGATCGCCGTCTGTCCGCTGTCCGGCCAGTGTCCGCGGACAGTGCGCGATGACCTCGTTGCGCGCATAAGTGCTTGATTAAAGGCCTATAAAAATCTGCTCGTGGGTTGGCATGCGGATTGCTGAGCATGGTGTGGGGCCGCACTGTCCGCGGCTAAGGACTGCACCATGATTCGTGACACTTCAGCCCAGGATCGCTTGATCGCGGTCAAACCCAGTCCCAAGAAAAAGCTCTTGTGGATCGGCGGGGCGGTGCTTGCCGTGGTCGTGCTCGGCTTCTTTGCGCCTGGCATCGCCCGGTTGTTTTCCGCCGACTCCTCGGTCAGCGCTTCGCGGCTCGCGTTTGCCACGGTGGAACGCGGCCCGTTCGTGCGCGACATCGCGGCGGAAGGTCAGGTGGTCGCCGCGGTGAGCCCAACGCTCTATGCCACTTACGGTGGCGCCGTCACATTGAAAGTGCATGCTGGCGACACGGTGAAGAAAGGGCAAGTGCTCGCGGTGATCGACAGTCCCGAACTGGTCAACAAGCTTGCGCAGGAAGAATCCAACGCCGATGCGATGGAAGTGGACTATCTGAGCGCCCAGGTCGATGCGCGTCAGAAGAGTTCGCAAATGCAGAACGCGTACGACAGCGCCAAGATCGACGAAGAAACCGCGGCGCGCGATCTGGCCCGCTACGAAAAAGCTTACAGCTTGGGCGGCGTGCCGCAGATGGAAGTGGACCGGTCCAAAGATACCCTGGCCAAGGCGCAAATCACGTTGGCGCATGCGCAATCGGATCGCAATCTCAACGCCGATAGCGGTAATTTCGCCATCAAAGCCAAAAAGCTTGCGCACGATCGTCAAGTACTGCTGGTGCAGGATCTGAAGCGCCAGGTCGACGACCTCAACGTGCGTTCGCCGGTGGATGGTCAGGTCGGCCAACTCTTTATCGCCGAGCGCGCCACCGTGGCGAAGGATGCGCAATTGCTCAGCGTGATCGATCTGTCCGCGCTCGAAGTGGAAGTGAAAGTGCCGGAAAGTTTCGCGCGCGATCTTGCCGTGGGCATGGGTGGCGATATCAGCGGCAACGGCAACGACTGGAAAGGTCTGGTCAGCGCGATCTCGCCGGAAGTGGTCAACGGCGAAGTGGCCGCGCGTGTACGCTTCGAAGGTGGCACGCCCAAGCAGCTTCGTCAAAACCAGCGGCTGTCGGTGCGCATCCTGCTCGATCATCGCGAAAACGTACTCACCGTGCAGCGCGGGTCTTTCGTGGATGAATCCGGCGGTGCCTATGCCTACGTCGTACGCGACGGCATGGCGACCAAAACGCCGATCCGCGTGGGCGAAAGCAGCATCGACAAAGTGGAGATTCTCGATGGTCTCAAAGAAGGCGACAACATCGTGATCTCCGGTACCGACAACTTCAAAGGCGCGCAGCGCGTCGTGATCAGTCGCTAACGATTACTCCCTCTCTTGCTTGCAAGAGAGGGCTGGGGTGGGGTGAGCCGTCACGGCAAAACCTTCACCCCCTCCCAGCCTCCTCCTGCGAACAGGGGGAGGGGCATAAAACCTAACGAAGGAACCAACCATGCTGAAGATGACGCACCTCTCCAAGGTCTATCGCACTGAAGTGGTGGAAACCTATGCGCTTCGCGATTTCAACATCGACGTGAAAGAAGGCGAGTTCGTCGCGGTAACCGGTCCGTCCGGTTCCGGTAAAACCACCTTCCTCACCATCGCCGGTTTGCTGGAAACCTTCACCGGCGGCGAATACCTTCTCGACGGTCAGTCGGTCAGCAATCTCGACGACAACGCGCGCTCGAGGATCCGCAACGAAAAGATCGGCTTCATTTTCCAGGCGTTCAACCTGATTCCGGATCTCAACGTGTTCGACAACGTGGAAGTGCCGTTGCGCTATCGCGGCATGAAGGCGCCGGAGCGCAAAGAGCGCATCATGAATGCGCTGGAGCGCGTAGGCCTTGCGTCGCGTGCGCGGCACTATCCGGCGGAATTGTCCGGCGGTCAGCAGCAACGTGTCGCTATCGCGCGCGCGTTGGCGGGTAGCCCGCGTCTTCTGCTCGCTGACGAACCGACCGGTAACTTGGATACGCAGATGGCGCGCGGCGTGCTGGAGCTGCTGGAAGAGATCCATCGCGAAGGAGCCACCATCGTAATGGTGACGCACGATCCGGAACTGGCGGCGCGTGCACAACGCAACGTGCACATCATCGACGGCCAGGTGGTGGATCTTGCGGAGGATCCGCGCTTCCACACCGCTTACACCGCTGCCGCCGGTCAGATTCGCGGCTAAGCGCTTTACCCCCTCTCCCTTCGGGGAGAGGGTTGGGGCGAGGGGTGACCTCGCCACGACTTTCATCCAGAGGACGAACACGTTTCCCATGTTTGCCTACTACCTACAGCTTGGCCTACGCAGCCTCCGGCGCAATCCCATGCTCACCGCGCTGATGGTGATGGCGATCGGTTTTGGCGTCTCCGCGTCGATGATTACGTATTCGGTGTTTCGCGCCGTATCCGGCAATCCGATACCGGAAAAGTCGTCGCAATTGTTCGTGCCGCAGATCGACAGCTGGGGACCGGGGCTAAACGAAAAAGGCGAACCGCCTGGCGCGCTCAATTATGTCGACGCGATGGCTTTGATGAGAGCGCATCAGTCCTCGCGCATGACGCTCATTTACCAGATCGTGTTGTCGACCTTGCCCAGGGATGCCGACAGCGTGCCGGTCTCTTCCACGGGCTATGCCGTAACGGCCGATTTTTTCACGATGTTCGATGTGCCTTTCGCCTACGGCGCCGGCTGGAGCAATGCCGATGACGACGCCCGTGCAGGCGACGTCGTGCTTAGCCAGGAATTCAATCAGCGCCTATTCGGCGGCGCCAACAGTGTCGGGCAGAAAATCACGCTTTCCGGTCACGATTACCGCATTGTCGGTGTGACCAAGCACTGGAATCCCGCGCCGCGCTTTTACGATGCGTGGGGCGGCAGCGGTTTTGGCAACCCACCCGACTTTTATCTCGCGCTCAACCGCGCGCTCGATCTGAAAATCGATAATGCCGGCAGAAACAGTTGCCGCGGTGCGATTACCTACAACGGCTGGGATCAATATCTGCAAAGCAACTGCATCTGGCTGATGCCGTGGGTGGAACTGGACACGTCCAGCGACGTCGAACGCTATCACCGTTTTCTCGAAAGTTATTCCGCCGACCAGCAACACGCGGGCCGTTTTGGCTGGGCGCCCAATGTGCGCTTGCCCGACGTGATGAAATGGCTGGATGTCGAAAAAATCGTGCCGCCGGAGAGTCGCATTTCGCTGATCGTGGCGCTGAGCTTCTTTGTCATCTGCCTGGTCAACACCATTGGCTTGCTGTTGGCGAAGTTCATGCGCAGGGCAGGAGAGATCGGCGTGCGGCGTGCACTTGGCGCGACCCGACACGAAATTTACGCCCAGTATCTGGTCGAAGCCGCTGCGGTCGGATTGGCTGGGGGATTCATTGGGTTGCTGTTGACGGCGGTTGGCATGTCCGGTGTCGGCGTGTTGTTTGCGCCCGATATCGCACGGCTCGCGCATCTGGATTTTTCGCTGATTGGGCTGACCTTGGCGCTTGCCATCTTCGCGACGGTGGCGGCCGCGTTTTATCCCGCCTGGCGTGCTGCGCAAGTGCAGCCGGCCTGGCAACTGAAATCCAATTGAGGCGAGGGAGCACACATGCAAATTCAGCCCATTCTCGCTGCGTTGCGCCGACACAAGGCGGGCACGATCTTGATCGCACTGCAGATTGCCTTGACGCTGGCCATCGTCTGCAATGCGTTGTTCATCATCCATCAACGCCTCGTACATATCAGCGAGCCCAGCGGCGTCGACGAAGCCAACCTGTTCGTGATCGGAAATCAGTGGGGAGAGCAATACTCCACACAGGAAGCGGCGGAAAGAATTCAGCAAGACGTCGCCACGCTGCGGCAGGTGCCGGGCGTGCAGGACGTTACGACTGCCAACAACTATCCGATACGGGGCATCAGCGACGACAACTTCATCACCATGACGCCCGAACAGCGCGCTCCCACGAGCGATGCGGCGTTCTATATGGGAGATGACAATTTTGTACGCACGCTCGGCCTCAAACTGATCGCCGGGCGCGACTTCAGACCCGAGGAAGTGCAGAACGAAGGGCTGAGGCAGACCGTCGTTCCATCCGTCGCCATCATCAGCAAGGCGATGGCCGACAAGCTGTTCCCGCACGGCGATGCGTTAGGCAAACACTTCTATGCCATGACCCCCAATCCGATTACGGTGATCGGCATCGTCGACGTGTTGCATCGCGGCGACGTAGGGACATGGAGCGCACCTTATGTGGGCGAATCGATGGTGGTGCCGACTCGGCCCGCCGAACCGTACGGGCTTTACTACATCGTGCGCGCCAAGCCCGGACAGCTCGCCGCCGCCATGCGCGAAGCGCCCAAGGCGCTGTACGCGGAAAACCGCATGCGCATGATCGACCCCAAGGACGGCTTGCTCAGCTATGCGGAAATACGCCGCCGCGCCTTCGAGAGCGATCGCGGCATGGCGATCTTGATGAGCGTTATTTGCGTGGTGCTGCTGGCCATCACGGCTGCGGGCATCGTGGGCCTGACCAGCTTCTGGGTGGGGCAGCGGCGCAGGCAGATCGGTGTGCGGCGCGCATTGGGTGCGACGCACCGCGACATCCTGAACTACTTCATGACAGAAAACCTGTTGATCAGCCTGGGCGGCATTGTCATCGGCGTGCTGCTGACGTTCGGGTTGAATTTATGGCTTGTCACGCATTTCGATGCATTGAAGTTGCTTCCGCTGACGTACGTGCTCGGCGGCATCGCGCTATTGCTGCTGCTTGGACAGGGAGCGGTGTTTGCGCCGGCTCTGCGTGCGTCGCGTGTGCCGCCGGTCGAAGCAACGCGTCCGGCGTGACGAGCATCTGAGTCTTCGATACGAACGATAAATTTCTGGGGAGGCGTACATGCTTGGCTATTACCTTGATCTGGCGATACGAAGTCTGAAAAGAAGCCCGGGTCTTACCGTGCTGATGATCTTGATCGTCGGTTTCGGCGTAGCGGCGTCCATGACCAGCTACTCGGTGTTCCGAGCGGTATCGGGCGATCCGATCCCGTGGAAATCCTCGCGCCTGTTTGTTCCGCAGATCGATATCTGGGGACCCAAAGGGCGCCTGGATCAAACCAACAACAACGAGCCGCCGGATGCGATGGATTACACCGATGCGGTGGCGCTGATGAAACAGCATCGCGCTCACTATCAATCGGCGATGTATCGTGTATCGCCCTCGGTGGTGCCGCCGGACCCGTCGATGCATCCGATCAACGTCGGCGGCCATGCTGTGTACAGCGAGTTCTTCCCGATGCTGGACGTGCCGTTCAAGTACGGCAGCGCCTGGAATGCGGACAGCGACACGCAACGCGCGGCGGTGGTGGTGATCAGCGGGAAGCTCAACCAAAAGCTGTTCGCCGGCGCGAACAGCGTGGGCAAAACGCTGAATATCGACGGCAAGGACTACCGCGTGCTCGGTGTGCTGGACAACTGGAATCCCAAGCCGGTGTACTACGACGTCGTCAACACGGGCGGATTCACCACCGAGCAGGAAGATGTGTTTCTTCCCTTTACGCGCGCCATCGATGTCGGCATGCCCAATGACGGGAATACCAATTGCTCGGAGATCCCCAAAGGCTCGGGCTTCGTCGGTCTTCAGCAGTCTTCCTGCGTGTGGATTTCCTACATGGCGGAGCTGGACGACAAAGCGGCCGAATCATCCTATAAAGATTATCTGGACGGCTATTTTCAGGAACAGAAAGCCGCCGGTCGCTTCAGCTGGCCGGTGAATAACCGTCTGCGCGACCTTCCCGCATGGCTGGAATCCGAACATGTGGCACCCAGCGATACCAAGGTGTCGTTGGTGGTGGCGCTTGGGTTATTGATCGTTTGCCTAGTGAACACGGCCGGTCTGTTGCTGGCCAAATTCCTGCGCCGCAGTTCCGAAATCGGTGTGCGTCGCGCGCTGGGCGCGCCGCGTCTGGCGATCTATGCGCAGTTTTTGATTGAAGCGGGCACCGTTGGCTTGACCGGCGGCGTGCTCGGTTTGTTGTTGACGTGGATCGGCGTGTTGGGCGTGGGCTGGGTACTGCCCAAGGAAATCGCCTCGTTGGCGCATGTCGATGTCAGCTTGTTGGCGCTCACGCTGGTGGTGGCGGTGGTCGCGACCATGCTGGCAGGGCTTTATCCCACTTTCCGTGCTTCGCGCGTGCAACCCGCGCTGCAGCTGAAATCGAACTGAGGAGCGCTGCCATGACTTTGCATCCCATGATCGCGGCATTGCGCAAGCACAAGGCGGGCGTCGTGCTGATCGCCTTGCAGATCGCGTTGACGCTCGCCATCGTCTGCAATGCGATCTTCATCATCTACGCGCGTATCCAGAACGTGCAACGCCCCACCGGCCTGGAGGAGGGCAACCTCTTCATGGTCACGCAGCAGTGGGTCGGTGCGCCGAGCGGCGACGATCCGGCCAGCATCCAGAAGCTCGACTCCATGCTGCAGGAAGACCTCAACGCGTTGCGTTCGATGCCGGATGTCGAGTCCGTATCGCCCGTCAATTCGCTGCCGCTGTTTCCGTCGAGCTGGAACGGTGCGATGTCATTGAAGCCAGGCACGGAACTGCGCTCGGGCAACGCGCGAACCACCTACTACTTCGGCGACGAGCACTTGTTGGCCACGCTGGGTCTGCATCTGGTTGCCGGGCGCAACTTCACCGCAGCGGATATCGTCAACAAAGGCTTTCGCGATCCCAGCGAAGCGAACATCGTGATCGTTTCCAAAGCGCTTGCCGACAAATTGTTCCCGACCGGCACCGCCATCGGAAAGGTGGTTTATCTGGACGGCTCAAGCACGCCGAGCACGATCGTGGGTGAAGTGGAGCGCTTACAGGTGCCGTCCGTAAGCAGCTGGGCCAGCGCTTTTGTGTGGAATTCGACGATCGAGCCGGTTCGCCTCAATGCCAACTTTTCGCGTTACGCCGTGCGAACCAAGCCGGGTCGGCTCGATGACGTGATGCGCGCCATTCCGGCCAAGTTCTACTCGGTCAATCCGATGCGCGTTCTGGACGATGACAGCGTCAAATCCTTCAAGGACATTCGCACCGAGGCTTATCGTGCCGATGTGGGTATGGCGGTGCTGATGGGCGTGGTCTGTCTGATTCTGCTGGCTGTCACCGCGGCGGGCATCGTCGGCCTGACCAGTTTCTGGGTGGGACAACGCCATCGTCAGATCGGTGTGCGGCGCGCACTGGGCGCGCGCAAGGCCGACATCCTGCATTACTTCCAAATGGAAAACCTGATGATCGCAGGAGTGGGTGCGGTGGTCGGCGTCGGACTGGCCATTGGGTTGAATCGCCTGCTGATGAGCAAGTTCGAGATGGAAAGCATGCCGGTGTATTACGTGCTGGTCGGACTGGCGGTAGTGATGTTGCTGGGGCAACTCGCCGTATTCGTACCGGCGCGGCGTGCATCCAACGTGCCGCCGGTGGTGGCGACGCGGTCGGTCTGAAGCAAACAAGGTGCAAGGGGAGTGCCGTGCTGAGTTACTACTTCAGTCTTGCTTTGCGAAGTCTTCGGCGCAACCGTGTACTCACGGCGCTGATGGTGCTTGCCATCGCCATGGGCATTGGCGCGTGCATGACCACGCTGACGGTGTTGCATGTGCTCTCCGGCGATCCGCTGCCTGGTCGCAGCGGGTCGTTGTATTACCCGCAGATCGATCCGCAAGACATGGACGACTACGGGCCCAATGTAGAGCCGCCGGATCAGCTCACCTGGGCCGACGGCATGTATCTGCTCAAGGCCAAGCGTGCTGCGCATCAAGCGTTGATGACCGAAGGCATGGTTCCGCTGCAACCTACCCAGTCGAACTTGGATCCTTTTCAGGCAGCGGCGCTCTACACCACGGCGGATTTCTTCCCGATGTTCGGCGTGCCGTTCAAATTCGGTCAGGGGTGGGGCGAGCAGGAGGACGACGGCAAAGCGCGCATTGCGGTGATCACCTCGTCGTTGAACGACAAGCTCTTCAATGGCGCCAACAGCGTCGGCAAGGAACTTCGCCTGCAGGATACGAGTTTCCGTATCGTAGGCGTCTTGGGCGATTGGCATCCCAATCCGCATTTCTACGAGCTCTACATGGGCAGCTACGACAGCGACGAGGATGTCTATATCCCGTTGTCGACCTCCCGCGATCTGAAGCTGGAGCACGACGGCACCACCAATTGCTGGGGCGGCACCGGAAGCGATCCGAACAATCTGGAACACCTCAGTTGTGTTTGGTTGCAGTTCTGGGTGCAGTTGAACAGTCCAGCGGATGTGGCGGCGTATAAAACGTTTCTCATCCATTATTCGGAAGACCAGCACGCCGCGGGGCGGTTTTTGCGGCCGGCGAATGTTCGCCTTCGAAACGTCATGCAGTGGTTGGATTACCAGCGCGTGGTGCCAAGCGACGCAAAGCTGCAGGTGTGGCTGGCGCTCGGTTTTCTGGTGGTGTGTCTGGTTAACACGGTCGGCTTGATGCTGGCTAAGTTCATGCGACGCGCCGGGGAACTGGGTGTGCGCCGCGCATTGGGTGCTTCGCAGCGTACGTTGTTTGCGCAGTTGCTGGTGGAATCGGGCGTTATCGGCCTGGCGGGCGGCTTGGGCGGCCTGGTGCTGGCGTTGATCGGTTTATGGCTGGTGCGGCATCAACCCGCGGACTACGCCGCACTGGCGCACATGGATATTCCGATGTTGTTCGCAACGCTCACGCTTGCGGTGTTGGCGAGTTTACTGGCCGGATTGCTGCCCGCCTGGCGGGCCTGCCGCATCACACCAGCCCTGCAACTGAAGGCGAACTGACATGGATATCAAACCCATTCTTTCCACCTTGCGGCGGCACAAATTCACGGCCTGCCTGCTGATTGCGCAAATCGCACTCACCTGCGCCATCGTATGCAACGCCATCTTTCTGATCGGCCAGCGACTGGAGCGCATGAACGTCTCCACCGGCATGGCGGAGCACGAACTGCTCTACATACAGCTTGCCAATATCGGCAATCGCCCCGACGCGATGGCGCGCACGGCGGCCGATATCGAGGCGCTGAAAGAAATTCCTGGTGTGACGTCGGCCATGTCCACCAATCAAATTCCTTTTAGCGATTCCTCGTCCAACACGGGCATCAAGACCGATCCGACGCAACAGAACAATGTGATTAACGCGGGCGAGTACCTTGGCGAAGGCGTGGTACGCACGCTCGGCGTACAACTGATAGCGGGCCGCGATTTTCGCCCCGACGAGTATCGCGATCTTGACGATGTGTATGCCATGTTGCGCAGAGGAGACAATCATGCGCTGCCAGGTTCCACGCTTGTTACCCAGGCGATGGCGGAACGGCTCTGGCCTGGGCAGAACCCGCTCGGCAAGCAGGTTTACGTAGCACAGAATATTTCCGAGACGGTGGTGGGAGTCGTCAAGGAGCTGGCTCGCGGTGGAAACTTCACCGAAGGGATGCCGTACAGCATGATCGACCCGATCCGCATCGGCATGTCGTCGGGCTCGCTGTATGTGATTCGTTGCGCACCGCAAGATCGTGAGCAGGTGCTCAAGAGCGCGCTGGCCAAACTGAAGAGCTTGAATCCCAATCGCATCGTGCTCAATAAGGGTACCTACGACGAGCTGCGGTATCGCTACTTTCGCAACGACCGTTCGATGGCCGGCATCTTGTTGGGCGTGAGTCTGGGGCTGCTGATCATCACGGCGCTGGGTATCGTGGGCCTGGCGAGTTTCTGGGTGGCGCAGCGCAATCGCAGTATCGGCGTGCGCCGGGCACTGGGCGCGACACGCGGCAATATCCTCAATTATTTCCAGACCGAAAACTTTTTGCTGACGACGATAGGCATCGTGCTTGGCATGGTGCTCGCTTACGGCATCAATCTATTTTTGATCGTGCACTACGAATTGCCGCGGTTGCCGGGGATGTACTTGCCTGTCGGCGCGATCTTGTTGTGGGGCATCGGGCAGGCAGCCGTGCTTGGACCCGCCTTGCGTGCCGCGGCGGTGCCGCCGGTCGTCGCAACGCGGTCAGTGTGAGGGACGACACATGCTCGGCTATTACCTCGATCTGGCGTTGCGAAGTCTTACGCACAACAAAGTGTTGACCGCGCTGATGGTGCTTGCCATTGCGGTGGGCATCGGCGCAAGTATGACGACGCTCACCGTGTTGCACGTGCTGTCGGGCGATCCGCTCCCCGGACACAGCGGTTCGTTGTACTACCCGCAGATCGACCCGCGCGATCCGAGCGGTAGCCTTTCCGGCAAGGAGCCGCCGACACAAGTTACCTTGATCGACGGACTCAACCTTTTGCACGCCAAGCGCGCGGACCGGCAGGCGCTGATGAGGGGCGGCGCGGTGGCGGTCATGCCGGTATCGGCCGGTCTGGATCCGTTCATCGTCGAAGCGCGCTACACCACCGCGGATTTCTTTCCGATGTTCGAGACACCGTTTTTGTACGGCAGCGGCTGGAACAGCGTCGATGACGAGGCTAAAGCAAGGGTGGTGGTGATCGCACGCAAGCTCAACGACCGTGTGTTTGGCGGTGCGAACAGCGTGGGCCGCGTACTGCGCATTGGCAAAACGGATTTTCGAATTGTGGGCGTCCTCGGCGATTGGTCTCCGAACCCGCACTTCTATGATCTCAATACCGGCGACTACAACTACAGCGAGCAGGTGTTCGTTCCGCTGCTTACCGCGTTTGATTCCGGCTTCAGCATCAACGGTTCGAACGATTGCTGGGGCAACGGAACCGGTGGTGTCGGCACCACGCTCCCTTCGGCGACATGCGTCTGGCTGCAGTTCTGGGTCGAACTGGATAGTCCTCAGAAAGCAGCCGATTATCGAAATTTTCTGGTGAACTATTCCGAAGAGCAGCGCGCCTTGGGGCGCTTCCAGCGCGCGCCCAATGTGCGCTTGCGCAATGTCATGCAATGGTTGGACTACAACCAGGTGGTTCCCGACGATGTGCGTTTGCAGACCGGGCTCGCCTTTGGCTTTCTGATGGTTTGCCTGGTCAATACCGTCGGTTTGCTGTTGGCGAAGTTTTTGCGCCGGGCCGGTGAGTTGAGCGTGCGTCGTGCGCTGGGTGCATCCCGGCGCACGGTCTTCATGCAATTGATCGTGGAGGCCGGCTTGGTGGGCTTTCTCGGCGGCATGGTGGGGCTTGGCCTTGCCTTGTTCGGTTTGTGGCTGGTGCGACATCGCCCGTCCAGTTACGCGGCGCTTGCGCATCTGGATGCATCGATGCTTGTTACCACGCTCGCGCTGGCAGTGGGCGCCAGTGTGATAGCGGGCCTGTTGCCGGCGTGGCGCGCGTGTCAGGTTGCGCCGGCCCTGCAGTTGAAGAGTCAGTGAGGGGTCATGGAAATTCGCCCGATTCTTTCGACACTGCGCAGACACAAGATCACGGCATGGTTGCTGATCATGCAGATCGCGCTGACCTGCGCCATTGTCTGCAACGCGATCTTTCTGATCGGCTTGCGCCTTCACCATATGCATATGCAAAGCGGCGTCGCCGAGCATGAGGTGTTGCAGGTTCAAGTGGCCGATGTCGGGAATACGGAAAGCCGGTATGCGCGCGCCGCCGAAGACCTTGCACTGCTTAGACAGATTCCCGGGGTTCAAGCGGTGGGCCAAACCAATCAGGTTCCGTTCGCAGGGTCTTCGTCGAACGCCAATATTCGGCTCGATCCTGACCAGCGCGAGCCCACGCTGACGGCAGGCTCCTACTTTGGCGACAACATTTCCCAGGCATTGGGAAGCCGCTTGGTGGAGGGGCGTGATTTCACGCCGTCCGAATATGTCGATGCGGATGTCGCGATCAAGGCACTGAGTACTGGCAATATCAAAGTATTGCCAGCCATAGTGATCATTACCCGGCCGCTGGCCGATCGTTTGTGGCCGGGGCAGGATCCGCTCGGCAAGACCATTTACTTGACCCAATCCTTCGGTGCGCGCGTGATTGGCGTTGTGCAAGGACTGGTGCGCGCCAATCCTTACAAGGACGAAACGTCGCAATATTCGATGGTTCTTCCTCTGCACATGGGTGTGGGGAAGGATCAAAGTTATCTCATCCGCACCCGTCCAGAGCAGCGCGCCGACGTGCTAAAGGCCGCCGTGGCTACGCTCAAGCGCGCCGACCCCGAGCGGGTTATCACGCAACAACGCACACTCGACGACATTCGGCGCGATTTCTTTCAGGACGACATCGCCATGGCCGGCATTTTGGTCTCAGTATGCGTGGCACTGCTGGTGGTCAATGCGCTCGGCATCGTTGGCCTGGTGAGCTTCTGGGTAGCGCAGCGCCGGCGCAGCATCGGCGTGCGCAGAGCCTTGGGGGCAACGCGCGCCAACATCCTGCATTACTTCCAGACGGAAAACTTTTTGTTGGCCACGATGGGCATCGGGCTGGGCATGATGTTCGCCTACGGCATCAATATCTATCTGATGCTGCATTACGAACTGCCGCGCTTGCCGACGATATATCTGCCTGTCGGCGCGGTATTGCTCTGGTTGATCAGCCAGGTATCGGTGTTATGGCCCGCATTGCGCGCGGCCGATGTGCCGCCCATCGTGGCGACGCGGTCTGCATAGGGATAGCGCCATGTTTGCTTATTATCTGGATCTCGCGTTACGAAGTTTGAAGCACAACAAAGTGCTTACCGCGCTGATGGTGCTCGCCATTGCCGTGGGCATCGGTGCGAGCATGACCACCTTGACCGTCATGCATCTGCTGTCGGGCAATCCTTTGCCCAGCAAAAGCAATGTGCTTTTCTATGCGCAGATCGATCCCAATCCGAAGGGCGCGCCTGGTCATCATCAAGAGCCGCCGGACAAACTGGACTACCAATCCGCTATCGATCTGTGGAGCGCGCATAAGGCGGATCGCCAGGCGTTGGTGGTCGAAAGCCCGGTCAAATTGCTGGCTCCGGACGTCAACCAACCGCCGTCGATGGGGATGTTGATGTCCACGACGTCGGATTTTTTCA
>DATJMR010000175.1:0-5670 GCA_035508595.1 Dyella sp.
TTCGTTCAGTACATTGCGACCCACGATGCCCAGATCGCACACGCCCTGTGCGATCAACCCGGGAATATCGTCATCGCGTACCAGCAACAGGTCCACCGGCTCCCCTTCGCCAAAGCAGAACAACTTGTCGCGGCTCTGACGAAAAGTCAGGCCGCAGCGATTGAGCAGCTCCAACGCGGGCTCGGTCAGCCGGCCGGATTTCTGCATGGCGATACGTAGACGATCCCTCGGTTTCATGCTCGTGCCCTTTTTGCCGTCGCGCGAGCGCGCGATGCACGCGCAGCCGCCGCGAGATAGCCGCCGCTGCCCTGATTCAAATAGCGCGCCACGCGCCCGATGGTGGTGATGCTGACGGCGGTGCGTTCGTGAATTTCGCGGTACGACACGCCCTCCAGCAGATAAGGCACCACGCGCCAGCGATCCACCAGCACTTCGAGCTCGGCGGGTGTGCATAGATCGTTGAGAAAGGCATCCATCTCTTCGGCATTTTTCAACGAGAGCAAGGCGCGGCAGAGACTGAGCTTGGCGGACTCGTCCGGCATTTCGGGGTCGATCGATCGGCGCTTCATAATGTACTAACGCATTAACACAGTGGATCGCATTGTAGTGGGCCCTTCACCCCCACGCAAGCCAAGGGCCGCCGCGTGACCTGAGGCACCTGCATGAAGGGCTGAGCATCCGTATCATGCGCGGCCAAACCGCAAAACCTTGACTACACGCCAAGCCCAACACCCCATGACTCAAGCACTTGCGCACTCTGCCGTTCGCCCCGCCGCATGGCTGACAGTTATGGCGGTCTTCGCCTTCGCGGCGGTTTGCGGGGGCGCTCAGTTCTGGCGAACGGATCTGGACCCCATCGCCGTACCGCTGAGCATCTATCTCACCGGTCCTGGCGGGTTCTATGTGCGCACGGTGTACGACCTGATGGGCCTGGCCCTGCTCGCCTTTGCCGCGGGAAGTTACGCGGCTACCTCGGCGCGCCAGCGAAGCGTCCTCGCTTCGCTGCTGTTTGCCGCGCCAGGACTATTGCTGCCGATTGTCGCAGCCACCGAGCTCTTCAAAGGAAGCGGGTTTGAAAATCTGGCCGCACTGATTCACGGGCTCGCCGCCCAAGCGACTTTTCTCACGTTGAGTTTCGGGATGCTGTTGCTGTCGAGTCGTTGGCGGCGCGATCCAAGCCTCAACGCAAGCCACCGCACAGGATGGATGCTCGCGTGGTTAGCCACGTTTGTGATGTGGCTGCAGGCTTTTCTGCCCGAGCTTCCGCATGGACTGATGCAGAAACTGCTGATCGCATTGATATTGCTTTGGCTGGCCTGGGGTGCACGCCAGTTGCTGCGCGCACCTCAAGCCCCAGGCGACAGCGGTTAGGCGTTCGCCAGCGCCCGTTGCCGCACCCACTCGCACACGGTGTGTACATCGCCATCCATCGCACGGTCGCGATGCATGAAGCTGACGCGGCCACGCAAGGATTCGTGTGCCTTGCGCACCGCCGTACCCGCATGAAAATCGCCGACTTCCGCCAGCGCCGACGTGAGCTGCTTCACTTCTTCGACGAATTGCGCGTAATGCGGATGATCTTCGCGCGGCGCGTTGGAAATCTTGGACGCCAGCGCCTGCCAATCGCCACGCGCCGCAAGGCGACGTGCGGCATTGAGCATCTCCTGGCGGTAATCCAGGGCTTGCGCCGCGGTGTAAAGCTCCAACGCCAGTACGTGGCTGAGATCTTCCGTCATTTCCAGCACGTGGCGCGCTTCGTTGGCCCCCATTGAAACGTGATCTTCGGCATTCGCACTGGTCGGCACGGAATACACGCTGGCCGGATGCGCCCGGGTAGCAAGATCGTTGACCAAAGCCGCCGCGGTGTATTGCACGATCATGAAGCCCGAATCGGTACCGTCCTCGTTGCCGGTAAGGAAGGCCGGCAGGCCGTCGCTGGTAGCGGGATCGACGAGTTTGTTCAAACGGCGTTCGGAAATGGATGCCAGCACCGGAATGGCGGCCTTCACATAGCTCATCGCCAATGCCAGCGGCATGCCGTGAAAATGGCCGGCGGAGATGACTTGTTCCTCGATATGCGTCGCGTCGCTGTTGTCGGGGAAGATCAGCGGATTGTCGGTGACCGCATTCAACTCGATATCGATCACGCGGCACGCCTGGGCCCACGCATCGCGCACCGCACCGTGCACCTGCGGCATGCAGCGCAAGCAATAGGCATCTTGCGGCTGATGCTTCTTGCCGCCTTTGAACGGCAGGAAGCGCTTGTAGAACGCTTCGCGGCCATGGCGCTGGTCGGCGGGAACCCAATCCCAACCGATGTCGAAGCTCAGCGCCTGGTCTTCCGGCGTGCTCCACGCGTCGACCGCCCACGGCCGAAAACGCGGCACAAGGTGATACGGGATGTCGACCAAGGTGGAGCCCGACAACAGATCGCGCACGTGATCGGCTGCTTGCACCTGCCCGGGATGAGGACGCAATGCATGCACTTCGGGTCGCAAGGCACCACTACGGCCCGCGAACGCATCCAGTGTCATCGAGGCGGCAAGATCGGCAACATCCAGCAAGTATTCCAACGTGTCCAAAGCCAGCACCGAGGTGGCCAGCATCTGCGCGGTACCGTTGTTGAGCGCCAAGCCTTCTTTGAAGGAAAGACGAATCGGTTGAAGACCGGCGCGCTTCAACGCTTCCGCGCCCGGCAAGCGTTCGCCTTGGTAGAACGCTTCGCCGCCGCCCAGCAATACGATGGCCAGATGCGACAGCGGCGCAAGATCGCCGCTTGCGCCGACCGAACCTTTCTCCGGCACGACGGGAATCACCTCGTGATTGAGCAGGGCCGTTAACGCCTCCAGCGTTTCGACGCGAATGCCCGAGTGGCCTCGCATCAGCGTATTGATGCGGATCACCAGCATGGCGCGCACCACTTCGGCAGAGAACGGCTTGCCCACGCATACGGCATGCGTGGTGATGAGGTTGTGCTGCAGTTCTTCCAGCAACGTGCCTTCCGGCTTGTGCGGGTTGCCGCCGGGCAGCTTGTCGCGCAAACGGTATGCGCCCAGCAACTTGTCCGCGTTGCTGCCGAAACCGGTAGTCACGCCGTAAGTGGGTTCGCCGCAACTTACTTTGTCCGCCAGGAAATCCGCGGCGCGCCGTACGCGCGACAATTGATCGGCATCCAGTCGCACACCGTAACCGCGACGCGCCACGGCGACGAGTTGTTGACGGCTCAGGCTGTTGCCATCCAGCAAAATCGAGTTAGCGGTCATGCATGCTCCGCGCCCGAATGGGCAAGTCGTGTTGTCATTCGCGCGGAGGTGGGGCGCCGTCCGCGCATTGTGTTTTATGTCTACGCGGCTTAGCCGCCGACTTCTGCCTGCGCCAGCTCGACACGCAGGGTCTTGATCAACTCGGTGCGCGCGACTTCGAACTGGTCTTCGCGGCGCAGGTCTTTCACGGTGACCACGCCTTTGGCCAATTCGTCTTCGCCCAGCACGATCACGAAGCGAATGCCCGCACGGTCGGCGTATTTGAATTGCTTGCCCAGCTTGCCGCCTTCCAGCACCACTTCGGTGGCGATCCCTGCCGAACGCAATTCGCTCGCCAGCGTGAGATACGCCGGCAACTGCGCGGCATCCATCTGCGTGATAAGCACATCGACCGTGCTGTGCGCGGTATTGATCAAGCCAGCATCGCGCAGTTGCCAGTACAGGCGCGTCAAGCCGATGGAAATACCCACGCCAGGCAGATGCGACTTGGTGTATTGGCCGGCCAGATTTTCGTAACGGCCACCGGAGCAGATCGAGCCGATTTGCGGATGGTCGTTGAGGGTGGTCTCGTAAACGGTGCCGGTGTAGTAATCCAGACCGCGTGCGATCGACAGGTTCAACGCGTAGTGCGTTTCTGGCACGCCGAAATCGTGGATCAGCCCCAGCACTTCTTTCAGCTCGGCGCGGCCCTGCTCCATGATCTCCGGACCGGGGCCCAGGGCATCGAGCTTGGCGAAGGCGTCTTGCAGCGAAATGGAGCGCACCTGCACGAAATCGAGAATCTTCTGTGCCACATCCGCGCTCAGGCCGAACGCCGCGCCCGTGAGGGTATCGCGCACGTAATCGGCGCCGCGCTTGTCCAGCTTGTCCACCTCGCGCAGCACCAGCGTTTGTTGTTCCGGATCGACGACACCCAGGCTTTCGAAATAGCCGCGCATCAGCTTGCGGTTGTTCAGCTGGATGGTGAACGCGCCGATGTTCAGCTCACGGAACACGCTGTAGATCACTGCTGGCAGTTCGGCGTCGTAACGGACGGACAGACTGTCCTTGCCGATCACGTCGATGTCGCACTGGTAAAACTCACGGAAGCGGCCGCGCTGCGCACGCTCGCCGCGATAGACGCGCTGCATCTGGTAGCGGCGGAACGGGAAACTCAGATCGTGCTCGTGTTCGGCCACATAACGGGCCAGCGGCACGGTGAGGTCGAAGCGCAAGGCCAGCTCCGGTTTTTCCCCCTGCTCCAGCGCGCCGGTGGACTGCACGAAATACACCTGGCGCTCCGTTTCGCCACCGGTCTTGGTCAGCAGTACATCCGAATACTCCATCACCGGTGTTTCCACCGGCAGAAAACCGAAGCGCTCGTAATTGCGACGGATCACATCGAGCATGCGTTGGAACGCGATCTGGTCGAGCGGCAACAGCTCGAGCACGCCGGGCATGGTGCGGGCCTGGGTAAGCGCCATGGAATCCTCTGCTAACGGTGGAAAGTGCCGCGTAACGGCAGCCCAATAGGTTAACAGATGCACCCGCTTGCTTAGTCTTTCACAAGGCACGATTTCTACTACGGCGGCACCCGCACCTGTTGCCAAGGTCATCCAAGCCCGTTAAAATGCGCGGCTACCACGGGGTGTAGCTCAGCCTGGTAGAGCGCTACGTTCGGGACGTAGAAGTCGCATGTTCGAATCATGTCACCCCGACCAATGTTTCTGAAAAAGCCGGCCTTGTGCCGGCTTTTTTGTTCCCCGGGATGGCGATAGGCAAGCTATAGGCAAGTTCTAAGCTTGCGCACCCCCTCGCGAATCTCGTGCACGCTCGCGCCGGAATAACCCAGGATTACCCCGCCCCTTTCCGGGCGCTCCGCGTAGCAAATGGACAAAGGCCGCGCCGAAACACCTTTCTTTGCGGCCTTGATCGACAGCGCCACGTCGTCAACGCCGGGCGGAAGGAGCGCGGCAAGCTGCATGCCGGCGTGGGTGCCGACGACTTGGAGACGGTTGTCCGCGTATTGATCGATCGCTTCCAGCAACGCCGTTCGCCGTTCGAGATACAGCATCCGCATACGGCGGATATGGCGCGCAAATTGGCCTTCGCGGATGAAGTCGGCGAGCGCCACCTGATACAGCGTGGACGAAAAAGTATCGAACGCGTCGCGCACAGCGGCGAACGCCGGCACCAGATCTTTGGGAATCACAACGTAGCCAACGCGCAAGGCCGGAAACAGCACTTTGCTGAAGGTGCCGACATAGATCACGCGATCGTCGGCATCCATGCCCTGTAGCGATGCCAGGGGGCGACCGCCGAAGCGGTATTCGCTGTCGTAGTCGTCTTCGATGATCCACGCGCCGGTGCGCGCGGCCCAGTTCAACAATTGCATGCGCCGCGCGGCGCTCATCGTCATGCCCAAGGG
>DATJMR010000176.1:0-5233 GCA_035508595.1 Dyella sp.
AGATCCTCGGCCGTGGATAAAGATCGGTCAGGAGCTCGCTGCAGCAGGTCTGCACGTGCCGACCGTCTACGCCCAGGATCTCGAACAAGGTTTCTTGCTGATCGAAGACCTGGGCAACCGGCTTTATTTGTCCGAACTGGACGATACCAACGCCGACGCGTTGTACAGCGATGCAATGAATGCGCTACTGCGCATGCAGACACGCATGGCTTATCGCGAGCTGCCACCGTTCGACCGCAACGTGTTGACACTCGGGCTTGAAGTGATGCCGGAGTGGTTTCTGAAACGCCATCTCGATCACACGCCCAACGGCACCGAGCGGGACGTACTGGAAGCCGCTTTCGACGTCATCGTCCGCAACGCCGAAGAACAACCGCGCTGCTTTGTGCACCGCGACTTTCACAGCCGCAATCTGCTGATGGTTGAAAGCAACAATCCTGGCATTATCGATTTCCAGGGCGCCCTCGCAGGCCCCATCACCTACGATCTTGCATCGCTCTTGCGCGATGCGTACATCGCTTGGCCGCGCGAGCGCGTGGAAGGTTGGGTCGAGTCTTATCGACAACGGCTGCGCGACGCCGGTGCGATCACCGATAACGTGAGTTCCAAGCAATTTCTGCGTTGGTTCGACCTCACCGGCCTGCATCGTCACGTGCGCGTGCTGGGTCAGTTCTATCGACTTTGGTATCGCGACGGAAAACCGGGTTATCTGGCCGATGTGCCACGCATCTATCACTACGTGATATCCGTCTCGCGCCGTTATCCGGAACTTACGGATTTTGCTTCGTTGATCGAACGCCGCGCACACGGGCGCGACCTCACCCAGGTGACGCGCGCATGAGGCACGCCCTGATCTTTGCCGCAGGTTTGGGCGAACGCATGCGACCGCTCACCGATCGCACGCCCAAACCGCTGCTGACAGTGCGCGGAAAGCCGCTGATCGTTTGGCATCTGGAAAAACTCGCCGCGATCGGCGTGCATTACGTGGCGATCAACACCTCGCATCTGGCCGATCAATTCCCGAACGTGCTTGGCGACGGCGCTCGCTGGGGTCTGCGTATTCGATACGTCTACGAAGGGCCCACGCCGCTGGAAACCGGCGGCGGCATGCTCAATGCGCTGCCCTTCCTGGGGCCTGAGCCCTTTATCGTGCTTAACGGCGATGTGTGGACGGATGCCGACCTCGGCGCACTGCCCGCCGAACCCGACGGCCTTGCGCATCTGTTGCTGGTGGACAATCCGCCGCAGCACGCGCAAGGCGACTTCGCCCTGGACGGGCACGGCAAGCTGCACAACGACGGCGACAACCGGCTCACTTACAGCGGCATCGGCGTCTATCGGCGCGCGCTGCTGGACAATTGGGCGGCGATCATCGGCGACAACGCCGGGGCGGCCGCCAAACCGCCGCGCTTCAAAATTGCGCCGCTGCTACGCGAGGCCATCGATCGGGGCACGGTGAGCGGAAGTTACCATCACGGCGTATGGGCGGACGTCGGCACGCCCGAACGCTTGTCGTCGTTGAACGCCGAATCGTAGTGGGTATCGGCCACCGATGACGCGATAGCCGGCGCGGCAACGCGCGCCGGAGGCGAGGGCATGCGTGCATTGTCCGCCTCCTCCTGCGAAAGCGCGGCGTCTTGCGCTTGCTTGGTCATCATGATGATGCTGATGCGTCGATTGATGGGGTCGCTCGGATTGGCCTTGTCGAAAGGCACGGACGCGGCAAGCCCCACGACACGGGCGATCTTTGCCTCCTCCAATCCACCATCGAGCAATGCGCGCCGCGCCGCGTTGGCGCGATCGGCGGAAAGCTCCCAATTGCCGTAACCGTTGCCGTTATACGGCGCGTCGTCGGTGTGGCCGGAAATGCTTGCCTTGTTGGGCGCCTGGTCGATAAAGCCCGCCAGCTCGTGAAGAATGGCGACGGTGTAGGGCTTGAGCGTTGCGCTGCCCGTGTCGAACATCGGCCTGTTCTGCTTGTCCACGATCTGGATGCGTAGCCCTTCGGGCGTGATATCGAGCAACAATTGATCCTTGAACGGCTCCAAGGCCTGACTCTTGTCGATCGCCGCATGCAGCTGCTGCATGAGGCTTTCCAACCGTTCTTTTTCGCGTTCGCGCGCCAGCTTTTCTACGTCGGCCGGCGTGGCGCGCGTGGCTGCGCGACGATCCTTGCCCGGGCCGTGCGGCATATCCATGGCGCCGCCGAGCTTGATCGCGCTGTCGCTGGCGCCGCCGGGGCCCATCTGGCCCGGTGGTGCCATGGTCGCGGTGCCTGCGACCATGCTGGGATTCTTGAAATACTCGGCAATGGCGGCGCGCTGCTGTTTAGTGCCCACGCCGATCAGCCACATGACCAGAAAGAACGCCATCATGGCCGTGACAAAGTCCGCGTAAGCGACCTTCCATGCACCACCATGATGACCGTGTTTCTTGCGTCGCGCGCGGCGCACCACGATCAACATTTCACGGTCGTTCTTGCTCACGCCGGCGCTCCGGCGCGCCCGCCTTTGAGGTGTTCTTCGAAATCCTGGAAGTTCGGCCGCATCTGCGGCGAGAGCGTCTTGCGCGCAAACTCCACGGAAATTTTCGGGTTATAGCCACGCAGCGACGCGAGCAGCGCGACTTTGACGCATTCGAAGGCTCGGCCGTCCTCGTTCACACGCCCTTCCATCGCCGCACCAAGCGGGCCGATGAATCCGTAGCAAAGCAAAATGCCGAGGAACGTACCGACCAGTGCGCCCGCAATGTGCTCGCCGATCTGCGATGTATCCCCGCCCAGCTGCGACATGGTGGTGACGATCCCAAGCACCGCCGCGACGATACCGAAGCCCGGCAACGCATCGGCCATCTTCGTGACGGCTTGCGCAGGCGCTTCCGCTTCGTGATGGTGCGTTTCCAGCTCCACTTCCAGCAACTGTTCCAGCTCGTGCGGGTTCATGTCGCCGCCCACCATCAGGCGCAGGCAGTCGGTGATGTATTCCATCAAGTGATGTTCTTTCATCAGGCGCGGATAGTCGGTAAAGATGGAGCTCGCCTGTGGATCTTCGATGTGCGACTCCAGACCCAGCAACCCTTGTTTGCGAATCACACCCAAAATGTCATACATCAGCGCAAGCAGATCGACGTAATCCTGCTTGCGGTATTTAGGCCCTTTGAAGAGGTCCACGACGTTGCGCAGCGATTCCTTGACGATCTTCGACGAGTTGGCAGACAGAAAAGCGCCCACCGATCCGCCGAGAATGATCATCAGCTCATAAGGTTGCCAGAGCGCGAGGATGTGTCCGTGCGCAAGCAAGTATCCGCCCAGCACACAGGCAACGACCAGGAAGGAACCGATCAGGACAAGCATGTGGACTCCACCACGTCAGGACACCATGTCCTGCCCTGCTTATCGGCCACTGCGAGTCGAAATTAAGGTGTAAAAAATGAGCACTTTTTTGTGCGCGTCAAGCGCGATTTCCTGTCACGAAAGTGACGGATTGCGTCACATGCCACGCACCAGTGTGACGCGGAAAACGCCATTTGGTAGCAAACGCCCCAAGTAACGGGCATTGTGTCTCGATTAGGGTAGGCCATGAGCTGGCGCACCCCATCATCACTCAAGTGGTTGATATCAAAGCGCTCCCGGATATCGGGAGCGCTTCTCAAGATTGAAGCCGAACGAATCAAGCTGCGCGATAGGCTCCATGCACTGGATCTTCGCGCAGAAGTACTACACGCACATTTGTCTGCACTCGATCAGACATTCGGGCTCCATGAAATTTCCATGGATCCAAAGATCGTCCGTCCGATTAGGCCACACGCCCGGCGGCGGTTACTACCTTATGGGCAAACGGGGCGCGTCATTCTCCAAGAGCTGCGTTCAGATGGAGGATGGCTATCAACGACGGAAGTGGTCGTTCGGGTCTTTAACCACTTTCCGAATATTGATACGTCGGACTATGACGTCACGCGGCTTTGCATACGTAAACGCCTTGGCAAGCTATCGCGAAATGGGCTGGTGGAGCGGCACAACGCAAGCGTTTCGGCATCAGGGACGCACGATGGCAAAAGCGAAATGTACTGGCGGCTCGCCGTAATGCATGAAGCACATAACCCCGATTAGTTATGACGACCGGAGAGAAAGTAATCGAGCCCGAGCTCACCCTCCCGATGTCGCCCCTGCCAATAGCCGGCCCACCAACGAGATATCCCACTGGTCATCAATCCCGTAATGATTAAGCGAAACCGATCGTCCTGAGCGTGCTTGCGATGGTTCTCCCTCCACACAAACTCGCAAGTGAAGTCCTGCAGATACTTTGGCCGGAAGCCATGTAATGTGCCATATTCACTCCGTCGAAAACGGCTGAAGAAGGTTTCGCACATGTTGTCCGAAACGCCCTCTGGCGTGCAGAACTCATGGGCGTGGCACACTTGGTAGTGTTCGTCTACAAATGCACTAACAATGCTGTAAGCGCCGCTTTCATCCGTCATCACTCGAGAATCGGAACGGACAAAGCGTTCCACCAAGCGCTTCACTTCTGCTTCGTTCTCTGCTTTGCAGACGAAGGCCATCGTCCTGCCGGAGCCTATTCGCTCCCCTGCAGATTCGCATAGTGATATCACCACGCGCTTGTTAGCACGCTTCTCCCAGTTCTGACGAGTCATACCTGCTTCAATCCAGGGGCGGCTTGAGTCCTTGGGTGCTTTCTTGCCAAAGCGGACTTTCAACGCGTCTTTGGGCATCTTAATTCGGCGATTAGGTTTGCGAGGTTTGCCGCAGAAATAGCCGCCATCCATATGTACCGTACCCCCCAATGGACGCAGGTCCATGACGTTCACCATCCATTCTCGAATCTTCCCGAAAAACACTTGGACGGTCTTGGGAGTGCAACCTACCCGGCGTGAAGTCTCAAGCAACGACTGGCCCTTGGCGCCGTTCTCGAATGCGACCAGCAGGTGAATCATGTCGATATACGACAACTTGCGCCCATGAAAAGGCGTGCTGCTAGTGGCACTGAATTCGTGAGCGCAGCTGGCACACCGCCACCGCCGCCGCTTAGGGCGGCGGTAGTGCTTGCGAAGTAGGCCGCAGGCCGGACAGCCCTGCATATCGGCGGCACCCCACCGTGCAGCAGCAAACCGCTGCTCAGCCTCATCTTCGGTCAACCTATTGATCTGTCTTGCGAAATTTCGCGACTCCTTTGAGTGCAAAAAATGCTGTGCCATCCATGAAACCCGGGCAGGAGGG
>DATJMR010000177.1:0-7690 GCA_035508595.1 Dyella sp.
ATCACGCCGATGTAGTCGAGCGTGTAAGGACGAGCCGGATGGCGCGACAGCTGGTTGATCTGCCAAGGCGTCAGCGTGCGGAAAATATCCGCCGTCTTGAGCTTGAGCTTCTCGCGAAGACGGCCGACCTCTTCGTCGATATTGAAAGCCTGTCCGTTACTGGCGTGCCGGAGCTCCTCGATCTTGGCCTCCAGCTCAGCAATCGGTTGTTCAAAATCGAGGAAATTGGGATTCATTCGGACAAGAGGTGGCAAGAAGCGGCGCAGTATACCTGGGGTGGGTGACGGGGCGGGAACGGGGGCGTATGGGCGCGGCCGCCGCCCCGTTCCGGCTTGGGGGAGATGGCGTCGATGTAGCCGACGGATGCTTCATTTTTAGCCATCGCTCTTTACGATCCTTACCCCCGCGCCCAGCACCCCAGGCATGCCGCGTACGGCGCGCAAAAGCTCGGGGATGGCATGGACCTTCCACTCCTGGCCGAATTCGATATCCGCCTGCGCGGTGGTGTTGTGATAGCCGCTGAGCAACACGCTGGCATTGCCGCCCCGATGCCCGGCGAGCGTCTGACGGAACTGCGCGATGAAATCCGGACCGATACCGTTGACCTTCACACGCAGCAGCCGCGCGAAGCGTCGACATGCGTCGGCGAGCGTATAGGCGCTGCGGGCGCGGACCTGAAAGCCGCCGCCGGAGAAGTCATCGATGCGCAAGCCGCCTTCGACCACCAACAGCTCATCGCGTGTGAGCAGCGGGGCGACCTGCTGGTAGAGCTCGCCGAAGAAGCTCACCTCGATGCTGCCGGTGCCATCCTCCAGGCGCACAAACGCGTCGCTATCGCCGCGCTTGCGCACGGCCACCACCATGCCGGCCACGGTCCAGGGCGTGTCTGGGCCGCGTCGAAAACGATTCTCCTCGCCATCGGTCTTGCGCGGGCGGGGTGGCTGGTAGCGGTCGGCGATTTCACCCAGGGGGCAGGTGGCCAGTTGAGCCAACTCTTCGCGCCAAGGGTCGGTCGGGTGGCCGGAGAGGTAATGCCCGAGCGTTTCGCGCTCGCCTTGCAGTTTCTGCTCCAGCGGCCACTCCGGGGCCGTGGGCAAATCCACCTGAACCACCGGGGCGGCAGCGCCCATCATGGCGCCGAACATGTCGTTCTGGCCGGATTGGCGGTCGCGCAGGTGCTGCTCCGCCGCCTTGATGGCGTCGGGCAGCTGCAGCATCAAGCTGGCGCGGGTGGGCGCCAGCGCATCGAGCGAGCCGGACAGGATCAGTGCTTCCAGCACGCGACGGTTGAGCTTGGTCGGATCGACGCGGCGACAGAAGTCGGCAAGATCCTTGTAGGCGCCGCCGTTGCCACGTTCGTCGGCGATGGACTCGCAGGCGCCTTGTCCCACGCCCTTGATCGCGCCGAGGCCATAGCGAATGACCTTCGGCTCGACCGCCACGAACATGAACTCCGATGCGTTCACATCCGGCGGCAGCACGGTCAGCTGGATGGCGCGCGATTCGTCGAGGAAGGTCACCACCTTGTCGGTGTTGTCCATGTCCGAGGAGATCGTCGCGGCCATGAACTCAGCGGGGTAATGCGCCTTCAGCCATGCGGTTTGGTACGACACCAGCGCATACGCCGCCGCGTGCGATTTGTTGAAGCCGTAGCCCGCGAACTTTTCCATCAAGTCGAAGATGGCGTCGGCTTTCTCGCCGCTGAGTCCGTCTTTGGCAGCGCCTTCACGGAATTTGGCGCGTTCCTTCGCCATTTCCTCGACTTTCTTCTTACCCATCGCGCGACGCAGCAGGTCGGCGCCGCCGAGCGAGTAACCGCCGACGATCTGCGCCATCTGCATCACCTGTTCCTGATAGACCATGATGCCGTAGGTCTCTTTGAGAACAGGTTCGACGCGCGGATCGGGATATTCCACCTCTTCGCGGCCGTGCTTGCGCGCGACGAAGCTGGGAATCAGGTCCATCGGGCCCGGTCGATACAACGCCACCAGCGCGATGATGTCTTCGAAGCGGTCGGGCTTGGCGTCCTTGAGCATGCGCTGCATGCCGGAGGATTCGAGCTGGAACACGGCCACCGTTTGCGCGCGTTTGAGCAACTCGTAGGTGGGCACGTCGTCCAGGGGCAACGTCGCGATATCCAGCGGTTCTTCGCTGTTTTTCGCGCGGCGTTCGTTGATGGCCTTGACCGCCCAATCGATGATGGTGAGCGTACGCAGGCCGAGGAAGTCGAACTTCACCAGGCCGACGGCTTCCACGTCGTCTTTGTCGTACTGCGTCACCACGCCGGCGCCGCCCGGTTCGCAGTACAGCGGCGCGAATTCGGTGAGCGGTTTGGGGCCGATCACCACACCGCCTGCGTGCTTGCCGGCGTTTCGCGTGAGGCTTTCCAGCTTCAGCGCCAGATCGATCAGCGTTTTGGCTTCTTCGTCCTGCGCGTAGAGATCGCAGAATTCTTTGACCACGCGCTCGGGCTCTTTCTGCGCCTTTTCCGAGCGACCGAGTGCGCACGAGAGTGTGAGATCGAGCGGGCGCGGGGGAATCAGTTTGGCGATCTTGTCGACCGCGTTGTACCCCATGCCGAGCACGCGACCGGAGTCGCGCAGCACGGCCTTCGCCGCCATCGAGCCGTAAGTGATGATCTGGCTGACGTGATCGCGGCCGTATTTGCGCGCGACGTAATCGATCACTTCGTCACGCCGATCCATGCAGAAATCGATATCGAAGTCCGGCATGGAGATACGTTCGGGATTGAGGAAGCGCTCGAACAGCAGGTTGAATTGCAGCGGATCCAGATCGGTGATCTTCAACACCCACGCAACCAGCGAGCCCGCGCCGGAGCCGCGTCCCGGGCCCACGGGAATACCGTTCTGCTTACCCCAGTTGATGAAGTCCGCCACGATCAGGAAGTAGCCGGGAAAGCCCATCTTGATGATGACGTCCAGCTCGCGTTCCAAACGCGTTTCGTAGTCGTCCAAGGTGTAGCCGGCCGCGAGCGGAGCGTGTTCGAGGCGCTCTTTCAAACCGTCGCGGGCGAGCTGGCGGATGTAGCTGGCCAGATCGTGGCCGGCGGGAACGGGAAAGTCGGGCAGGTAATAGGTGCCGAACGTGAGTTCCAGATTGCAGCGCTTCGCCAGCTCGATGGTGTTTTCCAGCGCTTCGGGAATATCCGCGAAAAGCTCGGCCATTTCTTCCGGCGTTTTCAGGTATTGCTGATCGCTGTAGTCGCGCGGCCGTTTGGGATCGGCCAATACGCGGCCCTGATGAATGCATACGCGGGCTTCGTGCGCTTCGAAGTCGTCCTGCTTGATAAAGCGCAGGTCGTTGCTGGCGATCACCGGCAGGTTGAGCGTGGTGGCAAGCGTGAGCGCCGCGTTGTTCCATGCTTCTTCGCCGTCGCGGCCGCAACGGGTGAGTTCGAGATACAGGCGTTCCGGAAACAGGTCGGTGAGCAGGCGCAGGCGCGGGGCGGCCGCGTCGGTGCCTTGATGGGCGGCGATGCGACCCACCTCGCTTTCGCGACCCAGCAAGGCGATCAGGCCGGAAGTCGCCTGCGGCGTAAGCCACGCCGCATCGACCAGCGCGCGACCGCCCTGCTGGCCTTCGCGCCATGCCCGCGAGACGAGGCGGGAGAGGTTGAGGTAGCCGTCGCGGTTCTGACACAGCAGCGTCATGCGCCAAGGGCGCGGATCGTCCGGCGCGCTGATCCATAGGTCGCAGCCGCCTATGGGCTTGATGCCCGCCGCGCTGCAAGCCTTGTAGAACTTCACCAGGGCGAACATGTTGCATTCGTCGGTGAGCGCGATGGCGGGCGCACCCGCCTGCACGCAGGCAGCCACCAGCGCTTTGATGCGGATGGTCGAGTCGACCAGCGAATATTCGCTGTGCAGATGCAGATGAGCGAAACGGACGGACATGGCTCGCACGCGAAGCAATGGCTCAGCCTAGCGAGCCGATTGGGCGCGGGCAAGCATTGACAAGCGCGGGGAACGAGGATCGGAAAGCATTGGGTTCTTGGCAGGCGTTAGGTGCCCGGTTTCCTGATCCCGGACCACGCGTTGCCATCAATGCACGTGAAACCGCTCATCCTCAAAAAGCGTTCCCGTGTAGTGCGAAAGGCTCTCCACGCGAAGCGGTTGCAGGTCGTAATCGAGATGATGCAGCTGGACTTCGACATGGTCGGTGGGCGGTTCGGCCGTGACGGCGGTCGGATCCTTGGCGATCGGCTTTTGTGCTGGGCGGCGGCGGAAAGCAAGCATGTTGACACCCTCCACGAAATCCGGTGTCGGATGGGGAGTTCTGGCACCGGGCGGCTAACGGTGGCGTCCTTGCGGAACAGTGGCTGCGATGTGGTGCGGGGATTCACGCAGCGACTAAAGCAAATCCATTTCTATACCTGCTCCGATGCACGAACCATAGGTAAGGTTGCATAGACAGATGAACAGCAAGCCGGTTAAAAAGTCGGCTCCCGGCGTTCAGAAAAGCCGGCCTTGATCCACCCACAACTTCACCGGCGCAAAGCTGCGTCGATGTTGGTCGCACGGTCCCAGCCGTTTCAGCGCTTCCAGATGGGCCGGGGTGGAATAGCCCTTGTGTACGGCAAAACCGTAGCCCGGGAACTGCGCATCCATGGTCACCATGAGACGGTCTCGGCTGACCTTGGCCAGAATCGACGCCGCACTGATGGCCGGTTCCAGCGCATCGCCGCCGATGATGGCGCGCGCCGGGCAGGGCAGATGCTTGGGCAGATGGTTGCCGTCGATGAGCGCTTCGGTCGCGGCAGGCGTCAAACCCGACACCGCGCGCGTCATGCCTGCCATGGTGGCCTGGAAGATATTGATGCGATCGATTTCCTCGCGATCGACCACAACAACGTGATAAGCCAGGGCTCGTTCGACGATCAACGGGAAGAGTTGTTCGCGTTTGGCTTCGCTGAGCTTTTTCGAATCGTTCAGTCCATCGATGGGGCGCTGAGGATCGAGCACGACGGCCGCAACCACGACAGGGCCCGCCAACGGGCCGCGTCCGGCCTCGTCCACGCCTGCGACAAGCACTTGCTCGACGCGTGCGGATAAACGACCTAGGGAACCGGTACGTTTCATGCGCGCTCGAACCTGTCAGCGGTTTGCCGCAGCCTGCGTATCGATCAATTCGACGATCGCCTCCGCCGCATGGTCGCCGGCATGACCGGGCAGATGTCCTCGCAGCGCTTCATGCAGCTGTTCGAACGCATTGACGATCGCGCCGCGTCGCTCGCTGTTACGGAACAGTTCGAACGCCGCATTGGCGAGTTTGGTGGCGGTGAAGTTGTCCTGCATCAACTCAGGGACCAGCGTGACGTTCTTGCCCATCCCGCAGGCACGAGCGAGGATGTTCGGCAGGGCATACACGTCGGTCTTGAGCATTTTGAGCGCGCGCGCGATGCGGTAGCTCACCGGCGAAACGCGATAGCCGACGACCATGGGCCGCTTGGCGAGCATGGCTTCCAGCGTCGCGGTGCCGGAGGAAAGCAGCACGACGTCCGCGGCGAGCATGGCTTCGTGCGCGTGGCCGTCGAGCAAAATGGGCGAGGCATCGTCGTGCGGGCCGCGTGCGAGCATGGTCTTGAGCGTGGCAAGCGCGCGTGAGTTCGCGGCGGGGATCACCACGCGCAACCCGGGCATGGCGGTGGCGATGCGTCGTGCTGCATCGAGAAAAATGGAACCCATGCGCTCCAGCTCCGACGCGCGGCTGCCAGGCAGCAACGCCAGCACCGGAACATCCAGCGGCAATTGCAATGCACGGCGCGCAGGCACGCGATCGGAAACGAGCGGGAAACGGTCGGCCAACGGATGACCTACGAAACGTGCGTCGATGCCGTGCCGTGCGTAGATCGGCGGTTCCATCGGAAACAGGCACAGCACGCGGTGCACGCTTTGTCCGATCTTCTCCGCACGGTTTTCGCGCCAAGCCCAGATCGATGGGCTGACGTAGTGAACGGTGCGCAGGCCCGCGTGTTTCAGTCGCCGCTCGACGCCCAGGTTGAAGTCGGGTGCGTCGATGCCGACCACAATGGCGGGTTTTTCCGCGATCAAGCGCGCGACCAGTTCTTTGCGCAGTTTGAGCAAGCGCGGCAGATGACGGATGACTTCAGCGAAACCGAACAGCGACAGTTCGCGAATGTCGTACCACGACTCGAAGCCTTGCTGCTGCATGCGACTGCCGCCGATGCCGACAAATCGCGCATCGGGAAAATGCCGGCGCAATGCAGCGATAAGGTCCGCGCCAAGCTGGTCGCCGGAATCTTCGCCGGCGATCAGGGCGATCAACGGAGCGGAAGGTTGGGTTGTATCCACTTGCATTGATCGGGCCTCCCGGCAAAGTGGCTTGCGTCGAACCGACGAGCGCAGGCCAAGCGCATGTCAACGGGCCAATCCACGCTCGCTGCGATCGAGAAAATCGAGCATGGCGCGCACGTCTTCGCTATCTTTTGCTTGCGCGACCAGTTGCTCACGAGCCTCGGCCAGGGAGAGGCCGGACGTGTAAAGCGTACGATAAGCGCGTTTGATCGCCGTGATGCGCTCCGGTTCGAAACCGCGGCGTTTCAGGCCGGTGGTGTTCAAGCCGCGCGGACGGCCGCCTTGATCGTTGGCCATCATCAGGAAGGGCGGAACGTCCGCACCAAGCAGGCAGCCCATGGCAATGAAGGCGTGTTCGCCGATCTTGCAGAATTGATGAGCGCCGGAATAACCGGAAAACACCGTCCAATCGCCCACTTCCACATGCCCGGCGAGTGCCGAATAGTTGGAGAAGATGGTGTGGTTGCCGATGTTGCAGTCGTGCGCAACGTGCACGTAGGCGAGCAACCAGTTGTCGTTGCCGATGCGTGTGACGCCGCCACCGTCGCCCGTACCACGATTGATGGTGACGAATTCGCGGATCAGGTTGCGATCGCCGATGACCAGTTCCGTGCGCTCGCCGTTGAACTTCATGTCCTGCGGATCGCCGCCGAGCGAGGCAAATTGGGCGATGCGATTATCGCGACCGATCTTCGTGGGCCCCTGAACCACCACATGCGGGCCGATCACCGTGCCGTCGCCGATCTCCACGTCGGCGCCGATGACGGTGAATGCGCCAATGCCGACATGGGCGCCGATGACGGCCGACGGATCGATTTGCGCGGTCGGGTGGATCATTTCTCAGACCTCGCGGCGCACATCAGCTCGCAGCTCGCCACTTCTTTGCCGTCGACCAAGGTACGTGCTTCGAACAGGCCCATGCTGCGCAGCAGGCGCTTGAGCCGTACTTCCATGCGCAATTGGTCGCCAGGCACCACGGGTGCGTTGAAACGAGCGTTGTCGACCTTGGCCAAATAGAACAGCGGACTGGCCGAGCCGCCTTTCAGGCGTGAACTGATCTGCGTGAGCAAGCCGGCGGACTGCGCCATCGCCTCGACGATCAGCACGCCGGGCATGACCGGGTGGCCTGGAAAATGGCCGTTGAAGAACGGCTCGTTGATGGTCACGTTTTTCAACGTCACCACGCTTTGCTCAGGCACGATTTCGATCACGCGGTCCACCAGCAAGAACGGGTAGCGATGCGGCAGCAGTTGCTGGATCTGCTCCACGCTCACGGGCAGCGTGATCAAGGGGGTGTTGTCACTCATCGTTCTTATCCTTTTCCAGCGCCGACAATCGGCGCGCGTATTCGTCCA
>DATJMR010000178.1:0-4551 GCA_035508595.1 Dyella sp.
CAAATTCCCATGAACGCATGACATGAACCCCTTGGCCTTCCCAGCCTCCCCCTGGATTCATTTCATGCCGTCTTCCGCCACATGGAAGTCAGCCATTCATCTGCCCGCACGGCAGGCAAGGACGATGCGTTATGTCAGGTAGTCACATTAATGTGCGCCGCATGTCGGCTTCAGATCGACACGACCGTACAAAAATCAGGCAAGCAGCTCGCGCGCAACTACGGTGGCGTAAGCACCTGCAGGCAACTCGAAGCTGAGCTCAAGCGTTTCATCACTTTGCCAGATCCAGCTTAGGTCCTTTGGCAACAAGCGCAACGGACGGCGCTCCTGCTCCATACGCGCAGCCGCCAAGCCCTCGACGAGATCCGCATAAATTGCCGCGATATCTCGTTCCAACTCTGCGGCCGCTGCCGCCGTGGGCGGATCGCCCTGCCCCCACAACGGTCCGGAAGGATGGATATCGCCTTGCGCGAGGCGCGCAGCCAGCACATCGTCGAACGGTTCGGGGCCGAACCACGAACGCGAGCCGGCCAACGACCAGATGTCGCCTTCCAGCGGTTTGTCCCATGCATCGCGCTCGACACGCGCCGCCAATACGCTGTTGAAAATCTGCGAGCGCGCGGCAGAAAGAAGAATCGAACGTTTGTCGCGATCCACGCGGCGACCGGCAAACATCGCGCGCGCTTGCGCCACGTTGCCACCCTCGCGGCCGAAACGCTGTTCACCAAAATAGTTGGGCACGCCGCGCTGGCCGATGGCGTGCAGAACGTTTTCCGTCTGGGCGCGATCACCCTGCACATCGTGCAGCACCAAGACGAAACGATTGCCGCGCAACGCACCTCGCTTGAGCTTGCGTTTGTGGCGCGCGCTGCTCAATACCTTGACCCCATCATGCGGAAACATAGTCCAATCGGGATCGGCTTTACCCGGCAATTGCACCGTAAAAGCCTGGCGCGTCACGGCATGACGATCCTTCAATCCGGCATAGCCGACATTCATGGGCGACGTATTGGCAAAGCGCGCCAGCTCCCGTGCCACCCAGTCGGTGTTTGCGTCGCGTTTTTCCACCCACAGCAGCGCGTGCTCGCCTTCGCCGTCGGGTTCGTAACCGAGCATTTCTTCGACGCGAAAATCCTCGGGCGCACGGCGCAACACCGCCGTCAATGGCGGCGTTCCATAGGCACGAGGCAACTCCGTTTCCGCCGTAGTCATGACATGCAATACCTGATAACGCTGCCTCGCCCGCCGAAGAGAAGCGAACCGGCGCTAACGATTGTCGCTGCTGGAGCCGGAAGCCGCCGGTGCTGCTGCACTGGCGGCGTTAGCCGGCTGTTCGACCACTTGATAGAAGGTTTCGCCGGGTTTGATGAGTCCCAATTCGCCACGCGCACGCGCCTCGACGGCCTGTTCGCCGTGCTTGAGATCCCTCACGTCTGCCGCGAGCGCCTGGTTGCGTTGCGTGAGTTTGTCGTTTTCCTCGCCCTGCTTTTTTACGGCAGTGCGCAAGCTGGTTACCTCAGACATGCCGCCATGATTGGACCACAGCTCAAACTGCAGTCCAATCAATGCAAGCAGCAGGATCAAGGCGATCCAACGCAACATGGGATAGCGACAACCTCGCTTAGCCGGGCAGATGGGTCAGGTTCGGAAATGCATGGCGGCCAGCATAGCGGGCATTCGAACCAAGCGCCTCTTCGATGCGCAGCAGCTGGTTGTACTTTGCTACGCGATCCGTACGGCAGAGCGAGCCCGTCTTGATCTGCGTCGCCGTGGTGGCGACAGCGATATCGGAGATCGTGGTGTCCTCGGTTTCGCCGGAACGATGCGAAACGATCGCTGCGTACTTGGCAGCGTCGGCCATGGCGATGGCTTCCAACGTCTCGGACAACGTGCCGATCTGGTTTACCTTGATCAGAATCGCGTTGGCGATCTTCTTTTCGATGCCTTCGCGGAAGATGGCCGGGTTGGTGACGAACAGATCGTCGCCCACCAGCTGTACCTTGTTGCCGATCTTGTCGGTGAGCAGCTTCCAGCCGTCCCAATCGCCTTCGGCCATGCCGTCTTCGATGGTCACGATCGGATACTGCTGCGCCCAGCTTGCCAGCAGATCGACGAATTGCGCCGGCGTGTAAATCTTGCCCTCGCCTTCGAGATCGTACTTGCCGTCCTTGAAGAATTCGGAGCTGGCAACGTCAAGGCCGAGCAGAATCTCGCTGCCGATCTTGTAGCCGCTCTTGTTCACCGCTTCGAGAATGGTATCCAGCGCTTCGATGTTGGAGCGCAGATTCGGCGCAAAACCGCCTTCGTCGCCAACCGCGGTGTTGAGGCCCTTGCCCTTGAGCACGCCCTTCAACGCATGAAAGATTTCCGTGCCCGCGCGCAGCGCTTCGGCGAAGGTGGGCAGCCCCACCGGCAGCACCATGAATTCCTGCACGTCGACATTGTTGTCGGCGTGGGCGCCGCCATTGATGATGTTCATCATCGGGACCGGCAGCGCGCCGGGTTTGCCGTTGGAGAGGTACTTCCAAAGCGGTTCGTGACGCGATGCCGCCACAGCATGCGCGGCAGCCATGGAAACGCCAAGTAAGGCATTGGCGCCCAGACGGCCTTTGTTCGGGGTGCCATCGAGATCGATCAGCTTCTGGTCGAGACCTTTCTGATCGGCGGCATCGTATCCCTTCAGCGCGTTGGCGATCTCGCCGTTGACGTTACCCACCGCCTTGGTCACGCCCTTACCCAAATAGCGCGACTTGTCGCCATCACGCAGCTCCACCGCCTCGCGCGTACCGGTCGACGCACCGCTCGGTACCGCTGCGCGGCCGAAAGCGCCGCTGGCTAGCGTAACTTCCGCTTCGAGCGTCGGATTACCGCGGGAATCGAGAATTTCGCGGGCATGGATGCGGGTGATTTGGGTACTCATGTCCAATCCAGTTCTAGGGTGAGGGGAAAAAGCGTCATCGCACGACGTGCGCGACGATTCAAAGAGATTGCTCGAGGAAACCGTGACGCTTGGTGACGGTATCGAGCTCCAGCAAGGTGTGCAGCAAGGCCTCCATCTTGCCCAGAGGCCATGCATTCGGCCCGTCGCTAAGCGCCTTGCTCGGGTCCGGATGCGTTTCGGCAAATAGACCCGCAATGCCGACGGCCACGGCCGCACGCGCGAGCACCGGCACGAATTCGCGCTGACCACCGGAGCTTGTACCCTGCCCGCCCGGCAATTGCACCGAATGCGTGGCGTCGAACACGACCGGGCAACCCGTATCGCGCATCGCGCTTAACGAACGCATATCCGACACGAGATTGTTGTAACCGAAACTGGCGCCGCGTTCGCACACCATGATGTCGTCGTTGCCGACCGCTTTGGCTTTGTCGACGACGTTTTTCATGTCCCACGGTGCGAGAAACTGCCCCTTCTTGATGTTCACCGGTTTGCCGGCCCGGGCCACGTTCTGGATGAAATCGGTCTGGCGGCAGAGGAATGCCGGTGTCTGCAGCACATCGACAACAGCAGCGACTTCATTCATCGGCGTGTATTCGTGCACGTCGGTGAGCACCGGCACGCCAATCTGGCGTTTGACTTCGCCCAATATGCGCAGCCCTTCTTCCATGCCGGGACCGCGAAAGCTGCTCCCAGAGGAACGGTTGGCTTTGTCGAAGCTGGATTTGAAGATGAAGTGGATACCGAGCTTGCCGGTCATTTCTTTTAGCGTGCCGGCGGTATCGATCTGTAGTTGTTCGGATTCCACCACACAAGGACCGGCGATCAGGAACAATGGTTTGTCCAGGCCGACCTCGAAACCGCACAACTTCATGCGACCGACTCCTTCGCCAGCTTCTGACCGTCGCGCACGGCTTTGTATTCGCGCGCGGCGCGCACGAAGCCGATGAACAATGGATGGCCGTCGCGCGGGGTAGAGGTGAATTCCGGATGCGCCTGGCAGCCCAGGAACCACGGATGCTTTTGTTGCGGCAACTCGACGATCTCCACCAGCAGATCGTCCATCGATTTGCCGGAGACCACCATACCGAGGTCCTCGAAGGACTGACGGTAGCGATTGTTGAATTCGTAGCGATGGCGATGACGCTCGCGGACGATGTCTTGACCATACAGCTGACGCGCCAAAGTACCGACCTTCAGGCGGCACTCCTGCGCACCCAGACGCATCGTGCCGCCAAGGTCGGAACGCTCGCTGCGTTGCTCGATTTCACCGGTCGCCGTTGTCCATTCGGTGATCAGAGCAATCACCGGATTGGGCGTGTGGCGATCGTTTTCGCTGGAATCGGCATCGGCAAAGCCGGCGACGTTACGCGCAAAATCGACCACGGCAGCATGCATGCCATAGCAGATGCCGAAGTACGGCACACCGTGCTCGCGGGCATATTTGGCGGCCAGCACCTTGCCCTCGAAACCGCGCTTGCCAAACCCGCCCGGGACCAGGATCGCATCGACGGTACTCAGCACCTTGGCCGCACCTTCTGCCTCGATCTGCTCGGAGTCGATCCATTGCAGATTCACGCGCGTCTGCTGCTTGATGCCGCCGTGGCGCAACG
>DATJMR010000179.1:0-3294 GCA_035508595.1 Dyella sp.
GCGAAGTAATTGCCGTCCATCACCCACGTGTCGCCCTGGATCGCTTCGTCGTGCAAGGCGACGAATTCGTCGAGGGGCCGCGGAATCCAGTCGGAACCGGGCAGGTGAAAAAGCTGGTCGAGGTGGATGGCCAGCCATCCACGTTTGCGCGCAATGGCGTTGGCCAGCGTCGATTTTCCGCTATTGGACGGACCGAGGATGCATATACGCTCGCCCAGTTCATGCAACTGCATATGTCCGTGCCCTTTTCGTTACGACTCGCGCCACGCCCGAACCACCGCGATACCAAAGAAAAGCAGCACCTGCATGATCAGCAACGCGCCCCAGCCGCCTTTGAAAAGATAGGCCATGACGAACGAGGCCGCCAACGACAACGAGGCCCAGAGGATACCGTGGTGGCGATCGCCTTGCTGCGCTTCGTAAGCGCCAAGCACGTAATACGTATAGGCGCAGATCACGGCCAGCACGAGCGGTGATTTCAGAAAATCCAAGCGCCCCCCTGGTGAGCCCATGCCTGCGCGGTGAAGGCTTCATGCATCCGGATGATACGTCCGCTCCACATGGCCCTTCAGTTCCTCCGGCCAGAAATAAACCTGCCGCAGATTGCCGGTGGTATAGCGCTCCGCTTCGTCATTGAAATGCGGCGAATCCGGATGGCCGCTTTCGCCGCCGGCGGTGATGGCGCGTGCATGCACCTTGGCGCCGAATTCCACCACCGCCACGAAACTGTTGCCGCTGGTGCCGTAATAGCGTTTCGTGCCGGGCCAGCGATGCGCGCCGAACGATGCCAGCGAACCCCAGCGCGACGAGGTGAACGGCACCGGGATGCTGGGTTTGCTTTCGTCGAAGTGCGGTGCGATGTCGTCGTTGATCCGCTGGAAGCGATTCACTTCGCCCCAGGGAATGCCCCAACTGCCGAAATCCTTCACCAGGCGGTCGGAAGCCTCGGCCAATGCTTGCAGCCGCGCTTGCGCACCGGCTTTCTCGGCCATGCGATCGTATATCGACAGGCCCTCGGCATTGTCGGCCTTGTCCATCTTGTCCCATAAGGTGTCGCCCCAGAACACCGCCAGCGTGGTAGGCATGGAGGCGATGCCCCAGCGGTAGTTCCAATGGCGCAGCATGGCGATCTGGCCGGCAAGTTTCCGCTTGAGCGGATCGCTGGCCGGCAGCGCGTCGTAGTCGTGCACAAGGATGGGAATCTGGCGTGCGAACGCCGGCAGATAGGAGTCGAACGCGAGCGTGATCAGCGACTCGACGGTGAGGCCCTGCGCGTTCGTAAGCAGCAGGGTAGCGTGCACGCCGCGCGGATTTTCGCCGACGGTATCCATGTAGCGCGGATAGTCTTCGCGCTTGGGGCTGTAGGGGCCGGCGGCGGAATACGGCCAATCGTTGGTGTTCATCACCCAGCCGTTGGGTGGGTTGAGCACATGCGGCAAATCATCAAGCGCCACCAGGCCTTTCCAGTCGGTGGCCGGATTGCTGCCGTCGACCGGTTTGGTGTAATCGAAACGATCGTCGCGCTTGGGAATGAATTGCGGATGCAGATAAGCGATCTCGCCCTTGTCGTCCGCGAACAGCGTATTGTTCGACGAGTTCGCCTGCAGGGCGGCCACTTGCATGTAGCTGGCGTAATCGCTCGCCTTGGTACGCAACCAGCTTTGCTCCAGCGCCTGCATGGGCTTGTTCATCAGCGCAGTGGCGATCCATTTGCCGTCTTGCTCGCGCACGATCGGGCCATGATGGGTGGCGTACACGGTGAACGTGCGCTGCGCCAACGTGCCATCCCGCTTGCGGTACGGCACGCTGATCTGGCGCACGGATACCGGGCGCAACGCGCTGCCGTAGCGATAAAACAACTTGCCGTCCTGGTGCACGATGGTCTCCGCGAATTCATCCACCGCGTCGGCGGTGGTGGAGGTATGCATCCAGCCGATGTGCGGGTTGAAACCCTGGTAGATGAAGAACTGTCCCCACGTGACCGCGCCGTACGCATCGAGGCCGGCATCGCTCGACATCTGTAATTCGGAGCGGAAATAGAACGAGGTGTGCGGATTGATCAGCAGCAGCGCGTGGCCATCGGCAGTGAGCTTGGGCGCAATGGCCATGCCGTTGGAACCGGAAGGCTCCACCCAGCTCGACGGCGTTTCGGCAATAGCCACGCTGTCGCCAGCATGACCATAGAAGGCTTGCAGCTTTTCAAGCGATACGCGCTCGATATCGCCGCCGATGCTGCCCTCGCTGAAGCTCAGCGCCATCCACGGCTCGAAACGCTTGATCGCGCGTGGATGCACCTCGGGATGCGTGGCGAGATAATCGTTCAAGCCGTCGGCCCAGGCGTTCATCAACGCCTTCAACCATGACGGACTGCTGGCGTATTGGCGTTGCAGTTCGATGGGGTCGATAAAAAGCCGCTGGCGCAGATCGCTCCAGATGGCCGATTCGCCTTCGGCCTCGGCCAGACGGCCGAGTGAGTTGAGGTAATTGGTTTCGACGCGATTGAAATCGTCCTCGGCCTGCGCGTAGGCCATGCCAAACACAGCATCGGCATCGGTCTTGCCGTGGACGTGGGCGATGCCCCAATCGTCGCGGGTGATGGTGGTGGCTTGCGCTTCGCGATGCCAGCGGGCGGTTTCGTCATCCGCATGCGCAATGGCAGCCTGGCCGAGTGAAAGGGAAATGGCTGCTGCGAAAATGCACCGTTTCAGGCGCGTGGCTGCTCTGATGCTGCAGTGTTGCATCGCGTCGTAACCTCCCCGATAAACCCGTCATCGGGGCATGGTAACGAGTGTAGGGAATGTAGGTAAGTTGACCTTTGGGCTACTTTGCACTGCTACGACACTACGCCGGCATGCGCTCGAATGCCGGCATGCCGTCCTGAATCTGATGGAAGGGCTGTTTGTCGCAAGTGAAGATGGCCACCTTGGGGGCACCGAATTGGCGCGGATCGTCCAGCGTGCCGACCTTGATGATGACCACCGGCATGTCCGGCCGCCGCGTGATCAGGTGCGTACCGCATTCGGCGCAGAACTCGCGCGTAACAGGTTGTTCCAGATCGCGGCGCGTATAGGTCTTGGCGCTGCCCTTGGTGTAGCGGAACGCATCGGCCGGCACGGCGAAAAACAATTGCGGTGCGCCGCCGCTGATGTACTGGCATTCGCGGCAGTAGCACTCCCCTTTCAGCATCGGCTCGCCTTCAGCCATGTAGCGCATGGCGCCGCAGTAGCATCCACCTTCGAATGTCATGGTCTTCCCCTCGATGCTGGCAAGAGAGAAGCGGAGTGTAATGCACCC
>DATJMR010000180.1:0-7194 GCA_035508595.1 Dyella sp.
CCCCGCTCGCCAGCTCCGCCTCCGCTTTCAGCATCGACGTCGGCGGCGGCCCCTCCGCAGACGATGCCTACAGCGCCAAGCCGGGGGTCGGCTTCACCGGATTGCATTCGCTGCATTATCACGGCCAAGACGGCGGCAAGCAGGAAGCGGCGATCTTCGATGTGGACGTGCCGGTGCAGCCGAACACGCAGCTTTCCTATGTATTGTTTCCGTGCATCACGCAAAACGATCTCGCCGATCCCGCGACGTATGTTGCTGTCAATCTGGTGTTCGACGATGGCACGCGTCTGTCCCAAACCAGCGCACAAGATCAGCATCGCATCGCCGCCAATGCGCATGCACTCGGCGAAAGTCGCACGATTTACGTCAATCAGTGGAACGCGCTGACGATCGACGTCGGCAAGGTCGCCGCAGGAAGGCACATTCGACGCATCGTGCTGGCGCACGATGGTCCCGCCGGTGCATTCGAAGGATTTCTCGACGACCTGCGGATCGGCCCCGCATCGACACCCGTGCGCAACGAACGTCCCAGCGATGACGTCAACACGTTGCGCGGAACCCATTCCAGCGATGCCTTCTCGCGCGGCAATAACATTCCGGCAGTTACCTTGCCGCACGGCTTCAACTTCTGGGTACCGGTTACCGATGCCGGCTCGGACTGGATGTACCAATATCAACAACGCAACGATGCGAACAATCGCCCGCGCATCGAGGCGTTCTCGCTATCGCACGAGCCCAGTCCGTGGATGGGCGATCGACAGACGTTCCAGATCATGCCTGCCGCCGTAACCGGCGGCGCGCCTACGGCAAACCGTTCGGCACGCGCGCTAAGCTTTGGCCACGACCACGAAATCGCGCATGCACACTATTACAAAGTGACGTTCGACAACGGCATCGCCGCTGAAATGACGCCGACCGACCATGCCGCCATGCTTCGCTTTACCTTTCCGGGCGATCGAGGACAATTGGTTTTCGACAACCGCACGGATCAAGGCAGCATCACGCTCGATGCGGCGCATCGCAGTTTCAGCGGTTATTCCGATGTCAAAAGCCGGCTTTCCACCGGCGCGACGCGCCTGTTCTTCTATGCCACCGTGGATCAACCCGTCACAGACAGCGGACATTTGACGGGGGAAGGCCGCGATCATGTGACGGCGTGGTTTGGCTTCGATACGTCCAAGACCAAGGCCGTGAACGTGCGCATCGCCACGTCGCTGATCAGCCTTGAGCAGGCCAAGCACAACCTGGCACTGGAAATCGCACCTGAAGAAAGCTTCGACGAGGTGCGCGAGCGTGCGCAACGCATCTGGGACAAACAGCTTGGCATCGTGAACGTGCAAGGCGCCAGCCATGACGAACGCGTCACGCTGTACTCCAATTTGTATCGCCTGTTCATGTATCCGAACTCGGCTTACGAAAATACCGGCACGGCAAGCCACCCCGTGTACCGCTATGCCAGTCCGTTCGCCTCCGCTGTCGGGCAAAACACGCCGACGCAGACCGGTGCTCGCGTTGTCGAGGGCAAGGTGTTCGTCAACAACGGCTTCTGGGACACGTACCGAACGAGCTGGCCGGCGTATGTGCTGTTGATGCCGCAACAAGCAGGCGTGATGATCGACGGTTTCGTGCAGGAATATCGCGACAGCGGCTGGATCGCACGCTGGTCGTCGCCGGGTTACGCCGATTTGATGGTGGGAACCAGCGCCGATGTCGCGTTTTCGGATGCGTGGCTCAAAGGCGTGCACAACTTCGATGTGCGCGCCTTCTATCAGGCGGCATTGAAAGACGCCACCGTGGTGAGCCCCAATCGCGGCACGGGACGCAAAGGTCTGCAGCGCTCGATCTTCAACGGTTACACCGACTCGGATATCAAGGAAGGATTCTCCTGGTCGATGGACGGCTATATCGCGGACTTCGCGATCGGCAACCTGGCCAGTGCGCTGGCGGCGAAGAGCGACGCGCACGATCCGTATCGCGCGCACTACGCGGAAGATGCCCGTTATTTCCACGATCGCGCGCTGGATTACGTCAATTTGTTCAATTCCGATATCGGCTTCTTCGTCGGTCGCGATGCACAAGGCCATTGGCGCTATACGAAACAAAACTTCGACCCCTATCGCTGGGGCGACGATTACACGGAAACGGATGGCTGGAACATGGCCTTCCACGCACCGCAGGATGGCGCCGGCCTTGCCGCGCTCTATGGCGGCCGCGAAGCACTCGCGGCGAAACTCGATGCGTTCTTCGCAGCACCGGGCATTTATCACGTGGGCGGCTACGGCGAGCCGATTCACGAAATGCGCGAAGCGCAAGCGGTGCGCATGGGCCAATACGGCCACAGCAATCAGCCGTCGCACCACATCATTTATATGTACGACTACACCGGCGAACCCTGGAAAGCGCAGGACAAAGTCCGCGACGTGCTGTCGCGACTGTATCTGGGCAGCGAGATCGGCCAGGGCTATGTCGGCGACGAAGACAACGGCGAGATGTCTGGGTGGTGGCTGTTCAGTGCAGCCGGCTTTTATCCGCTGCGCATGGGTACTCCCGAATACGTGATCGGTGCGCCGTACTTTCCGCAGATGGATATCACGCTGGAAAACGGCAAGCACATCGTCATCAATGCACCTGGCGTAAGCGATACCAACCGCTATGTGCAGAGCCTGCGCGTGAATGGCCAACCGTGGAACAAACTGACGCTGCCGCACGCGCTGCTCGCTCAAGGCGCGACACTCGACTTTACGATGGGACCCAAACCCTCCACCTGGGGCAGCGACGTACAAGCTTTGCCGCCGTCGCTGACCCACGCCGGCAAACCTGCACCGATGCGCGATCTGGTTGGCCCGGGACAAGGCGAACCGGGCAGCGAGCCGACGATGTCCGATCTCAATGCCTTGTTTGATCACACCAGCGATACCGAAACGCAACTGCCGAGCCCTCACGCCACCATAAGCTGGCATTTCCAGCAGCCGCACATGGTGGCGATGTATACGCTCACCTCTGCAGCGCAAGCATCGGCGCCTTCCACATGGACGCTGGAGGCCTCCGATGATGGCCAGCATTGGTCGGCGCTTGATAGGCGACAGGGTGAGCGCTTTCCTTGGGCGAAACAAACCCGTGCTTTCGTCATCCGTGAGCCGGGAGCGCATGCGTATTACCGGATTCGCTTCGACAACGATGGAGCAACGTCGCTGGCGGAGATAGCGTTGCTGGGGCATTGAGCCCAGTCCCCTCTTTGTCGGGGAGGGGGCGCATGCGGTCGAATCGTCTAGCCCAAAAGTCATGCTCACAAGCTCGCGACAGGCGACTAAGGTGGGGAACTCGTTCCCTACAGAAGGTGGCCGCCATGCAGCGATTTCGATGGATACTTACCGCAGCCATGCTTAGCAGCACGGCTGCGTTGGCCGCGGCGCCTGCCGCTACGGATGGCGCACCTGCAACAAAGGCCAGTCAACCCGATATGGGCGTCGATCTCAAAGGGGTTGACCACGCGATCAAGCCAGGCGACGACTTCTTCGGCTACGCCAACGGCAACTGGCTGAAGACCACTCAAATTCCGCCGGACCGCTCCAGCACCGGCACATTCCTGCAGGTTTACCAGCTCGCCGAGAAGCAGACGGCGCAGCTCATCCGCAGCACCGCGCAAGGCCATGCCGCGCCCGGCTCCAACGAACGCAAAATCGCCGACTATTACGCCGCCTTCATGAATGAGGCGAACATCGAAAAACGCGGTCTCGAATCGTTGAAGCCCGAGCTGGCCGCGATCGACGCCATCAAGACGCGCGACGATCTCGCCGGTGTGCTCGGTAGCGAACTGCGTGCCGATGTCGATCCGATCAACGCCACGAACTTCCAAACCGAAAACTTGTTCGGCCTGTTCGTCACGCAAGGTCTGGAAGATCCGTCGCACAACATGGCATACCTGCTGCAGGGCGGTATCGCGATGCCGAGTCGCGATTATTACCTGTCGAAAGACCCGGACATGGTGGCGGTCCGCGCCAAATACGAAGCCTATGTCACGTCGCTGTTGAACCTCGCCGGCACACCCGATGCAAAGGCGCAGGCGAAAGCCATCATTGCGCTCGAGACGAAGATCGCTCAGGCACAGGAAAGCCTGGTCGACAGCCAGGACGTGCATAAAGCGAACAACGTGTGGAGCATGAGCGAGTTCGCGCAGAAAGCGCCGGGCCTGAATTGGGCCGCTTATTTCAAAGCAGCCGGGTTGGACGGACAACAGCGCATCGATGTCTGGCAGCCATCGGCCACGACCGGCCTTGCCGCACTCGTCGCCAGCGAGTCCATCGACACCTGGAAGCAACTGCTGCGTTTCCATGCGCTAAACAAGGCGGCGCCGCTGCTGCCGAAGGCTTACGCGGACCTCAGCTTCAACTTCTACGGCACCACGCTGCAAGGCACACCCAAGCAACAGGATCGTTGGAAGCGTGCCGTCAGCGCCACCAACACCGATCTTGGCGATGCGGTTGGCCAACTCTATGTGAAGCGCTATTTCCCACCGGCCGCCAAAGCGAAGATCGAAGACCTGGTCAAAAACATCGTTGCCGCATTCGGCGAACGTATCGACACGCTGGCATGGATGACGCCCGCCACGCGCGCCAAAGCGAAGGAAAAGATCACCACCTTGCGCGTCGGCGTCGGCTATCCGGAAACCTGGCGCGACTTCGGCTCCTTGACGATCACGAGAGACGATCCACTTGGTAATCACGAGCGCGCCGTGGCGTTCGAATACCATCACCAAGTCGCCAAGCTCAGCCAGCCGGTCGATCGCAGCGAGTGGTGGATGACGCCGCAGACGGTCAATGCCGTCAACCTGCCGTTGCAAAACGCGCTCAACTTCCCCGCGGCGATTCTGCAACCGCCCTTCTTCGATCCGAATGCCGATGCCGCTGCCAATTACGGCGCTATCGGTGCTGTGATCGGTCATGAAATCAGCCATAGCTTCGACAACACCGGCGCCGATTTCGACGCGCAGGGCAAGATGGAAAACTGGTGGACACCTCAAGACGCCGCGCACTTCGAAGCCGCCACGGCGAAGCTGGTCAAGCAGTACGATCAATACGAAGCGCTGCCCGGCTTGCATGTAAACGGCAAGCAGACACTGGGCGAAAACATTGCGGACGTCTCCGGCCTCACCGCCTCGTATGCCGCTTATCACGCATCGCTGGGCGGCAAACCGGCACCGGTGATCGATGGCCTCACGGGCGATCAACGTTTCTTCCTGGCCTTTGGTCAGGCGTGGCGCTACAAGATCCGCGATGCGGCGCAACGTCAGCGCTTGGCAACCGATGTCCACGCGCCCGCGCAATTCCGCGCGCAGACCGTGCGTAACATCGACGCGTGGTACGACGCTTACAACGTGAAACCTGGCGACAAGCTTTATCTGGCCCCGGATGACCGCGTAAAGATCTGGTAAGCATCGGATTCGAAGAAAAACTAAAAAAAGCCGCACTCTTTGGAGTGCGGCTTTTTTATCCGGCGCCGTTTACGGAATTTTTCTTGACACGGGCCTGCTAGCGCACGCTCACCAGGTATAGCGAACACCTGCATCGGCATTCACGCCTTGGCGTCTGGCATGGGTGCTACTGCCTACTTCATGCTGATAACCCACCGAGCCGTACATGATGAGCTTCGCTGTCAACTCGCCGGTCACGCCGCCAGCCACTTCTGCACGGCTGGCTTGTGGCACCAAGGGCGCCGAATCGGTACTGTTCTCCACCGTGCCGAACACGGTTGTGCTGCGCCCGCCCCAATCGCGCCACATGTTCACCGCCGCATAGGGCTCCCACTGTTGTCCGCTTTGCGTCGTGATCTGCCATTTGCCGCGAAGGCCCATACGTCCTGTGCTGCCGTTGGTGCTGCCCAGTTCGACCTCGCCCAGGCCATCGTCGCTGGGGCTGAACCTCGTCCGTTGCCAGATGGTTTGAACTTGGGGCTCCAATACAAAGTTGGCGCCCAGTTGCGGCATGGCAAATGGATAGCCCCATTCCATCGAACCGACGATACCCGTGCCATGGGTATTCAGCCTCGCGTTGGGTGTGGTGGCCGCACCGCCATACGTGCTGGCTTGCACAACGCCATCGAGATACCAGCCACCAGGACCGTAGTGTGTCACATACGCGCCGAACGAGGTCGCTCGTAGCGTCAGCGCACCGGTATGCTGCATCGTGTAATTGGTGGCTTCCGCGTTCGTCACCAATCCGCGCACGTTGATATCGGCTTGGCCGTATGACACATAACCGCCGAAACGATCCGTATTCCCCGGGAGAAATTCACCCTGCCACACGTCTACACCGACTTGGAAACCATAGAGATTGCCGTTCGCCTGGGGTGCGGCAAACGCGCGATATGTGGTGTTGAGGTTGGTCGCAAACATGCGTCCCCACGTCGAGGGGCCATGATCCGCAGCGGCCGTCGGTGACGTCATCAGCGCACTGTCGCCAATGCGTTGATCCAACGTGCCCAAGCTGAGAAGCCCGAGTTGGCGCGCCATCGGTTGCACGGCACCGTACGTCGCCACTTCCGGCCCGATGATCGGATAAACACCGGGCGGAAGATCCGGCTCCGGCGGCGGATCCGGCGGAAGAATGGGATCGGGTGGCTGCGGAGGCTCCGGCGGTACGGGCGGCTCCGGCGGCACCGTGAAGTCATTACGCAAATACCAGCTATCCGGACTCGTTCCATCGATGCTGCCACGGAACAGGGTGTAGTCCAGTGCGCCAGCACGCGTTTCGCCGATCAGACTGAATGCGTTGGACGTGGTCGTGGCGCCGTTGATGGCGGACACCACAAGGATGCCATTCCCACTGGTTGCGCCAACGCTGTTGGCGGTGTTGTGAACCCTAACACCGGTAGTGCCGCTACCCGCGCCGCCATCGATAACGAGCCGATCGCTGGGTGAACCATCGCTGCCCAAATAGGTGTTGAGTTCGAGTACACCACCCTGCCCGATGTAGTTGCCGTGAATAGTCAGCGTGCCGTAGTTCGTGTCACCGGCGACGGGATTGCCAGGCCATATTGTCCCCTGGTTGTACACATCGGCACCGATGTTGCCAAATCCCGATAGCGTCGCACCTGGGGATACGGTAACCGTATCCGATTGAATCGAACCATCGATGGCAAGAATGCCGCCCAACACATGGGTCGGGCCCGTGTAGGTTTGCGCACCGTCCAGTTGCA
>DATJMR010000181.1:0-3773 GCA_035508595.1 Dyella sp.
CACGGCGACAACCGTATGGCCAGCATCAAGAAACATTCGGCTGGATATGCCCGTGCCCGCGCCGATGTCGGCAACACGCCAATCCGCGGCAACACTCTGTGCGTTGTGCAGCCAATCAAGCAAAGCGGTGGGATAGGTCGGCCGATAGCGCACATAGTCGGCGACGCGATCACTGAAGCGTTCGGTGCTGCGTAGCGTATTCATGGTTGTCATCCGTTCAATTGCTGGCCGCCATCGACACACAGCGTTTGCCCTGTGATCCAGCTTGCCCAGGGAGAGGCGAGAAATAGCGCCGCGTGCGCCACTTCTTCCGGTGTGCCGTAGCGACCAAATGGAATGCGCGCCTGGACCATGGCGTAGCGGGCCGGATCTTCGTGCTTGCAGCGATCCCACATGCCGCCTTCGAATTCGATGGAGCCCGGCGCAATCGCGTTGACACGAATGCGTTGCGCGGCGAGCGACAGGGCTTGAGAGGCGGTGTAATGGCAAAGCGCGGCTTTCATCGCGCCATAGGCCGGCGTGTTAGGGCGGGGGCGCAGCCCGGCAATGGAGCTGGTATGCAAGATGCTCGCGTGTGGCGAAGCGCAGAGGTGCGGAAGCGCCGCGCGCGAAGCACGCACGGCTGCCATGAGATCGACGTTGAAGTCGGCCAACCATCCCTCATCGGTATCGCCCAGGCCGTAGCCCGTTGCATTGTTGATCAGTACGTCGATGCCGCCCAGCGACTGAGCGGCATGCGCGATATACGCATCAATGGCGCCTGCGTCGCTTAAGTCGCAGGCTTGGTAGTGTGCGGGCACGCCATGCTGTTCGATCGCCTGGGCCGTTTCATGCAGCGCGGTTTGTCCACGTGCGCATATCGACACGGTTGCGCCCGATGCGGCAAACGCGAGCGCCATGCTGCGGCCTATGCCCCGGCTGCCGCCGGCGACGACAACGCGATAGCCGCGGAAGTTGAATGGCGAAGTTGTTGCGGGCGAGGTCATGACACGTCTCTTGAGACTGTGGTCGAGGTGTCTACGCGTTTTGGGTGATGCTTAATTTAAGCCTTGCTGTCATTCCGGCGCAGGCCGGAACCCAGTCCAAATACTCGTCCGAAGGACGCACTACTGATTTTGAGTGCTTCGCACAGCAGATTGAAACTGGATTCCGGCCTGCGCCGGAATGACAAGGAGGTGAACCCGTCTATGGCGGCAAGGGCGGCCCTTCACCCCAACCCTCTTCCCAAAAGGGGAGAGGGAATTGAAGCGTCATGCAAGTCTTACAAATCGAACTTGATGCCCTGCGCCAGCGGCAACGCGTCCGAATAGTTGATGGTGTTGGTCTGGCGGCGCATATAGACCTTCCATGCATCCGAACCGGATTCACGACCGCCGCCGGTTTCTTTTTCGCCACCGAACGCACCGCCGATCTCGGCGCCAGAGGTGCCGATGTTGACGTTGGCGATCCCGCAGTCCGAACCGGCTGCCGACAGATACTGCTCGGCCGCTTTCAGATTCTGCGTGAAGATGGAAGAGGACAGGCCTTGCGGCACGCTGTTTTGCAGCTCGATCGCTTCGTCCACCGTCTTGAACGGCATCACGTAAAGAATCGGCGCGAAGGTTTCGGTTTGCACCACCGCGTCGCTGTTCTTCAAACCGGTGACGATGGTGGGCAGGACGAAGTTGCCTTTGCGATCCGTCAGTGCCATGCCACCCGTACGCACCGTACCGCCGCTGGCTTTGGCTTTTTCGATGGCGGCTTGATACGCGCCCACCGCTTCCTTGCTGTTGAGCGGGCCCATCAGCGTGGTGGCGAGTGTGGGATCGCCGATCTTGCCTTCCACTTGCTTATACGCAGCAATCAGTTTGTCGGTCGCATCGTTGATGATGGATTCGTGCACGAAGAGGCGGCGCGTGGTCGTGCAACGTTGACCGGCGGTACCTACCGCACCAAACACGATGGCCGGTATCGCCAGCTTAAGGTCCGCGCTTTCATCCACGATGATCGCGTTGTTGCCGCCCAGTTCCAGCAACGAACGACCCATGCGCTTGGCAACACGCTCACCGACATGGCGACCTACCTTGGTGGAGCCGGTGAAGCTGATCAGCGGGATGCGATGGTCGTCGACAAAGGCTTGCGAGAGATCCGTGCCGGCGTCGTTGAACAGGAAGAAGATATCCGGGAAACCGCCGGCTTTCAGCGCTTCGTTGCAGATCTTCATGGTGGCGATCGCGGACAGCGGCGTCTTCGGTGACGGTTTCCAGATGCAGATGTCGCCGCAAATCGCCGCCAACATTGCATTCCAAGCCCACACCGCCACGGGGAAGTTGAAGGCGCTGATGATGCCGACCAGGCCGAGCGGCTGATACTGCTCGTACATGCGATGACCGGGACGTTCCGAATGCATGGTGTAGCCGTAAAGCATGCGGCTCTGGCCCACGGCGAAGTCGGCGATGTCGATCATCTCCTGCACTTCGCCGTCGCCTTCGGGCTTGATCTTGCCCATCTCCAGTGCAACCAGGGAGCCCAGCGCATCCTTATGCTTGCGCAGCGCTTCGCCGCACAGACGTACTGCTTCGCCACGTTGCGGGGCAGGGGTCTTGCGCCAAACTTTAAAGGCCTCCTGAGCACGCTTGACGATGATGTCGTAGTCGGCGGCACTCGACGCGTGGACCGTTCCGATCACCTCGTGCGTGGCGGGGTTGACCGGTTGCAGCGTGCCGGCGTTCGTCGTCTTGGACCATTCGCCGTTGCCGAGATACGTACCGGACTGCTCGCCGGTAAGGCCGAGCGCCTTGAGGATTTCGTGGGACATGCTTAACTCCATGAGACCTGGCGTCTGGACGCCTTGGATGGGGAAACGCCTATTCTATCAGGCCCGCCTCACCACCCGGTTTCGGCCGGATCGCTCTCCTCACCGATCCATGCCAAAATTGTGGCCCATCAGGTCAACCTCTTGGCCCCCGTAGCTCAGTTGGATAGAGCGTCCCCCTCCTAAGGGGAAGGTCGTACGTTCGAATCGTATCGGGGGCACCATTTTCGGGTCGACCGTTCTCCCGCGCTTTTATCCGATTCGATTGGCGCTATCGGCGCGTTGTGCGGATAGGTGGCATTTCCATCGGTTGCGATAACGCCGTGCGTAGCGCATGGATTCGCTCATGGCGCATCGCACAAATGATTGATGTGCAACGGATTGATTCGCATTCTGTCAGCTCAGTGAAAGGCAGCAACTAGCCAAAGTTATGCGGGAGCTGAATCGTTCCGGTCTTCTAGACGGTCGACGTCAACGCGCCATACGAATGCTCGTTTATGGCCACTGCGAGGGTGAGGGGCACACGATGGAGCGGGATGCTAGAGGAGACACCATCGGGCATGTTCAAAAACAGATGACCCCACTCGGCGCGTTCATACCGTCTTGCCTGGAAACGGCAGCGCGGTATGTCCTCTAAAACGTCCGCTAATAAAACCCAAGGAACTTGCCATGAATGCAAAGTCGAAGCTTATGGTTGTCGGTCTCGTCATCGGTGCAGCGATGGCGTCCGGCACCGTGATGGCGCAAACCGATGTTCCCGGCCATCCGCGCGTCAATGAAGTCAACAATCGCTTGGAAAACCAGCAGGATCGCATCAACAACGGCTTGAAGAACGGCACCATGACGCAGAAGCAAGCCGCGCGCGACGAAACGCACGATGCCAACATCGCCCGTCGCGAATCGGTGGACGAGGCCAAGCACAACGGTCATCTGACCAAGCAGGAACAGCACAACCTCAATCGCTCCGAGAATCGCAACA
>DATJMR010000182.1:0-9651 GCA_035508595.1 Dyella sp.
GTCGTTGGCAGTCATTCGAACCACTCCGGTTTCAGCAATGCCACGCACAGATAAATCGTCAAAGCCACCGCGATCGCGGCAGCCAGGCCGTAGAAGAAGTTCATGGGATTGACTCCGTTATGAAATCGCGGCCGCGCCGCGCGCGGTCAGCTGCGTGGCCCCAGCCGGTCGCAAAGCAGCAGAAAGCCGAAGGTGGCTGCCGTCAGCACGAAGCCGAAAAGCAAGTAGATAAAGTCCATGGGATTCACTCGATACCCGACCCGCACACTGTAGGTATCGCCGCATAAGAAGCGGGTAGCGAAAATGACGGGCCGCGTATAGAACGCGTAAATTTTTTGCGGTTAGCGTGCCCCCGAGTCGCTGTCGCCTATGATTGAGGCGAACGTTGGGAGCGACTTCAGCCTACGGCTAGTTGTTCGTGCCAGAAGCGTGGCTCAGCCACCGCTTTTGCAGCTTGTGAGCCACACCGGTCACTGCCAGGGCGCTGGCGATACCGATCGTGACTTCGCCCAGGCGCGTGAGCGCAATGGTCCAAAATGGTCCGCTGTGCGGAACCAGCATCACGATGGTGACCGTGGTGGCACTGAGCTTGCCGGCGTTGCCCACATTGAAAAGCCAGCAGGACACGATGGATATGGCCATCGTTATGACATAGACCAGATAGTTGTCTTGCACGAGATACGACGCAACGATCGCAACCGTGGCGCCAATGGCGGCGCCGATGACCTGGTCGAGCGAGGATTTGCGCGTATCCAGATAGTTTTGCTGTGTGACCGCGATAGCGGTCAGTGCGCCCCAGAACGCTTGTTGCGCATGCAACAGCAATCCTAATCCGTAGCCGAGGCTTGCACCGGCAATCGCCTGCGCCGCCAACGACAAACCCGTGATCAGGCGATGGCTCCAGGGCAGGCGCTGGTAAAAATCCTGCAGCTGCTGCTGAACGTGGCCGAGTTCACGCTGGATATCGCGGAGGGGGCGCGTATTCATCGACGCAATGTCCTCACAATGGAGTGAGCTTGGCGTAGGCGGCCACCAGCCATTTGCTGCCGGCACTTTCGAAATTCACCTGCAATCGCGTGTGCGCCCCGCTGCCCTCGGCGCTCACGATCACCCCTTCGCCGAAACTCGGATGGCTGACGCGTTGCCCCAGCTTTACGGGAAGATCTTCCTGCAGCGACGGTGCGGACTCGGCAAAACGGCCGGCATAGAGCGGACGGCTCACTTGCACGCGCGGGCGCACTTCGTCCAGCAGCGCCGGCGGTATTTCGCCCAGAAAGCGCGAGGGCCGTGCCAGCATTTCCGTGCCGTGCATGCGACGCGACTCGGCATGCGTGATGACCAGACGCTGGCGCGCCCGTGTGATGCCGACATAGGCGAGGCGGCGTTCTTCCTCGAGCCTGCCTTCGTCTTCCACCGAGCGTTGGCTGGGAAATAACCCTTCCTCCAGTCCAACCAGAAAGACCAAGGGAAACTCCAGGCCCTTGGCCGAATGCAGCGTCATGAGCTGTACGCAGTTATCCCAGGATTCGCCCTGGCCCTCGCCGGCTTCCAGCGCGGCGTGCGAAAGGAAGGCGGACAGCTCGCTCAAGCCGGCTTCGATGTCGTCCGGCGTGAGTTCGAAACGGCTGGCGACGTTGACCAATTCGTCCAGGTTTTCCACGCGCGATTCGGCATTGCCGCGGCTGTCTTTTTCGTAGTAGTCGCGCAGCCCGGTTTGCGTAATCGCGTGATCGATTTGTTCGGCCAGCGATAATGCGCTGCCCGCTCCGGGCGAGGGCGACAGGCCGAAGGTACGTGCCATCTCGTCGATCATGGTGAGAAAGCCCTTGATCGCATTCTTCGCACGGCCCGCCAAGTCGGTTCCCGAAGCCAGTTCGCTCAACGCGGCTTCCCACATCGAGGAGCCTTCGCCGCGCGCGCGTCGACGCAGCGCATCCAAGGTGCGATCGCCGATGCCGCGCGGCGGCGTATTCACGGCACGCTCGAACGCGGCATCGTCGTGACGGTTGGCGGTCAAGCGAAGATACGAGAGCGCGTCCTTGATTTCCGCGCGCTCGAAAAAGCGCAGGCCGCCGTAGACGCGGTACGGAATATCGTGCTGGATAAGCTGTTCTTCGAAGTTGCGCGATTGCGCGTTGGAGCGATAGAGAATCGCGCAATCCTTCGCATCGCCATGTTCGGCGATGTATTCGCGAATACGCTCGATCACGAAGCGCGCCTCGTCTTGTTCGTTGTAGGCCGCATAGACGGCGATGCGTTCGCCTTCCTCGCCGGCCGTCCACAGTTGTTTGCCAAGACGGTTGCCGTTGCGTTCGATCACGCTGTTGGCGGCTTTCAGAATGGTGGATGTGGAGCGGTAGTTTTGCTCCAGCTTGATCGTGCGCGCACCGGGAAAATCGCGCAGGAATTGCTGCACGTTTTCGACTTTCGCGCCGCGCCAACCGTAGATGGCCTGATCGTCGTCGCCGACGACGAACACTTGGCCGCTCTTGCCGGCGAGTACGCGAATCCACGCATATTGCAGCGCGTTGGTGTCCTGAAATTCGTCGATCAGCAGATAGCGCCAGCGTGTCTGGTAGTGCTCCAGCACCGCCGGTTGTGTGAGCCACAGCTCGTGCGCGCGCAGCAGCAATTCGGCGAAATCCACCAGGCCCGCGCGACGACAGGCGTCTTCGTACGCTTGATAAATCTGCACCAGCGTGCGCGTAACCGGATGCTGGCCGTGCTCGATGTTTTCCGGCCGCTTGCCTTCGTCTTTCCAGCTGTTGATCTGCCAGGCGGCTTGGCGTGGCGGGAAACGCGCTTCGTCCAGCCCCAGGCCGGCGATCACGCGCTTCACCATGCGCTGTTGATCGTCGGCGTCCAGAATCTGAAAACTTTCCGGCAAGCCTGCTTCACGCCAATGTCGGCGCAACAGGCGATGCGCGATGCCGTGGAAAGTGCCGACCGTAAGCCCCTGCGTGCCGCCCGGAATCAGGTTGTCCAGGCGCGCTCGCATTTCGCCGGCGGCTTTGTTGGTGAAGGTAACGGCAAGAATTGCCCATGTCGGCACGCGCTCGACCTGGCTGAGCCAGCCGATGCGATGCGTGAGTACGCGGGTTTTACCGGAGCCTGCGCCGGCAAGGACCAGATAGTGGCCGGGCGGTGCGCAGACGGCTTCGCGCTGTGCGTCGTTAAGCGATTCGATCAGGTGGGAGACATCCATCCGTAGGATTGTAGCCGCTGGATGGCTGGATGTTCTTCGGTGTCGACGCTTGCCTCAGCGTCATTCCGGCCTTCGCCAGAATGACAAGCAACGGCTGCGGACCGGTGGCGCGATCAGCGTTTGGAAAACAACCCGCCCAGCACCAACAGCGCGCCGACCACGATGCCGCTGATGCCAAGCCACGGCGGAACGGCTTTGTCGTGCGTGGCCGTGAGTTTGGCCGACCCGAGCTGGAACACGGTATCGGTTTGGGTGTAACTGCCGTGGCCGAAGACCACCCAGAGGCCGCCGATCAGCAATACAAGCCCAACAATAAACAGAATGGCGCGCATGGTTCGCTCCGCGAAAAGGACCGCCCGATCATAGGCGCTGGCATCCTGCGAAAGGAAGACGTGGACGGTTTCCGTTTCACGATCGCTTAAAATTTGTAGTCGATCATCACGCGGTTGTAGACAAACGTTTTATTGCTCGGATTGAGATTGGCGAAGCCGCCGTTGGAAAGCTCCCAGCGGTCGCGCAGCGTCAAACCCCGCAGATAGCCGTCCAGGTGATAGATCGCGTCGAAGTAAAGATTGTGGCTGTTGCCGCGGTAGACGGTCATGTACTTCGCGTAAGCCGCGGTGAGTTCCAGTTTCTTGTCGAACAGATCGTAGGTGAATTTGCCTTTCCAGGCGCGACCGGGGCCGGCTTCTACCAAGCCGCGAATCATGGAGGTGGTGTAGAGCGGATCGGTGCCGTAATTGCTGGTGTAAGGCGAAATCAGCGCGCCGCCACCCACCGCGCCGGCCTCGTGCGCAAGCTTGTTGTAGAAGATATCGAAGCGGCCGCTGGGAATGACCACGCCCAGATCGCCACCGATGGCTTGGCTCTTCACGCGGTCGCCGGCGACGCCGAACAATTTGGCGTCGCTTTGGGTAAAACGATTATCCGCGCCATCGTTCTGCGTCAGATATTGCGCGCCTATCACCGGATTGAAACCGCTGCCGGTGTCCAACACATAGCTGCCCACCGCGTAACCGGTGCGCGCGAAGTGCATGAAATCGTAGCAGCGCAACTGCGCGCTCAAACCGCCATGCGCATACGTCGTGCCGCCTTCCCAGGTGCCGGGTGCGGATCGCGCGGTAAGCGGCAGCGCTCCGTTGTTGCCGTACATCGAATCGCCCGAATATTTCGACGGGTAATACAAGTTGTCCGTGTACATGCCATACGACGTGCGGCTCTTCCAGCTGTATTCGCGAACGGCGAATACGTTCCACCCCTTGATCGGTGTGAACTGCACCAGCAGGGCGTTGTAAGAGGAGGGGATCATGCGCGAATCGTTGTTGCCCATCCATGGATCGTCGGTCAGGTATTGGTAACCGCCGCGGAAGAGAAACATGTCGTTCTTGTATTGCAGATACGCCTGACTGAATGCGCCGATCGAGTTATTCGGCCCGGCCAAGGTGGTATCGATCTTCGCGAGATTGTCCGAGTGCGTGCCGAGCGAATTGACCGTCACGAACGAGGCGCCGACGCTGAAACCTCCCAAAAACTGGCCGGTCTGCGCGTTGATCAGCGCACCGATCGAGAATGCCTCGGCGTTGGGTGTCGTCTTGCTCTCGTAAAGGCGGCTGAAGTTGTACATGCGCAGATCGCCATCCACGTGGCCACTGCTGAAGATGTCGTCGTCGGCGTGGACGGTCGTGTTCGCCGCAATCAGGCCGAACATGGCGGCGGCAAGCGCCCAAGGCTTCAACATGCAGATACTCCCCGTGGGATGGATGGGACCTCTGAATTTCCCCTGCCCAAGCCGTTATGTAAACGAGTATATGACGGTTTCGAGCCGTGGCGGGCCGGGTGCCGGCCCTATAGACGTCTTGTCATATGCCCGAAGGGTTAGCGGGTGGTGCCTAAGATCACGCTGGAGGCCTTCACCACCGCCACCACCGGCACGTCTTCCTTCAAGCCGAGCCGGGACACGCTTTCTTTGGTGATTACCGCGGACATGACGCTGCCGCCGGCTAATTGAACGCGCACATCCGCATTGACCGGCCCTTCGGTGACATGGGTGATGGTGCCGGCGAACTGGTTCCGCGCCGACAGGCGCATGCCGTCGGAAGGCAGCGCCAGCAATACGGAGGAAGCTTTGATCAGGGCAACCGCCTCGCTGCCGACCTGAAGGCCGAGATTTTCCGTGCTTTCGCACGTCAACGTGGCCACGACGCGTTCGCCGCCGGGGAGCTCCAGTTCGACCGTGTCATTGACCACGCCTTTGTGGATGGCGGTGACATGGCCGGAAAACTGATTGCGTGCACTGGTTCGCAGCATAAGGCTACCTATCAGCTTGATGTCCTCGGGCGAAGCATCGGTAAGGGTTTCGAACTGCGCCAAAAACCGTCGATGCACGTCATCCAACGCAGCAAAGGCTTCGATCAGCCGCTGGCCGCGCGCGGTCAAATGTGTGCCACCGCCGCCTTTGCCCCCTGTAACCCGGGTAACCAAGGGTTCTTCCGCCAGATTGTTCATGGCGTCGATGGCATCCCAGGCACCTTTGTAGCTCATGCCGACCGCGCGCGCGGCGGCCGTAATCGAGCCGGTTTCCTGGATTTTGGCAAGCAGCGCGATGCGATCGGCACCGCCCAGAGTCTGACTGCCGGACTGAAGCGAAAGCATGCCTTTCAGCTTGAGCATCGTCGTGTCTGATTCGCGGTCGGATGATTTCCGAGTCTAGCCAAAGGCGGGTGCCGCGAGTATGGCGATGCGTGACCGGGATCGCATGGATTCATGCGATCCCGGTGTCAGACATTATTGAACAAAGTCGTAGTAGTCGACGCCGAGGTCCTGGAAAGCCGCTTCGTAGGTTGTGCCGGTGCGAGCGATGATGAACTGGTCGCGTGGCGGGCAATTGAGCTCGGGATGCTTGCCGTCGTGCAGCGCTTCGTATTCCTGCTGCGATAGATCCGCCGCCGCGGCCAGCGCCGTGCGGAAGTTGATCTTGCCGGCGGCTTCGCGCCACTGCGGTACCACTTTCAGGGGAATGGCTTCGGAGGCGTCGCCGCTGCCGTAGCCGATGGCGTAAAACGTGGCGTTCGACAATTCGGCATTTTGTTCCAGTGCTTGCTCGAAACCGGCGGCGATCCAGGCCGGCAGCGCGGCGGTGTAGAGATTGCCCAATTCCATCGCCCAGTCGGTGCCCAACTTCACGCGGGTGGCGAGGAGCTCTTGGAATGCTGGGCTCTTGCGCGCCACGCCAGACAATTTGGTCGTGAGCGGATGGGCGTCGTGCGCGGCATCGGCATGACTGCCCAGGCGCACGAACTCACCGAACAGATCCGGCCTGGCGCGGCATTCGGCGATCACTGCCTCTGCATCGACGCCAGCCTGCGCGCACAGGGTTTGAAATGCTTCGTTGGGCTGCGGAGCGCGCGCCAACGCGCGTGCGTAAATGAAGGCCAGCGCCTGCAACGGCATCATGTGATACGGGCGATGGAAGAACAGGCCGTCCGCGCCATTGAGAAAATCGAGGTCGGAAATCCTTAGGCGCTCAAGCATCGCATCCACCGCCTGGCCCGTTTCATCGAGATACGCGAACGTGGAGTACTTGCCGCTGAACACCGGGAAATCGTGCGCGCGCTTGCTGCGCTGACCGTATTCCTGATCGAAATGGCGGGCGAACGGCTTGCGGAAATCCGGGCCGCGGTAATCCGACGCGCTGCCGCTGTTGGCCAGATCCACTTCGAACAGTTTCGGATCGGCTTCCACCAGCATGGCAACCGCGCCGGCGCCTTGCGTCTGCTCGCCGCTGGAACCGCGCTCGTATTCGGCAATATCGCTGCACACCACGATAGCCTGCTTGCCGTGCGCATCGAACGCGACATAGCGCAGCGCGCTCTTGAGCGCATACACGCCGCCGAGGCAGGCGTGTTTGAACTCCGGCACTTCCAGTTGACGCGAAAGACGCGGCAGACCCATGCGCTCCAGCTCGCGATCCACCATGCCGCGCACGATCACGGCGCCGGCGGAGTTGTCCTTGCTGCTTTCGGTGCCGAGCGAAAGCTGGCCGATATTGCGCGGATCGATGTGGTAGTTGCGGATCAACCGCAGCACGGCGGTGGCCGCCATGGTGTAGGCGTCTTCATACGGCGCCGGTCGGCGGAAGCTTCGGCCGACGACGGCCTGTACCTTGTCCCAGGAGTTGCCTGTCCACTCGCACCAGTCGCGCAGGGAGACGCGGGGCTGGGGGACGTACAGGCTCATGCCGCTCACGCCAGGATTGCGTCGTGCTGCCGTATCGTTCGCTGTATTCAAAACCTGTGTTCCTCGGAATTGTCGGGGCGTTGCCGACCGCAATGCTCCAAGCCCCGTACACGCACGGCGTGCCCGGGGCGGGAACAGGAAGCGCGTCGAATGCCGGATTCCGGAATCGGCCTGCGATCGCCGGAAAGCCGTCCAAACGGGGATGATGCATGCGCTCGGCCGGAACCATGGGATTTTAACCACTTATCCCCCGCCCGGGCGACATGGCCGGCAGCACACCCATGGCGCTCCCCAAGGTTGTCAATGGGCATCGGGCGAGCGAAGACCGATCAGGCCGCCCCGGAATACGGTCAAGGTCCGCGGTCAAGCGCAAAGAAACCCTGACAACTTGTTCAGTGCTTTCCGATAGGGAATATGTGATGCAGGTTTTAGTTTTCCAAGCTCATTCTGAGCTCGAGCAACCGGTCATCGCCGCTAAAGCCAGAGTGCATGACAACAAGGCTCATCGGAAAGCAGGGATTACATGGGAAAGGGAATGCTAGGCAATCGTTGGGTGCAGCAGTTGGCGGTGGCCTTGGGGTATGCGCTGGTTTACGCCGTTGTGGCGCGAATGTTTAGCGATGCGCCATGGCCATTCACGGCATCGCTCCGCGCGATGTGCTTGCTGGTGATCCCATATCGCTATTGGTTGGCGCTGGCGATAGGCGAGACAGGGCCATTGATCTACAACAATCTTGAATCGATCGATCGATTTGGCTTGACGTATGCGGTCATGAACGCCATTCCACGCATCGCGGTGGGCATGCCGGTGGCTTGGTGGTTCCTTAGTCGGGGCGCCTTATTTCCAGCACGTCACCAGGTTGACGTGAAGAGACTTCTGTGGTGCGTGCTGACGCTGTCGGTGTTATGGGCGTTGTTGAACTACGTGACGGCATCCATGGCGCGCTCGCACACCGGGCCCTACCGAATGCCGGAAGGGACGTTCTTTCTGTTCCTGTGCAACTTCTATTTGGCGACGCTGGTCGTGGTGCCTTGGGTGGTCATGGCTCGCGTCAATGAGCGGAAGGAATGGAGGCGACTTCCACGTTTCAAGGTGCTGGTGGCCAGCGCGCTAGTACAGGACGCCGCCATGGCCATGCTGGCGCTGCTGGCTCTGGCGTTTCTTTATCACGTCGTTAACGACGCGATGAAACTGGGAGCGATGATGGCTTTGTTTCTTCCGGCCGGTTGGTTGGTGCTCAAGCATGGATGGAACTCGGCTGCACTGGGCGCGCTCTCGCTTATCCCGATGTGTGCGCTACTGGAATGGAGCTGGAGGGCGGGGCTGGGCATGCCTTCAGCGCAGATGTTCATGGCCATTGCCATGACGTGCATCTATGCCTTTGGAGCGCGCATCTCCGCGCAATTGCAGCAATGCAGGAAGTTGGAGCTTGGTGCGAAGGAAGCGCAAGCTGCGGCCCAGCGCGCGCTTGCCACGGGCGAGCATCGCCTAAGGCAAACCTCCCAGGCGTTGGAATGCATGGCGGGTGTTCTGCAAATGGATCATGCCCACGTATTGGAAAATTTCGTTCCAAACGCGGAAAAAGACGAATACAGCCAACAGTCCTTGCATTTGCAACGACATGTTTACCGTTTGGCGGAGAGTATTCATCCGAGCGCGTGGCGAGAGCGCGGACTGGGTGCTGCCCTCTACGAAAACATTGGATTGGCGCTGCGCGAAGCTGGGATGACATATCGGTGCGACCTCCCAGGGAGGGACTTGAATTTCTTGAGCGGCATCCTGCAAACGGCCGTTTATCGCTTCGCATGCGAAGCGGTTGCCCGGGCCGCTGTATCGCCAGCTTGCCTGGGTGTCCATCTCGCCATACGCATGGGGCGGTATCGTGGCATTCAAGGGGTGGTGTTGCGCATCGACCATACCGAAGATGCTACGAACGTTGCTCACGCCACGCTTCATGCCCAAGAGCGCAGATACGTGGCGCCCAAACTGGGCGCCAGCATGAAAAGCGTGGATGAGTTACGACGATTGGCCAACGTATTCGACGGCCTGCTGCACTATCGCATTCTGACCAGCGGAGCTCGCATGTCGGTCTTGCTATGCGATACGCATTCACAGGCACCAAGGCAACGTGAAGACAAGGTGCCCTTGCGTCTATGGGTAAGCGCGTAACGCGCTTACCCCGCTCGAACTAAAGAAGCTTAGTTGCTAA
>DATJMR010000183.1:0-4180 GCA_035508595.1 Dyella sp.
AAGGTAGCGAAGTCTGGCCATGCCGTGAACTTGGTGTGCGCGACAAGGTGCTTCCAATCGTCCGTCCACAATTGCGTATCGATCACTTTGTGCCCATTCTGAAAGAATTGCACATGTCCATTGTTGGCGATGATTTCGAACTGATTCCATTGCCCTGCTTCGTTTACCCATTCCACATCCGAGGAAATCAGATCGAACAGGTCACCCGATCGCTCGTAGAGAACGCGGCTATCGGGCTTGGTGCAGGCCAGATCGGCGATCTGCATTTCGGGGCCGGTTTCGTAGGTATTCTGATATTTCGGCGATTCATGCACGTAAAACATCACGCCGCTGTCCGCGCAAGGGCTCATCTTCCATGTCAGCTTCAGATCGAAATTGGCGAACTCGGCATCCGTAACCAGATCCTGGAAATCCGCCGCCGGATCGCTGGGCCGCTTTTCCAGCAAAATCGCGCCGTCGCTAACCTTCCAATCCTTTCCCGGCGTTTTTGCCAAATAGGAGTGCCAGCCATCGAGGTTCTTGCCGTCGAAAAGCAATTGCCAGCGCTGCGCCTTTTCTTGCGCGGTCAGCGTGTTGTGCTGTTGCGCGTGTACAACGCCGCATGCAATGAAGCCCAGGGCAAGCGCACCACCGTTCGCCCATTTCGTTTTAAGCATATGTCACCTCGTGTTGGAAGCGGAATCAAAGGTATCAATGAGACACCCGGGGCCTTATAGCCCAGTTCGGCACCTGAATGGGTCAAGCGCATGAGGAAATCAACGCCCCATCGGATGGGTACGATATTTCGCGACGCTTTGAATTGGCCGTTTGCACGGCCATATGCAATGTTCGATACTTCGAAAAACACCAATCAGTGGTTGATCGTTTGGACAACCCCATGTCCGATGTAACAGCGGCAACGCAATACCTTTTCGCCGTGCATCGAATATCACTCACCGATGCCACCCCTAATTTCCTCAGGTATTCGCCATGAGCAGCAAAGTCAAAGTTCCCGGCGTAGGCGACTATCACGGTCCCGCGGGCGGCTGGGGCGCGCTCCGCGCGGTAGCGAACGCCATCAGAGGCCAGATGGCCGTGGGCCGCGAGACAGCGGCGCTCCGGCGCGTCAATCAGCCGAACGGATTCGATTGCCCCGGATGCGCCTGGCCCGATCCCAAGCACACCAGTTCGTTTGAGTTCTGCGAAAACGGCGCCAAAGCCGTTTCCTGGGAAGCTACAGCGAAACGCGTACGACCTGAATTCTTTGCCAGCAACACCGTATCGTCATTGTGGAACTTGAGCGACTACGCGTTGGAAGGATTGGGCCGCATTACACACCCGATGGCGTACGACGCGGATACGGATACCTTCGTCGCCATCGAGTGGGACGACGCGATGATGCGTATCGGCACGGCGCTGCGCGCGCTGCCCGATCCCAGCATGGCGGAGTTCTACACCTCCGGCCGCGCCTCCAACGAAGCGGCGTTCCTGTATCAGATTTTCGTGCGCGAGTTCGGATCGAACAATTTTCCCGATTGTTCGAACATGTGCCACGAGGCGACCAGCGTAGGCCTGCCCCAGTCGATCGGCGTGGGCAAGGGAACGGTGCTGCTGGAGGATTTCGATCATTGCGACGCGGTGTTCTGCATCGGTCACAACCCGGGAACCAATCATCCGCGTATGCTTGCGACGCTGCGCGAAGTATCCAAGCGCGGCGCGCCGATCGTTGCGATCAATCCGCTGCCGGAACGCGGACTGGAGCGTTTCACCTCGCCGCAAGATCCTATGGAGATGGTGGCGGGACTCGCCACGCCGATTGCATCGACCTATTACCAGATCAAATCCGGCGGCGATCTGGGTTTGCTCAAAGGCATCATGAAGTGGCTCTTCGACGAAGATGGACGTGCCATTTCCAAGGGCGTCGCCGGCGTACTCGATCACGATTTCATACGCGAGCACACCACGGGTATCGATGCGTTGAAGGCCGATGTGGATGCTACATCGTGGGACGACATCGTTACCAAGTCGGGATTGCCGCGCGAGGAAATCGAAGCGATCGCCAAGGTCTACGCCCAGGCGCAGCGTGTCATCGTGTGCTATGGCATGGGCATCACCCAGCATGCCCACGGCACGGAAAACGTTCAGCAGATCGCCAACCTGCTTTTGTTGCGCGGAAATATAGGACGTACCGGCGCGGGCATTTGCCCGCTTCGCGGTCATTCGAACGTGCAGGGAAACCGGACGGTAGGCATTACGGAAAAGCCCAACGATGCGCTTATCGCCGGCATCGAGCGCGCTTTCGGATTCAGGCCACCCAAAGAGCACGGCCATGATGCCGTGCGCGCCATCCAGGCCATGCGCGACGGCCAATCCAAAGTATTGATCAGTCTGGGCGGCAATCTTGCGGTAGCCATGTCCGATCCGGACGCGACGTTCGCGGCAATGCGCCGTCTCGATCTTGCGGTGCACATCACCACCAAACTCAATCGCTCGCAGCTGATCATCGGCAAGCAAGCCATTATTCTGCCGTGCCTGGGACGCACCGAACTGGATATTCAAGCCGAAGGGCCGCAATCCGTCACCGTGGAAGATTCCATGTCGATGGTTCACGCCTCCGCGGGCGAGCTGGCACCTGCATCCGAGCATCTTCGCTCCGAGCCGTGGATCGTCGCGCACATCGCCAAGGCTACGCTTCCCGATACGCAGGTCGATTGGGACAGCCTGGTTGCCGACTACGATCGCATCCGCGAGAAAATCGAAATCGTTTATCCCGATTTCCTCGACTTCAATCGGCGCGTGCGTCAGCCCGGCGGCTTCCGGCTGTATATCGCCGCCTCCGAAAGGAAATGGGCAACATCGGATGGAAAAGCGCACTTTCTGATCGCAAGAGGCGTCAACGAAGATCCGAGTCTTCCCGCCACGCATCTGACGTTAACCACCATCCGCTCTCACGACCAATACAACACCACCATCTACAGCTTGAACGACCGTTATCGCGGCATCACCGGCAGACGGGACGTGGTGTTTGTCAATGCCGGCGATTTGAAGGTGCGCGGACTGCAACATGGCGACCGCATCGACGTAGAAGTGGTCGGCCCCAACGCCTTGGGCATCCAAGGCAGTACGCGCGCGGTAAGGGGTTTTATCGCCGTGGCCTACCCGATCGCCGCTGGCACCGTGGCGATGTATTTTCCCGAAGGCAATGGCCTGGTTGGCCTGGATAGCTTCGATCCCGAATCGGGCACGCCTACGTACAAGTCCATTCCGGTAACGCTGAAACCGTCAACGGTAGAAACCATGCCGATGGATGCTTAGTCGCTACCCAAAATCCCCACTGTCCAAACAGGATTGGAAGCTCCTTTAGGGCACGAGAGACGACACGCCTTGGTCGGCAACATCGCCATGGCCGCGAAGACGGCTGAGCAGCCACGGCAACGTCACTGCAAGCAAATAGAATTTGGATGCGAAGAACTTATTGTCCAGGCAGTGGCGATGGTCTTCCAGCCATTTCGGCGCCCCAGGCAAAAGCGCCTGCGCGAGCAAGGCGAACGCGTGCACTTGCTCGAAACGCTGCTTGGCCAGACCTTGCACGTCGAAGCGGAACGAACCCTTGTTCTGCACGTAAGGCAGCTTTTGGAAGCGCTGCGCGATATAACGACGCATCAATACCTTGTTTACGCCGCCGCGGCCGATAAGCCGGTCGTTGGGCAAGCTATTGAAAATCCATTCGCACAGCGGAACGTCGCAATACGGGTACGCAAGCCGCAAGCCCATCGCTTTGGCGGTATACATGCCCTTGGCGAAACCGGCCGCCTCCAGCACAACCAGAACCATGCGTTGCACCGCTTCGGCCGACTCCGCGGCTCGCATATCGTCATGAAACGCCTCCATGCGCTTACGCGAGCATTTGGACACGTCCCAGCCAAAGAGCTCATCCACTTCCCCATCGCTGAAACGCGAGCCGGGAAAATGGCGCTCGAACGCATTCATCTGCAATGTGCCAAGCGCATAACAAAGCTTGAAGCTGCGGTTGATCAACGGCTTGGTAAGAAGCGTGCCTGGAATGCGCGCATTTCTCGCCAGCATGCCGAGCAAATGGTGTTTCAGGTCCAACGGCGAACCAAAATAGGGATCGACACCCAAGGCATCCATGATGCCATCGCCGTGATGACCGCTGATTTCGGTCGTCAAGTCCGCGCAG
>DATJMR010000184.1:0-3288 GCA_035508595.1 Dyella sp.
GGCCGCGCCGACAAGGTCCGCATCATCAAGTTCCGCCGCCGCAAGCACCACAAGAAGCAGCAGGGACATCGTCAGCATTTCACCGAAGTCGAGATCACGGGCATCAACGCCTGATACAGCCGGAGTAAACAGTCATGGCACATAAAAAAGGCGTAGGTTCATCCCGCAACGGTCGCGATTCGAACCCGAAATACCTCGGCGTGAAGGTCTACGGTGGCCAGGCCATCGAAGCCGGCAACATCATCGTGCGTCAGCGCGGCACCCAGTTCCATGCCGGTACCGGTGTTGGCCTGGGTCGCGACCACACGTTGTTTGCGCTGGTCGACGGCAAGGTCGAGTTCAAGGTCCGCGGCGAGAAGAACCGCCGTTACGTCAGCGTCGTCAAAGGCTAATTAGGCCTTAGCGCGACAACGAAGGCCCCGCCCAGGCGGGGCTTTTGTTTTATTGGTTGTCTGGATCGTGTTCGACGACGCTTTGCCGCCATTCCGACCTTCGTCAGGATGACGATATGGCAAGATCGTCCTTTCGCCACGATCCCTTATCTACGGTTTTGATCCCATGAAATTCGTCGACGAAGCGATCATCAAAGTCCACGCCGGTGACGGCGGCAACGGCTGCATCAGCTTTCGCCGCGAAAAATTCATTCCGTTCGGCGGACCGGACGGCGGTGACGGCGGTACCGGCGGTTCCGTCTGGCTGATTGCCGACGAAGGCCTCAACACGCTGATCGACTTTCGCCATCAGCGCAGCTTCAAGGCGCAGCGCGGCCAGAACGGCATGGGCAGCGACATGTACGGCAAAGGCGGCGAGGACACTGCCATCCGCGTGCCCGTCGGCACCGTCGTGACGAACGTGGATACCGATGAAACCATCGGCGATCTCACCGTGCACGGTCAGCGGCTGTTGGTGGCACAAGGCGGCAAGGGCGGTCTGGGCAATATCCACTTCAAGAGTTCGGTGAACCGCGCGCCACGCAAATCCACGCCGGGTACGCCGGGTGAAGTGCGCGAGCTGAAGCTGGAACTGAAACTGTTGGCCGATGTGGGTTTGCTCGGTTTTCCCAACGCAGGCAAATCGACGTTCATTCGTGCCGTTTCGGCTGCCACGCCGCGCGTCGCCGATTATCCATTCACCACCTTGCACCCGAACTTGGGCGTCGTCAGCCTGGGTACGGACCAGAGCTTTGTGATTGCCGATATTCCCGGCCTGATCGAAGGCGCCGCGGAAGGCGCGGGGCTCGGCATCCAGTTCCTGCGTCACGTGTCGCGTACGCGTTTGCTGCTGCATATCGTGGATATCGCCCCCATCGATGGCAGCGACGTGGTCGAGCAAGTGCACGCCATCGAGCACGAACTGGAAAAATTCGACGCCCACTTGCTGCAACGCCCGCGCTGGCTGGTGCTCAACAAAGCCGACGTATTGCCGCACGACGAGCGCCAGGCGATCGCGGAAGATATCGTCGTGCGCTTGGGTTGGACCCAGCCGTGGTTCCTGGTCTCCGCGATTGCGCGCGACAACACCATGAATGTGTGTCAGCACGTGCAGCGCTTCTTCGAGTCGCAACGCGAGGCACGCGAAGAGCGCACCGATATGCTGCCGGGCGATGTGCGTCTGCGCGGCGAGCCCTCGAAGGACTGACAAGCCAAGGGAAGACATGCATTTGCAGCAGGAGCGCATGCGCAGATGAAGTTGCAAGCACGCATTGCCGGCTATCGGCGACTGCGCGAACAAGCATTGTGGCGGCTGCTCGCCGCCGATCACGCTCCCGAACTGATCGGCTTGCTGCAAACCTTGTTGCAAGATAGCGAGCGGCGCTTGCCCGGTTCGGTGTTGCACGAGCGTCTGCAGCAACATCTGGATGCGGTCAACGCCTCCGACCTGCCGCGCGAGTTGCCACGAACCGCGCAGGCTTATGTGGCGCACTGGCTGTCGCAAGGCTATCTGGAGCGCCGCCTTCCCGAAGGCGCGAACGAAGAAGAATACGAGCTGTCCGCGCAGGCGGCGCAGGCCATCCGCTTCATTGGCGGCCTGGATACGCCTCATAGCGCAGCCACCGAGAGTCGTCTCGCGCTGGTTATTCAGCAGCTCGTGCAACTCGCCGAGCAAACCGAAACCGATCCCGCAGCGCGCTTGAGCGCGCTTTACGCCGAACGCGACCGTGTCGAGGCGGAAATCGCACGCGCTTGTGCCGGCAAGGTCGCAGCACTGGATGGTAAGCGCGCGCTTGAACGTACGCGCCAGATTATTCAGCTGGCGGACGATCTGGCGGAAGATTTTCGCCGCGTACGCGACGATTTCGAGCAGCTCAACCGCGAATTCCGCGAACGCATCATCGGCGACGAAGGCGAACGCGGCGACATCCTCGACAAGCTGTTCGAAGGCGTGGATCTGATCGGCGACAGCGAGGCGGGGCGCAGCTTCCACGCGTTCTGGAGCTTGCTCAATGACGTCGAGCAAAGCGCACAGCTCGATGTTGCGCTGGAGGCGGTATTGTCGCGAGGTTTCGCGCGCAAGCTGCAACGCGAAGAGCGGCAGTTCCTGCGCGGATTCACCGGCGTCATGCTCGATCGCGGCGGTCATGTGCACGATGTGTTGCAGCATTTCGCGCGCAGTCTGCGCGGCTTCGTGCAGAGCCGCGGTTACCTTGAGCAGCGCCGCTTGAACCAATTGCTCAAGCAGGCGCAAGCCGAGGCGTTGCTATTGCGCGATTCAGTACGAGCGCGGCAGCGCACACCCTATACCTTGCAACTCACCACCAGCCGCTTGCGGTCGTTGTCGCAATGGCGTTTGCACGATCCGCGCCGCGCGCGCGTGAACGGCAGCATCGCACGCAGCGATGGCGCAGCCATTTCACTGGACAGCGTCGGCGAGCTGGTGGCGCAATCGGAAATCAACTATCGCGGCCTGCGCCGCGATCTGCACGAGCTTCTTGCCGAGCACGATCAGCTTTCCATCGCCGGAGTGCTGACGCACCGCCCGGCCGAACAAGGCCTCGGTAGCATCATCGGCTATCTATCGTTGGCCACGCGCCACGGTGTAGTGGCCGACGACGAGCAAGAAATCGTTATCTGGCAGGGCAGCGACGGCAGCGAACGCCGCGCCCGCATTCCTCTTGTGTGGTTCCTGAAAGAGAAACGCCATGAATTTGCGTGAGGACGATTCCCCTGTCATCGAACCCGTGGCGGATAACCCGCAAGGCAAGGGTCTTTTTGAAGGCGATAGCGGCAGCCTGCCGTTCGAGGCGCGTAAGGCGCTTTGCCAATTGCTTGCGGGGCCGAGTCTCGATGC
>DATJMR010000185.1:0-3041 GCA_035508595.1 Dyella sp.
CGGCGATTTCGATCGCCTGCTCGCCAAGGCGCATGCGCTGGGCGTGCGGGTGATGATCGACCAGGTGCTCAGCCACACCTCCGATCAGCACGCGTGGTTCAAGGAAAGCCGCGAAAGCCAGACCAACGACAAGGCGCACTGGTACGTATGGGCGGACGCCAAACCCGACGGTAGCGCACCGAACAACTGGCTGTCGATCTTCGGCGGCTCGGCGTGGCAATGGGAGCCGCGGCGCGGCCAGTATTACCTGCACAACTTTCTCGCCTCGCAGCCGGATCTGAATTTCCACCATCCGCAGGTGCGCGCGGCCGTACTGGACAACGTGCGCTTCTGGCTGGACAAAGGCGTGGACGGCTTGCGCCTGGATGCGATCAATTTTTGCTTCCACGACGCGCAGCTTCGCGACAACCCGCCCAAGCCGAAAGAGAAGCGCGTGGGTCGCGGTTTCAGCCCGGACAATCCCTACGCGTTCCAGTATCACCTGTACAACAACACGCAACCGGAGAATCTGGATTTTCTCGGCGAACTGCGTGCATTGCTCGACCGTTATCCCACCGCCGTCACGCTTGGCGAAATCTCCTCGGAAGATTCGCTCGCGACGATGGCCGAGTACACGCACGGCCATCGCTTGCACATGGGCTATAGCTTCGAATTGCTAGGCAGCGATTTCAGCGCGACCTATATCCGCAGCACCGTCGAGCAACTGGAAGCACAGGTCAATGAAGGTTGGCCGTGCTGGTCTATCTCCAATCACGATGTGGAGCGTGTGCTCACCCGCTGGGGCAACGGCAATGCATCGCCGCGCTTGGCGAATCTGCTCACGGCGATGGTGTGTTCGTTGCGCGGGTCGGTATGCGTGTATCAAGGCGAAGAACTCGGCCTGACCGAAGCGAATGTTCCGTATGAATCGCTGCGCGACCCTTACGGCATCGCCTTCTGGCCCAATTTCAAAGGCCGCGACGGATGCCGCACGCCGATGCCGTGGGATGACAGCACCTTCGCCGGCTTCAGCCAGGTTGCGCCGTGGTTGCCGATCGACGAAGCGCACAAGGCGCTCGCGGTCACGCATCAGGAAGTGGACCCCGATTCGGTGCTGCACGGGTTCCGCCGCTTCATGCAATGGCGTGCTGCGCAACCGGCGTTGCGCCGTGGCGACATCCGCTTCTTGGATACGCCCGAACCGGTACTCGCCTTCGTCCGCGAGCATGAAGGCGAGCAGGTGCTCGCCGTCTTCAACCTCAGCAAGCAACCTCAATCACTGGTATTGCCTGGCTTCGAAGGCGCGCAGCCGCTGTCGGGTCACGGTTTGGATCAAGGCTTGCTGGAGAACCATCAGCTGCAGCTTCCCGGACACGGCGTTTTATTTGCTCTCCGTCGATAGGCCGCAAGGGATGTCCGGATCCTCCGCACGCTCGATCTGGATCGAAGGATCCAGATCGAAGATGCACAGCGGATTGACGCTTGTTTTGAAGTATCTAGATTTCAGAACAAGATGAGGGAAAACCCGATATCGATCCATCACAAATGACATGGACCAGGCCAGCTAAATGCGATCAACTACCGCCGCATCGCGTTCCCGTGATTCGTAACGCTTTGCCCCAGAGACGCCGGCACCTCTCGCAATAATTTCGAACTCCAGGGGCACCAGATACCGCCCGGCAAAAAACTTCCGCCAACCTGGTCAAGATTCTGCTCGACCATGGATGCCGTCGCATCGCATTCTTCTGGTTGGGTATCAAATAGTTCGATGGAAGCGGGGTCGAGGTAATACGACCAGCTCTTGTTGTAGTCGGCGCGATCCTTCACGACCAACCCCTTGATGTGGACAGCCCTGCCAAGGTATGTGCCGTCAAGAATGCCCACGATGTGCCTTATGGTGGCGGGGTCGTCGACCGCAATCACGAATTCGGTGAGTACCTGTCCTATCTCTTCAGGGTGACGGGATGTCGACTTGCGGCCGTCATCAGGCGTTACGAAGGAGAAGTAGCGCGTTTGTGCTGCGGCGGAAAACGCGGCCGAGCAGAGCGCCATGGCCATGATTGTGCGAATGATGAAATGGATTCTCATATGTCATGTCCCGAAGTTGAGGGTGGTTGCTTAATCTCCTGCCTTCCGCCGACTGCTGCCTTATGAGTGCCGCTTGCATCGCGTCGCGTACATAACCCAACAGGCGATGCAGTCGGGGTGATTTAACGTTCGCACCATTTTTAAAAAGCGTGCTATCAGCTCCAAACACTAGGATGTGTCCGAATACATCTTCGTAACGCATCAGATTTGTCCAGCACGCCTGTCGCCATGGACAGCGCAGCACGAACGCACCACTCAAAGTTCCCAACGCATGACGTGATGCGGAAGACTAGACATTTCCCTCTAAGCTCGCGATGGCTTTGCTTTATCCGTCGATGCTGTCTGGATCCACACAGAGGCCGCCGACCCGAAGCGCCGCCTGCGGAGAAGTCACTCTTAAATCACTTTCAATGCGTTGTGGCGGATAAAGCCGACGCCGCGCGTATGAAAAATCTCGTTCAAGAGATGAGTGCTCGCTGATACATTTCGGCCCCCAGAGGATGTCATCACTCATACAAAGGACGCGCCATGTTTCGTTTCGGTTCTCGTATTGCTCGTAAATGGGTTTGTGTCGGCGGGGTCGTCGCCAGCTTGGCGGTTACCGTCGTTTCGGCGCAAACCGCGCCTGCCTCCGGCCTTGGGCAATCCTGGCCCAACGCTCCGGATCGCAGCGCGAGCCCGTATTGGCACGCTTACGTGTTCGAGCGCCATGGCGTCCGCTACATTCAAATCAATGATCGCAACGGCACCGTACATGCAGCGATCGGCCGCGTGGGCGATACATTGTTTGCCCTGCCGGTGGGGATGGATGCGCAGCATGTCGGCATCACAACCACACAGCGCGCCGGGGCCTCGTCGCAGACCGTATACCAAGATGACACGATTATCGTCACCGCTTCGCCGCAAAGCGATGGAACGGTGCAGATCATGGCTGAGGTTGCCGGATGCGACAATCCCGTTAACTGCACTTCAAT